>JBQTHA010000027.1:0-5200 GCA_052390375.1 Nitrosopumilaceae archaeon
TCCAAGTGATTTTATTTACGAGTTTACTGCCAAGTATTCGGGCTCACCACTCTTACAGATTTCGGTGATTCGACCTGACGGTAGCAATATAAAATTACTTTCAAGGTCACTTCCTTACACTGATGATATAGTAT
The DNA here is from genome assembly GCA_052390375.1 of Nitrosopumilaceae archaeon. Classification (GTDB taxonomy): domain Archaea; phylum Thermoproteota; class Nitrososphaeria; order Nitrososphaerales; family Nitrosopumilaceae; genus CSP1-1. The sequence continues at coordinate 135 of JBQTHA010000027.1, forward strand.
TGCACAATGAAAAAATATTTTCGACAGACGAATCTATTAAAAAAAACCTATTTTTACAATCTGACAAGTTTGATTTTCTCATAGAGGGATTTTCTGCAGAAGACATTGTATTTTCAAAATCTACAGATAATGTTGTTTTAAAGGGCGACTATGTGTTTTTAGTTAATTTGTATGGAGTTCAAAAGGAAAACTCTATTGTAGACTCTACTATTATTGTTGGAGGCAAAGCATTTGGCATAATGGGTACAGATGAGTTGCGACGTGATCTTGCAGTAGGCATTCTATGGGGAACTCCACTTGCATTATTCATTGGAATTGCAGTAGCCATTGGTTCAGTTGTCATGGGTTTAGTTTATGGAGTATATGCAGGATTTAAAGGAAAATTAACTGATGAATCAATGATGCGATTTAATGATGTAATTTATGCACTACCAGTTCTTCCTTTTCTAATTATTTTGGCAGTGACAATTAGTAATAGTATTTTTCTTATGATTGGATTTCTTACAATCTTTGGTTGGGTAGGCATTGCCAAGGTCTCTCGCAGTATGGCATTGCAAATCAAAACTAGAGGATATGTGGAGGCGTCAAAGATGATGGGTCAAAAAAACTCTAAAATTATTTTCAAGCACATATTGCCTCAGCTTTTGCCTTATGCCTTTGCAAGCATTGCAATATCTGTACCAGCAGCAATAACTACAGAAGCAGGACTAAGCTTTCTTGGACTAGGGGATCCATCATTTCCCACATGGGGACAGATTCTTCATGACGCTAACACATATGGTGCTGCAGCACGAGGACTATGGTGGTGGATTGTTCCTCCAGGATTAATGATTGCAATAACTGGCTTGGCCTTTGTGTTTTTAGGAAATGCACTAGATGCTATTGTAAACCCAAAGTTAAAGCGATAAAATTCATCCAGTCAGTTTAGAAGATTCTTCACTTTTAGTATAATCTATTTTTATTGCACCAGACAGATGCTTGCCTTCATTGCATGCCTTGCAAACGCCCGAATCTTCATATGTGTATATTGCACACTTGCAACTTTTACATGTACATACAGTTGGAAATGTTTTCATAGTAAAGTCTTTGTGGTTAACAATAAAAATCTAGTTAAAGTTCAAACTTACGAATAATTGCCATTGTAGCATCATTTAGTTTGACTGTATATGCTGCAGCGTTTGGGTCTTCAGAGGTTGCAAGAGTTTCTGCAAACTTTGTTTTATCACGGCCTCGCTCATACTCACTACCTACCTCTTTTATGCATAGCGGAAACTTTTGCATCTTTAGATTATTTTTGTTTAGAAATGTAATAAATTTTTTATAGTTTTCAGTCTCGTACCAGTCAATTTTTTTTTCCTCACATGCAGCAATCCAGGTATCAATAGTATTTTGATAAATTGCCTTTTTTCTTAATTGTTCTAGCGACATTTTGTTTTTGGGTTTGGCTACTAAAAGTCTGCACGCTTCATTGTGGAGCCACATCGTGGGCATTCACGGCCTTTGAATTTATTACTGCAAGTAAGACAGACATACTTTACACTGGGTGTAGATGAATTCATTCCAAAGAATCCGCCTCCTCCAAAATCTCCAGAGCCACGCATTCTGCCCATCATTTTTCGGCGAAGCACTAGAGGAAATGCAATAAAAATTGCTAATGCTACGCCTAATCCCCATGGAAACGGCAAAACCATTTGCAGTCCAATACTAATTGCCAATGACGCAAATAAGAAGATCAAGTACATCCTGTAATTCATCAAGATAGTTCCATTTTCTCAAAAATGCATATAAAGTTTTGTCAGCTTTTTTCCCTATCTTCAAAAAAATCTAGATTATTGTGATTTTTATTGAATTCCCATTGCTATCCCATGCAAAAATATCCTCATCCTCATATGGAGACTTGACTATCAATGAAATTAGCCCAAAAAAGTTGCTCAGATCAGGAAGCGATGGTTCTGCAGAGCCACGTGGATGCGAATGAACTACCCCTACATAACTAAGATCAAGTGGTAAAAACGAATTAGGAAAGCCTGCAAATGTGGGACCAGTTTCTGAAAATGGTGGAATAACTAGCGAGTCTATGATTATGTTTCCGCTTTTTGACTTGCCACGAAGAATTAAGATGCACTCGTTAGGATGTTTCATCTTGCAATATGATAAAATTCCGTCTCTGACATCTTTTTTTAGTGATACTAGGCGTTCAATTTTTTTCTTCTTAAAGAGCAATAATTAACTTGCACTTGGAAATTAATTAATTGTATCTACTAAATGAAACAAATTTTTCCAGATTTTGTGTCTAACTTGTTTGGTTTGACTAGCACAAATCAATTTTAATAAAAAAATGCAGGAATCTGGGCAGGATGCTACAAGATAAAAGATGTACAACAGATCATAATAATGAGCAGTGTCGACACATACCTCATCCTATACACCAAGTTATCTTTTCAGCACGTTATGTCTCTAACCAAATCACCTTAACACTTGATTTTTCATCGGCTAATCTGATATCCCCTAAGATTTCAGACGAGGATCTACCAAGTGTAGATGCAATGATTTGGCCGTCTTTCCAATCGGAACCACAGCTAGGACATTCACTGCCATAGCCAATAGACGTTGCTCCAAAGTAGGCATTGAGAGCACCAGAACCACAGCGCTTACATAGCACCCAGATTTTCTGCATACTGTACATACAGCACCAAAGTTCATTAGAATGATCAAGTAGTTCAGCTTAGTTTTAAACAAATTAGCTTAATCAGAAGACCAATTAGCACTAACAACGATCTGCTAAAAATTATTAATTTTTAACGATTATATTAAAATGGTAAGCAAGACTAGAATTTTTGTTCTTGTTTTAGTTTCTTTTTTTGTATGACAAAAAATGCAATGATAGCAGATATTGCTCCTGCTCCAAGCATTCCAATTATTGTGCTAAAATTATCAAGGGTATTTTGGTTCCTTTCAATATCATTTACTATTGAAAGAATAGAGTTCCCAGAATAACTGGCGTATATCTTGTTTGTTTTTGGGTTTATCATCAACTCAAAAGGCTGCTCTACTGGAATTGAATCAATTACCTCGTTTGTTGCGCCATCAATAACTGAAAGCGAGTTTGAGATTTGGTTGCTGACATAGAGAATATTAGTATCAGGATTTACTACAACTCTTCTTGGGGTTTTTCCTACTGTTATAGTATCAATTACCTCATTTTTAGAGCCATCAATAACATCTACTGTACCTGAGAGCTGATTAGTCACATATACCATATTTGTATAAGGATTGGCTACAACACCACGAGGGCTTTTTCCAACATCTATTGTAGTTACAATATTATTTTTAGAGCCATCAATTACATACACGTTATTAGTAGATTCGCTGGTAACGTAGACCATGTTTGTTGCCTCGTTTACAGCTATTCCACATGGCTTGTCAACATCAAATGTTGAGATAATTTCATTTGTAGAACCATCTACTAATGAAACGAGATGAGCCTCGTCACTAGTGACATAGACCTTATTAGTTTTAGAATTAACTGCAATGTCATAAGGCTCAACAAGATTAATGTTTTTGATAATTTCACCAGTAGTGGTGTTGATTATTGCAAGAGTATCATTATACTCTAGTGCTACGTACAACATTTTGGTATCAGTATTAATTCCAATTCCGTAGGGGGTTTTACCAACCTCAATTACTGAAAGTGGTTTGTTTGTAGTACCATCTAGAACAGTAACAGTAGTTGATTTGAAATTTGTAACATAAACTTTAGCGGTTTCTGCATCAACTGCTGTAACTCCCCATCCGTCACTTTGTTCTATCTTATTAACTAGAACAGCGCCAGAAGTCGCACTAACCATATCTGTAAAAGTAAAATAAACTAAAGATCCACCTATTGCAATCAGTGAAAACAATATCAAAATTTTCTTAAAACTTACTTTATTTGATTCTTGTATCATTTAGAGTATCTGCCAATGTATAATGAACAAAGTTATCTCTTTTTTAATATTTTAGAGTTAAAATATACTTTTTTGATTTATTTCATCTAACGTGGTTGAATTAATCCCATATCCCTTAGGTATTTGACGCTCTTGGTAAATTCGTCATCTGTTATTTTATCATCTAACCACCACGTTGCTGTTTGTTTAAACCATGATGGCAATCCAATCTGGAGATCATCTTCATAAACCCTGTTTAGATCCGATTCAAAATCATAAGGAATTATTGAAAATAATTTTTCCTTATGGTTTGTTCCAGGGTATTTAATAATGTCAAACCAATTTGGACCTGGATCATCAACTGGGCCATCTGCAAACATTATATCTCTTGATTTGAGATCAGATAATTCCTCCTCACTTACTAGATACCCAAGTGCATTGCCATAATCTGCTTCATTTATTTTGCCTTCTGACCACCATTGTGTAATGAACTTGTTTAATTGAATTAACTGAGGAGAAATAACACCTTCTTGTGTTTCAGATGCTAAAACTCCAATAGCAGAGTTGTATGGTGGCATTACAGAGTAAGAGTATGCTGCATTATCAACACGTATTTTTGCAACTACACTGCTACATGCTGATGAATATGACTTTGTACATTTATCATATGTATCATCATAGGTATGAACTAGTGTCTCAATAACGTCTGAATCATAGTTTAACGAATACAAAACAAAATGAGATAATTCATGAGATAGTGTCCACACTGGATCTGAATAATAAAAGTTAGAGCAATCACAAACTAGGATAACGTGGTTAAGATTTTTATCAAGACCGCTATGGGCGTATAGTCCTCCTAGTTTTACAGAGTTTAGTTTTTCTTCGCCCAAGTCATTATCAAGCATTATAATTAGTAAATCGAGGTCTTTTGGAACGTTATAATTATATGATAATTTTCCTAGAGTTGTGCAAAGAGAATCATAGTTTGAATTTGGAAAATGATATGACTCTAGATATTTTGAAGTAATTTCAGTATATTTTGATACACTCTGAAAATCATAATTACTGCAGGTTGGATTATGAGTAACAAAGACTAACTGCCATTTTGTATCATCGGATAAATGTGTAGCAAAGGATTTT
>JBQTHA010000028.1:0-20233 GCA_052390375.1 Nitrosopumilaceae archaeon
AGTAATTTGGCTAATATCTGCTTTGACAATACCTAAAATCCTCTGGATGTTTTTTGTGTTTATCATTTTCAGCAGTTCATTAATTGATTTTGCTTTTGCACAAAATGATGTGACTATACAAGATGAGCCTACAAAAAGAATTGATGATCTTGATGATCTATTAACTACCTCTGTAACTGCAACTTTAACTGGTTTATCCATAGCTGGCGCAACTTTTCTTGGAAGATCCTTCAGTGCCGAAGAAGGAGAAACCAAAAATCATACTATACAAGCCCAAAAAAATTTCATTAAGGCATTTTACATGTTTCTAATATGCACCATTTCGATTTTTGTTTTTGATTTTCTTGAAATAATTATCATAAAACCTTCCCTTTATGTAATAATCCCTGATATACTCATGACATACGGGTTCTTTGGCATAGGTCTTATGTATCTAGTAAGATCTGCAAGAGAAATTTACATCATGTATGGAAAATAATTAAAAATTCAATACTTTTAGTCTCATAAATTATTACTAAAGATTATCGTATTAATTTTCTGTAACAGTAATTGGAATATCTATTTTGTATTCATGAATTCCATCAGTAGCATACACGTGATACAATCCAGTTTTAATTGAGTCAGGAACTTTCCAAGGCAGGTAAAGATTTCCACGTGGATCTGTTTGACTCAACATAAACTCAACTTCTGCCGAATCGTCAGAAATTGTAATTTCGACATTATGAAAACCATGCCAACCATATCCATCAAAAATTAGATATGATTCTCCTGCAATTGTATCGTGAGTAATACTCAAGCCTAATCCATCGTAGAGAGGATACTCTTTTCTATATTCTTCCAATGGTTTTAACATGGAAGATTTTTTTTCACTTGTTGCAACAAAGATATTATTTTTCTCTTCCAGAGTTGCAGCCCAACCCTTATCTACAAGTCGTTGTACATTTTCTGGTTTTATACATGCCGGATGCCAATTAGATATTTTTAAAACAAATACAAGATGACTCTTACACGTTATTTGGTATACCGGAATACCAAGATTGTATTGTGCCATAGGGGTGTGTAGGTTTTTTCCAATAGGTGTCGAAGTATCTTCTGCTACTTCATCACATAACTTATCGCCACAAACATCAGGTGAATTTGTTACATATTTTTTCTTGAATTCAATAATATTAGTGCCAGCTTCCGTATAACCTATGGTTAATCCAATAGAAACTGTTAAAATCAAAATAACTAAAAGTTTGATTTGCATTTTATTCACATATTATATTATTATAGCAATGATTCAGATTAGTTGCCCATGTTCCTGAATTCTCAAAATTTGCCCCTTTAAGATTTGTATTTGCAAGTATTGCATAGGTGAGAATAGAGTATCTAAAATCCACGTTAATTAAATCAGAGTTTGTAAAATCCGAACGATAAAGAGTTGCTCTGAAAAAGTTTGCATTAGTTAAATCAGCATTTGTGACCTCGGTGTGAATCAACTTTGCAAATGCTAGATTTGCATTAGTTAGGTTTGCTTCATTTAATAATGCAGATTTTAGATATGCCCAACTCATATCAGCACCAGAGAGATTAGCCCCCTGAAGATCCGCACCTCTCAAATTTGCATTTGTAAAATTTACCCCTCTAAGATCCTTTTTGAGGATTACACCGTACAAATCACATCCAGACAAATCTGCACCAGCTACTATGATTGAGCATCTTTCATTGCTTAATTTTTCATTTGTATCAATAATTGTAACTGAGATAATGTCATAGCGAGTTACAATATGTTCAGCTAATGTAGTTGTCATTATGCCAGTAAACTGGTTTTTCATAGTGTCAGAGACTACATTGGTTGCTCCAGCAAGGTGAATAAACTCAAGTATTCCTCTTTGAAAATACCTGATTTCTTTAGCACTTTTTGCTAGATCCGATGACTCTGGTTCCCCTTTTACCTTAACTAAAACTGTAACTTTTTCTCCGTGAGTAAATCGGTCTCCGTACTTTGCGACAAACTCTGAAGCAGAAAAACCATAAGCAACGGTAATGGATGCCATTAATACAAATAGTATGATTATAATTGAAAACTGATACCCCATATTGTAATGCCGTCAAGTTTCCATTTTATCGTTGCTGCACTTGTAGGATTGGCTTTGATTGGAATTCCATTGGTATTTGCAATTACTCTGCCATCAATAGAAAATGATATGAATTTAGTTGATCTAAAAGTAGTAGACCTTCAGATTCTTTCAATGGATGACACACCATGGGAATATCTTGATGATGCAGATCTTGTAAAAATAACAATTAACGTTACAAACAACGGGCTTGATTATCTTCTCTTAGATAATAAAATGCTAATACTTTGGGCAATGGAGCCAGATTATAGAAAAAGCACCCCTGACAATGAGGTTCTTGAGCTTGTTGACAATTACTCTCCAATTTATGACGATGAGCTTGAAGTCATGTATGAGAATTTAGAATCACGAGAACTCTTTGAAGAATGTGACCATACCCATGAGACAGTAAAAATTGGGCAATCAAAGGTTTTTGCAATTTGTTTTAATGTATTGAGAATATGGCATAACGAGGTTCTAACCGTAAATGGTCAAAAGCAATACTATATTGTTATGATGGATAATCAACATTCCTTTTCGTGCCCCAATTGCAAGAAGATACCAGTGTCTACCATATCTGTTCCAACCGCTAATTACTACACTCCAAGATGGGTTCAAAACCTCTTTGAGTGGAACAAACAAGGAATGATTTCAGATAAAGAGTTTGAATATTCAATCAAGTATCTTGTTGACAGAGGTATTATTTCTAAAGAGAATGAGAAGATACAGCCGATAACTATTGAAGAAAAAAACTTGCATCTAAAAGAACATCAGGCAAGGCTTTCTTTAGCTCAGCAAAACAATCTTTATGTTAGTGCAATGAATTTTTACGAATCAAAATACAGTGATAGTTTTAGTGGAGTTTTATGCAAAAAACAAAACAACATTGTGACTTTATCTGGTGATTATACTAATGACGGGGTCTACTATTCGGCTGTATTTTTTAAGTTACTTATATTCGATGATTTAGGAAATGTTGTAGATACTGGCATTGCAAAGATTGTAGACGTTATACAAAACGATTTTAGACATTTTTCAGTATCAACACCTTACAAAGGGAAGATTAACAGTTGTCTTGTTATGATAGATTCTAGATTCCCTTAAGAATAGTTCAAGGTAAACTAAATCATACTTGAAAATCAGATTCAAGAATCTGATCTAGGATTATTAATCCCTTTTTTCCACTCAGTACATGTCGGTTAGCCTTGAAAAGTCGCCAACTTGGTTAAGAATAGCCCAGATTGTACTTGGGGCAATTACTATAGCACTATCTGCAGCGGTTTTAGCTAATCCAGATGTTACGAGTTTGTTTTTTGTAACATTACTTGGAATTTCTTTGATATTGGTAGGTATCTCAAAAATCATCGAAGGCGCACTAGTTAAGCAATTATCAAAAGGATCTCGCATTATCAGTATTATAATTGGCGCTATCTCAATCGGCGGTGGATTCTTTTCATTAGCACATCCAATAGCTGCTCTTTTGACACTGGTAATGGTAATTACCATTTTCATTCTAATACATGGAGCTGGACTTATTGGAAACGGAATTGCATCAAAACATGAGAGCAAGGGTTCGCGTATTGCAAATATCATCATTGGAGGAATTGTAATTGCTTTTTCAGCAATTTTGTATGCATATCCAGGCTTAACTCTTGTTTTGATGGTGATGTATCTCTCAATAGGGCTACTCTTCAATGGAATAGGCAGTATAATTTCCGGAATCAGCGGTCATAAACGCTCTATGCCAAGACCATAAATGATAACAAAGAGAATAATTATTTTTGGCGGAATTGTCGCAGCAATTATTTTTGTAATGATGGGAATATACGCGGGACTCTTAAAGCAGGTGTTTAATCTTCCATGATAATTTTTTCCTTATTCAAAAACTATTATACTGTAATGTGTAGACGAGCTTAAATGGCAAATGGAAAAAAATTCTTCAAGAGTTTCAAGAAAGACCTTGATGCCAATGTACACAAAGTAGCAGACAAAACCGGGACCGTCGCTAAATTTTCTCTCTCAGGTGTAAAAAAAGAAGGAGCAGATATCAAAAAGGCGCTTGCGAAACAAGATCTCATATATCTAAAAACTGATGCTTTGGTAGTTGTTCTCAGAAAATTAGGCGGTTTGGATGAGTTTCTTACAGTTTTTGAAAAACTAACAAAGGAAGGATATTTGCTGGTATGGACAGAACCTGTATCAAGTATGCTGCCCTTTGGGATGGGTCTAGTTGGAAATTTCTATTATTTTCAAAAAGGAAAGTTAATTGCATAAGGTTAGAATCTTCTAAGACTTTAGAGTAAATTACTGCATAGAAACAAGCAAGGGGTCTGGCTCATAAAATTGGCCATGTTTTTGTGCAAGCTGTTCTAACTCTTTTACAATATTTGACATTCCATATTCTTTTGCTGTTTCAAAAAGTGGTTTTTTAAGACCTAATCCCAATCTTGCTGCATTTTCAATCTCTTGTATATCGCTTGCTTCTTTAGTAACTAACCAGGCTGCATTGTTTAGAATGTTTGCAAGTATCTGAATTGGATTGCATTTTTTTGCAAGTTCTTCAGATAGTGATATGCGTTCATATTTTTCATCAGAGTATTTGTAAAAACCTTCACCTGTCTTTTGCCCTAACTTTTTTTCGTTGTATAGTTGCTCGATTTTAGGATGTGGTCTGATTACCTTTTTGTCTCTTAGATGCATCTCTATTGTTGCCTTGTGGATTACATCCATTCCTGTAAAGTCTGCTAGCTCAAATATTCCCATTGGAAATCCCAGCTTAAACTTTACAGCAGAGTCAATTTCTGTTAATTGAGTTTTCTGTCTATCCATAACGTAACATGCCTCATGAACTAGCGGTATGAATAATCTGTTTACGATAAATCCTGGAACATCCTTTCTACATACAACAGGCTCCTTTTGGACTGATTTTACATAATCATTTGTAAGCTGGACTACATCTTTAGCAGTTTTTTGGCCAGGAATTATCTCAACTAGTTTCATTAATTGTGGTGGATTAAAAAAATGAATTCCAATGAACCTTTCTGGTCTACTAGTAGTATTTGCAATTTCTGTAATTGGAAGTGTGCTAGTATTTGAGGCAAAAACTACATTTTTTCCTGCAACTTTATCTAGTTCTGCATATACCTTTTTTTTCAAATCCATAATCTCTGGAACTGCTTCTATTACCAAATCGCAATCTTTGACTGCCTCTTTTAAATCAACAATGGGTCTTATTCTAGAGTAAATGTCATCAGATTGACTCTTCGAAATTTTTTCTTTTGAAACAAGTTTGTCAAGACTCCACTTTATTTTTTCCATGGCTTTATCCAAAAACTGTTGTTCTATATCTCGAAGAACCACATTGTATCCAGACATTGCAGAAACTTGGGCAATGCCATGACCCATAATTCCAGAACCTAAAACGGTAATGTTTTTTATTGCCACGAATTTTGAATCAGTCAGTATCCTTTATAATGTATATCTAAATTTCTTATTCCATATTGGGACTGTTCAAAAAAAAGGAAGACAAGAATACTACAAAATGTAAAGAATGCGGTTTAGAACTACATGACCCAGAACGTCTTAAGCGCCATCTAAAAAAAGCACATGGTAATGTACCTGAGAAAAAACTCGATACAAGGGGTGGAACTTCTGAAGGCGGAATGTGGTAAAACAAATGGAGCTCACTGATTCCCAAAAGTACGGTGCCATATTTGGCGGAGCCTTTGTTCTTGCAGGAATAGTATTATCTACAGTAGTTTTTCCCTTTTGGAATCTTATACGTGAAGACGTTTTTGAAGAAGCTACAATTCTATTAAACTCGGACGGTACTTGCTATGCAACCACATCTGATAGCATCCCAAAAACTATAGAAAACTGTGATCTTGAGCCAGGCGCAACTGTTATGCTAAAGTTTGGCAGAGGTCTTGCATGGGCTACAATTGTTAATCCCTGAAATTATTAATTTAATAGAACCTCCGCTAGTTTACAAAACTAATGGATTGTATCTTTTGTAAAATTATTAAAAAGGAAATTCCAGCTAAAATTATTGCAGAAACAGAAAAATCTCTAGCCTTTATGGATGCATTTCCACTGACTAAAGGCCACTGCCTAGTGATTCCAAAGACCCATTATGAAAAAATACAAGATATTTCTTTTGAAGACAACGCCGATTTGTTTGAAACCGTTCGCAAAACCCTTGCCAAAGTTGACAAGATTACTAATGCGACTCTGGTTGCCATTCACAACGGTAGGGAAAGTGGACAGGAAATCCCACATGTACATGTTCATCTAATCCCAAGAAGCTCAAAAGATTCCGCAGGGCCAGTTCATAGCATGTTTCAAAATGTGCCAAAATTATCTGATAGTGAAATTACAGAATTATATCAAAAATTAAAGGAATCCTGACTACCAAGGATAGATTCTTTTTTTCAAATCTTTATCATGCACATTAATTGCCTTTGTAGGACATGTTTCAGCTGCACTCATAATTTTATTATACCCTGCTCCTCTTTCATTATACACTCTGGACTTTGGATTCATCTTTGTTAATTTATCTACGACAAAGACATCTGGGGCTATTGTTTCGCAGCTACAACAGCCAATGCACAAGGTCGGGTCTACATCAACTGAGAGATTTATTTTTGGTTCAGATTTTTTTGCTCTTTCACTTTGTTTTCCAAATCCCTTGTCATTATTTACTCTGGCATCATAATTTTTCCAAAACTCTTCTTCATATTTTTTCCAAAAATGAGGGTTATCTTCTTCAAACTCTTTTGTATACCTGCTCCAATCTTCCTCAGGCGTTTTTCTTTCTTGACTTGCCCCCCATTCTGGTTTTTTCTTTCTAAAGGTTTGTTCAGTTTTTGTGTGATTACTTGTATAGCTTCCTTTTGCAGAATCTGTTCCATTGGAATTCATTTTTTTGTGATTATTTTTTAAAATGTGATAAGCTGCCGTAACTGACTTGAACTTGTTGCCGTCTTGCTCATTAGAATTTTTATCAGGATGAAGCTCCAAGGCCAATTTCCTATAGGCGTATTTTACATCATCAAATGATGCATTTGAGTTTAGGTTAAGAGTTTGATATGCCTGGTAATCGTTCACTCTATATCTTGAATAATCCTCCTATGTTAAAAATAATTTGTTTAATCAAATGGGGCTGGAAAACTTTCACAATTATCTTCTTTTTTATTTCAGATAAAATAGCGTAATTGTACTTATGGTGCTACTATGATATGAACTCCAAAATAGTAGATCTGGTTTTACTTGTACTAGTAGTTCTATATTTTATTGGATTATTGGCATTTGAGTATCATTCATTTGGACTAGAAAGTCCCATTTTGCAAATCCCCATTGAATTTAAAGCATATTTTGAGGGTTTAATTTGGCCAATTATTGCATTATTGATATTTGATCTCGTCCTCAAGTATAGAAAAATAAATGATCCAAAAAAATTTGTAAAAAAACACTGGTTTGATATTTTTATGTTGGCTTTAATTCCTGTTTTTTCTATTTTCAAATTTTTAAAAATTGGATTAAGTATGATAAGGAAATTAAAAGCTGTTAAAATGGCTGCTAAGATACTTCATAAGATAAAAAAGGTTCGTAGTAAAAAAAAATTTAAGCAAAATTGAACTAACTCTATTGTTATTAGTCAGATAAAAAATATGAAAACTAATCGTCTGAAAAACAATCTTGAAAAGGCAAAGGAACAAATCACAACAAAAATTGCCTATTTCTTTAGCTTCCATGAGGAGAGTGTTCATCTAATACACACAGCCAAAATAATGATCCCTCATCTATAGAATAGGTATGATTAGAGTAGTGGTAATTGAGGATGATCGTGATGGTGCAGAGGTTCTTGCCGAATGTCTTAGGATAAAAGGAATCGATGTTTTAGAAAAAGGCCACAACGGGTTAGATGCAGTTCAATTGTACAAAAAACTCAAACCTGACTTTGTCCTGTTAGATATGTTAATGCCGTATTACGATGGCTTTTATGGATTAAGGAAAATTCTTGAATTTGATCCTAAAGCCAAGGTGATAATTGTATCAGCTTCCATTGCTCAAGATGAAAAAGAAAAACTAACTAATCTAGGCGCTTCAGCAATTGTCAGCAAACCCTACGAGATGGACGCACTCATTGGTGTGATGCAGACAATAACCAAAGAAAAGAAAAACAATTTGAAAACTAGGCCAATTATCATTTGATGGTAATGTAGTTTTCCAGCATACTTTGATTGTTTAATTATCAATTAATGTTTCAAATACATAGAACCAACATCAATAATCACCAAGTATTTTTTATATCTAATTTTATCTTATATGATTATTGAGTGCAAGTGGTAATTCAAAACTAATGGGCATCAGCGTTGCTGCAATCGTAATAGCTTTAGTAGCAATCTTTGTTGCCTCATACTCTCTCACTAACATTGCCACTTTCGATGAGGACGATGAAGATAATGAAAGATATGTTCCACAAACCAGAGAAATGTGGTTGTTTACTCAAGTTGATGAACATATTGACGAGGATAAATTTAGTATCCCACCTGACCAATTCTCACATGATTCTATCGTTGTAAATAAAGGCGACAACGTAAAAATTCACTTTTATAATCTAGAACCAGTTGAGAGTCAGGAGCATCATACTTTTACAATTTATTCCCCTTATGATATTAATCACGATATCAATGCAGGTGAAGAAACTTCCATAGTTTTTACTGCAACAGAAAGTGGAATTTTTGATTACCTTTGTACATATCATCAACCTACTATGAGAGGTCAGCTCATAGTTTTAGATAATTAATAAAAAAAATTAGTTTAGGTCGGATTCATTGCTTTGGCACGTTGTTTGACTTTTTGATCTACTTGTGCCATGACTAGATCCCCCGGCTGTGCATTACACTTGCCAATATTTACGGCAAATCCATCCATGGTTTCTGCAATACATCCCGACTCTGTTATGGAAATTACTTTAACCATTTCATCTCTTACATCAGGTGCGACAAATACAGTCATGTAAGTCAAGCCTAGAAGTGCTATTCCACCAATAATTCCTGCTATCATTATCATTGGTTTTTTACTTGATGCCGGTTTTTTGCTTGATGCAGTTTTTTCAGGTATTGCTCCCATCTTAATCAGGCTCCACATTCTTTCATAATAGCAATTTGCGAATTGGAGAAATAAAATGAGTATATGATTTTCAATTTTGAAAATAAGATTTCTAAACTTGAGATGTATGGGAACAAAAGTTCTATTTTTATTCTATGTAAATAAAAAAGATAGAGTTTAAGGATTAACCATTGCTAATTTTTCCTGAACTCTACCATAGAATCCATTTAGCTCCCTTGCTGGAACGTAAAACGTTGCAGAAACTACATCGCCTGGTTTGGCGTTGCAATCAGAGACAACTACTGAATATCCAGTTACTGACTCTGCAACACAACCATAGTCTGTCACGGCAATGACAGATACGTCTTCAGTTATAAGAGTTGGAACAAAATTCCATGGCGCTAATGTGAGAACTAGTATAACTGAAGTTGCAGCAGCCAGAATCAGTACAAACTTTAGTACTGGGGCTTTCTTTTCTTTTTGAGTTATTTCTTGCATTTTTTCTCGCATTAATTGAGTAAATGTAGAATATAATGAAGAGGAATCCTTTGCACCCATTTGCAGGTAAACTGATTAATTGGTTAACTATTGAATTTCTGGGATAATGAGTAAAAAATCATCCAGTATTACTTTTAGAATTGATGAAAAATCTGAAAGAGGATTACGCAAGTTAGCTGAAGAAAACAGAATTAGCCTGAATACCCTTGCAAATCAGATATTTAGTGATTATGTAGAGTGTGAGGTTTTTACAAAAAAATTTGGTACTCTCAGAATGAGTACTGATAGTTTTAGACGAATACTCTCAGTTATTCCAGAAAAAGATTTAGTGGATCTTGCAATTAGAGGCGGGAGTCAAGAGGCAAAGGAGTTTATTTTATTCAAATGGAAAGAGCTGAATTCATCTGTAGTTCATGAATTTGTTAAAATGTACTTTGAGTTTTGTGGTTATGGTAGATGTGACATGGAAAAAACTGAAGGAAAAGTTTCAGTCAGTATACACCATGATCTTAAAGCAAAAGGTTCTTTGTATCTCAAACATTTTTTGGAATCTCTGATAAGATCTACACTAGATAAACCATGTACCATAACAACTACAGAAGATATTGTAACACTTAGTTTTCAACCATAATCTATAATCATGGTATGATAGAATTTGAATTAATTCTAATTATTAACAAAAAGTAAATCAAACAACTTGTTCTCAGATCTTGGATTGAACTATATGTCTTTTATAAGAGATTTACACCTTTAGAAATATGGGTAAGAAAGGAAGAGAAATCGTTCAAGCTAAAATAGATGTTAACGAAGTCATATCTGATCTTAACAAGGCATATGCTGATGAATGGTGTGCACACTTTCAATACTGGCTTGCAGCTCACTGGGTAAGTGGAATTAATGCTGATGCAGTAAGTTCACGATTAACCACACAATCTGCAGACGAATTGATGCATGCAGAAAGGTTTGCTAACAGAATTATAGAATTAGGGGGTATGCCTGAAATGGATTTTGCAAAACTATCTAAGATTGGAGGATGTGGATATAAAGCACCTCCAAAAGACCAGAGCAATTTAAAACAAGTAATTCAAGATGTCATTGATGCAGAACGATGTGCAGTAGACTTTTACAATAAAATGGCTGATAAATACAAGGATAAAGACTATGTTTCATACGAATTATTTAAGACTGTTTTACTAGATGAAGTAAGTGATGAAGACGAATGGGAAAATCTTCTTACTCAACAACCCTAATCTCATACTTTGAGTTAATATTTTAAATAAAATTTAATCTTTTAAGGTAATTTTGCGTTTAACCATAATTAGGCGGGCAAGGATAATTTGCACATATTTTCATAATGAACTCTCAAAAACTCTCTAATGTTCTTGTCATCTATTTTATCTAAGGGAGCACCGTTAACTACGATACTAAGATATTTTAAATTAGAATCAATAATGGCTAAACTTTTTGACACAGAATCATTATTCCCATTTTGTAAGGTTTGAGCAACTTTTGTTTCTTCTGCTTGTATCTCTTTTTTG
This sequence comes from Nitrosopumilaceae archaeon, assembly GCA_052390375.1. Taxonomy (GTDB): domain Archaea; phylum Thermoproteota; class Nitrososphaeria; order Nitrososphaerales; family Nitrosopumilaceae; genus CSP1-1. The sequence goes on from JBQTHA010000028.1 coordinate 11,249, forward strand.
AGATGTTCAATTTCATCGTGTAATTGTATATTCATGTTATCTAAAGTGCAATTGTCAAAAATATCTTTGAGCTTTGATTTTCTTTAGATTTGTTTATTTGCAGCAATTAAATTAAACAAATTTTCAATTGTTTCTCATTCCCATATGAAATAATAGATAATTAACTAAACATATGACTATCTATTCGGAATCACATTTATAGTTGTAGTAGTTTTCACGTTTTCAATTCTTCTAATTTTTTTAGTGATTATGTCGGATATATCATTATACGTAGGAGCTGCTACTTTACACATTAGATCATAAGAGCCAATCACAATATCTCCTTCAATTACCTCTGGAATATTGCTAAGATCACGTAACACCTGATCTTCTTTTGTCCTATTACAGTGTATGGCAATATACGCCTGAACTGCGTGTCTGTCTAAAACCTCTTTCTCATCAAAGCTCAGGTTTTTTCCAAAAAAATCATTTGTATTATATGCAATAAGCGTAAGGGTGGCACGAATTTTTGGAACCTTTCTGATTCTTTGTGTTATAGATTTTTTTAGTTCGTCTTCGCTATTGGATTCCATCTTTGCTATAACATCATAAGCACCAAAGCATCCATGAGCTTCTTTAACGGTATCAATTGATTTTAAGTTTGAGATAACATTGTCATCTGAACCAGAATTACAAGTAATGAGTACATACGCTTTATTCAATGCCTCATCATCTTGTAAATTCTTGTCCTCCTATTCCCATTAGAGTAAGAGTTGATCTAATTCTATCTATTTTTCGTATCTTCCACGTAATTGTTTCTCTTAAGGTATCTATCGTACTGTTATCCACTTTAGCAATAATGTCGTAAGCACCAAAAGTACCCTGGATTTCTTTAACATCTTCAACATTTTTGAGTGCTTCAATTACATCCTCTTCAGAACCAAGATCACAATTTATCAAAACGTATGCAGTGACCAACTTGTTTAACCACCTGTTGCTGCATCAAAGAGGGCACACTCACATTTGTCTCTTTGACCACAATATGGGCACCTGCAGTGACAATGAGTAAGAGGATTGTGACATCTATTACAATCTGTATAATCATCAATATCAAAAAGGTTTTCAATAGCTACTGACATTGATTCAGACATTCCTTATCCTCCAACTAAGTAATTCACCATCTCTTTTTCTTGCAGATTCTCCCATAAGGGTAGATTGTAATTTAAGTCGCATTAGTTTTGCAAAACGTTTTTTGCCATCTCTATTCTCATTGGCAATATCATTAATTCGTTCATTAAGAACTTCAAGCTCCCAAAATGTCCTGATGTATAACTTTTCTTCAGTAGGATTTTCTGACAGTCTTAGTATAGATTCATAGCTAGGGTTATTGAATACTAGTGCCATTTAGTTTACATACACATGTATCATATATTAAGGAAATTCCTTTTATTCTAAAAATTCATTTATAAATTAAATATAATATCTAATGAATGTTTATTTTTTATATAATTCATCATATATATGATAATAAGCTATATGATGCGCTCGATAAAGATTAAAGAAAAGGAAAAGATGTGGGTGGTCTATCATAGAGTTTCAAATAACAAAAACTTCCCCTATCTCTTGGAAAAAATGGCACAGTGGTGTCTTTTTAAAAGTCGATAACTTGAGACACGGTCGCACATTGTTCTTTCCTTTTATTATTTTCATGATTTTTTTTGTCGAACAAAGGAATTTGGTTGACAGTTTGCATAACAAAACAAAAGATGTGATATTAGAATGGTAATGGTACTACAAAAGTTCCTAACATGTGATCATCAAAGTCAGATCACCGATTCAGACAAAGGTGAAGTTTTCTGTGGCAATTGTGGAGAAATTTTGCAAGATAAAACAATTGATGCAAATAATGAAACTCAGATTTTCAACTTGAATGATTTCTATCAAACTTCCAGAACTGGCAGTCCAATAAAACTTTCACAACATGATGGGGGATTAAATACAGTCATCAATTCAAAAAATATAGATTCGACTGGAAGAAAACTGCCAAGTAAAACAGCATATGAATTTAATCGACTAAGGACTTGGGATAATCGCAGCAAAAATCGATCATTAGACCGAACTTTTGCAAAGGCTTTTACAATGCTTGACGCAGCAAAAGAAAAACTTGGCTTGCCAAATGCAATTTCAGAGCAGGCAGCTTATATTTTTAGAAAGGCAGTGAATGCTAAGATCTCTCGTGGACGTATAACTGGTGAACTAACAGCTGCAGCCATATACGCAGCTTGTAGGCAGACAAATACTCCACGAACGCTTCACGAGGTTAGCAGAGCACTTAACATACCCAAAAAAAGGATTGCAGCTAGCTACAGAATCTTATTGAAAACTCTAGACATAAAGACACAACCACAAAAACCATCAGATTATTTACCAAAAATATGTAGTATATTAGAATTGAGTGAAAAGACCAAGAGATATGCATATGAGATTCTTCAATATCTTGAGAAAGGCGAATTGATACAAGGCTCTAAACCTACAGTTATCTGCGCAGCAGCACTATACCTTTCATGTATAAAAAATGGTGAAGAGCGTTCCCAGGGAAAGATCTCTGAGGCTGCAGGCATTAGTAGTGTGGCTCTCAGAAACGTACGCCAGTTTCTAGGTAGGAAATTAAATGGCTCTAGTTGAAAAAATTATGTGCTGGAATTGTAGTACTGAAATCATTCAATACCATAGTCAAAAATATAAAGGTAAAAGGGGGCGTTGCCCTGCTTGCGGCGTTGATTTTCCATTAGAATGATATTTTTGGGAACAAGAGTTTTTAATGAAAATATCAAAAATCTTGTATAAACTAAACAATCATTTAGAATTTCATGAAAACTTTAAATTAATTTTTACTTAATAGTTTTTATGAGCATTGATGAGATTGATCTCAAAATTCTAAAAAATCTACTAGTTGATGCAAGACAATCTGCAAGAAAGCTTTCACTAAAACTTGGTCTATCAACTGTGACAGTTTTATCGAGAATAAATAAGCTTGAGAAATTAAAAATCATTAAAGGTTATACTGCAATTCTAGATGATGAGAAATTAGGATATGATTTGACTACCATAATTGAAATCTCAGTTAAAAAAGGTCAAATGGCTTTAGTTGAAAAAGAAGTCTCGACTTTGGATAACGTTTGTGGAGTATATGATATAACAGGCCAAACAGATGCCATAGTAATTGCAAAGTTCAAGAATAGAGAAGAGCTAAGCGAATTTGTTAAACAACTCTCCGCAAAACCAAATGTAGAATATACAAATACACACATGGTTCTAAACACAGTAAAAGAAGATTTTAGGATCATCTAGGTGGAAATTCGTTTTCAAATTTTGATTTTATTATTTTAATCTCTTGTAAGTTGCTTTGAACTCTTCTGCAAGAGTATAAGATATGTTCAGAAGATGTGTTGACCTATTCATAGTTAATTTGCCTCTTGTAAGCTGTCGTATGATAGTCAAGGCTTTAAAAATATAAAATTTTGTAGCACTCAAACCATTTTATATTAATAATAACTCATTAAATGATTAAAATATTAAACAAATTTTTAGATTTTTTAAAACAAGATTATTGATAAGTAATGTTTAGTAATTTAATGGCAGAAGCATCAATGGCGGTGTATGGTGCAGCAGTAGGAGTCGCAATTGCATTAGCGGCAGTGACTTTTACTCTACGTGGTAAAGGCCATCATGAACCAGTAGAGTAGTAGAATGGAGATGAAACATCAGAAATATGACGTGCCTTAAAGTAATTTGAAAAAATTGTATGATGATTTTAATTTGAAAGAATGAACCATAAAAAAGAGATTTTTAAGATAACTTTATGTCTTAAAATCACGTACTAATTATTGGCATGTCGCAACAAATGGATGATGAGGGAAAACTTGTGAGCATGTTAATGGAAGCCAACAAATACGTTAGATATGCAGCAATATGTGACAATGATGGAAAAATCCTTTGGAATAGTTATCGAAACGGTGTTAAAAACATACTAACTCTTGAAGAGACAAAGTCCACCTTAAAACGAGCATTAAATACTTGGAAGTCACGCGATGAACTTTCCACAAAGATTGGAAAAGGAAGATTTGCGATAGTAGGCTACGATAAAATAAAAAGGATTACAGTACCACTCAAAAATGATCATATGTTGTTTTTGAGTGTAGAAGGTGACAAACCTGAATACATCAAAGACATTCTAAATGTAGTCAAATGGGTAGAAGAACATCCATCACAAGCATAACCCTAGAGTACCAATAGTAAAGAGAGAAAATTTTGCTAGTTTGTGGACTAAATCATTAACTCTAGTTATAATTTTTTTTAGCTTTATGTTACGTTTTAGTGAGATAAAATAGAATAATTATTCTAAAATCTCTTCATCTTCATGCTTCCAGGCCGAATCCACTATACATAGAAACTTCAATTCATCTTTACCTGTATTTTCAATACGTTGCTTTGAATGAGGCGGGATGTAGATTGCTTGATCTTTTGAAATATTGAAGGTATCATCATCTATTTGTAAAACTCCTTTTCCTTCTAAAATATAATACACTTCAGAGGTTTTCATTTTATGGAGTTTTGATTTTTTACCAGCTGCCACTACAGAGTGGGATATGCTGTATCTGATTCCACTAAATGTATTGTGTGGATGAAAGATCTGGCGAATTTTTGTTCCTTCGCTGCCTTCTATACTATCAATGTCCTGTAATTTTTTTAAATCTTTGATCATCTTGAATCTTCTCAAAAACTGGTTCTTCTTTAGCCCATTTTTTAATTACTTTGGGATTTTGTGAGACTGCTTGTTTTAGCAAATCTAGTGATTGGTCTATTTCTCCTAGAGCAGCTTTGCTTCTAGATTTTGCATAAACCACATTGACATTGTTTTTGTGTTCTGCTAAAAGTTTATCAAAAATCTCTATTGCTTGTTTATGTTTGCCTAGTTCTGCCATCTCTATTCCTTTATGAAACAATGCATCCATGTGTCTAGGATAGGAATTACAAATATTTGAAAAGCAGTTTAATGCTTCCTCATGTCTTTTTAATTTGCCTAAAACAATTCCTTTGTAAAAACGCGAGCTTGAATTTTTAGGATCTATTGTTATTGCCTCATCAAGGCATTTTAACGAATCTTCCTGGTTTCCAAGCTTGTCATACAGTACACCCTTGTTGTAATACGCCGCCGAATACTTTGAATCAGATTCTATAGCTTTGTCATAGTATTCCAAGGCATCTTCCGTATTTCCAAATTCTCCTAGCGATATGGCACGATTATTCAAAGACGGGGCATCATCTGGTTTAATTTGAAGAATCTTATCAAAAGAGGTTATTGCGTCCTGATATTTTTTAATCTGATTAAGTGCCAGTCCTTTGTTGAATAATGCCTCAATATTTTTTGGATCCGCCTTGAGTGCTTGATTGAATAGCACTATGGCAGCTTTTGGCTGATTTTTTTCTAGTAACGACATTGCCTGATAAATTACATCTTCAGGCTCTTTTGGCTTGCCAAATAGTATCACAATATATTTTATTTTTAATCCAGATAATGAAAGTTTGGGTTTGGCTAACTAAGAGATTTGAATTTTTTTATTGACTCTTTTGCTAATTCTTGCAAATCTTTCTCAGAAATTTTTGTAGGATCATCAGATACTAGTACATCCTCATATTCTTTTTTTGTGTTCGTGAGTTTTTTTGATTTATTTTCTTTCATATCTGACTTTATCAGAAATAGTATAAGAGATTTTTCTAAAGAAACGGTTAGAATTTTGGCATGCTAATTTTTTGTGCTTTAAATGTTAGTGCTATAAAACTAAACACACCAATTGCTAGTATTGCCATGGCAATTGCTCCAAACTCTGGAACAACAGATGCTCCAACAATAGTTAGCCTCTCTGATCTTTCATCCAGAGGAATTACTACTTCATTAATTCCACCTTCTGATGTAATTTCAAAATCTGAGATTTGTTTACCATCCGCCCAAATAACAAGTGGTTCACTGATCAAATCTTTTGGAAGCATCAACGATAAAGTATGATCTTCGCTTTTTGCTTTTCCTACAATTTCAAAGGTTATGGCCTTTTGTTCTTCATCAATTGTTGCAGAGGCAATCATTCTGTTAAATTCATACTCTACATTAAATGTGGTTTTTCCATCCCCTGCCTTGGCACCAACATTTGGAATAATCTGTAATGCTGATGATACTTGTGATACTGTAACAACTCCAGTCATCCAAGGATGTACTAGACAAAAGTATTCATAATTTCCAGCCTCTGTAAATTGATATTGGAAATCTTTTCCTGGAGCAAACAAACTGCTATCAAAAATTCCATCAGGTCCATCCTCTGGAGTTCCAGAAGTTACTGTATGGGCTGCAGTATCTGCGTTTTCCCACCTGACATAATCTAATACTCTTACCTCAATTTCCCCTGAAGTGTCTCCATCTTTTTCACTTTGCCAAAAGTAAGGTGCAGTAATATCTGCTGCACCAGTTGGAATGTTAATCACATAGGTCTCCTGTGCAAATGCCATATTCGCACCTAGGGGAACAAAAAGAATAGCTGTCAATAACGCAAAGATGCCTAAATTATTCATATTTGAAATTAAAATAGGAAGTTAAATAGCCTTTCGCGAAGTTAGATTACCAAAATTACAAAGTTGATGAAAAACGACTAGAGGCATTAATCATATTTTTGATATCTGAATCAGAATGAGCATTAGATATTGCTCCAAGTTTTCCAGGCAAAAAGAAAATCCCGTCTCTTGCAATCATTTCAAAATGATACCTCTGAAGTAAAGCATTATCGCATTTTGCTACATCTGCAGCATTTTTGATTTGACTAATTTCGTCTTTAATGAAATGTGTCATAAAAAGAGAGCCCTTTCCTGTAACGATAACTTTTCCATCAAATACTTTTTCTAACTGATTTCTTGCCTCTTTTCCTAGGCCGTCAATTTTTGAATAAACAGGATTTCCATTTTTTTCCAAGGTTGATAATGTTGCATAGCCTGCAGTCATTGTTGCAGGATTTGTAGAAAAGGTTCCACCTCCAATGTATGCCCTTTCAGATTTTCCTTGTTTAGTAGTGTTGGCATGCTCCATTATCTCATTTTTTCCACAAATTACTCCAACTGGAAATCCTCCTCCAACAATTTTTCCCAAAGTAATAATATCTGGATCAATCTTCATTGTAGAGTAAAGGCATCCAAATCTGAATCTAAAACCTGTTACGATTTCATCTAAAATAAATAGAGAATTATTTTTTTGTACAAATTCTTGAATTCCCTTAAGATAATCCTCTTCTGCTGGAATGCATCCTCCGCCTCCAAGAACTGGTTCTATTATGGTTCCAGCAAGGTCATCTTTTACTGATTTTAAAATCTCAAGGGATTTTTCTAAATCATTTAGAGGAAGGGATACTACATGTTTTTCATCAACTAGTCCACTGCTCTCAGAAACATCAAATGGCCAGTTTACAGTTTTAAGCAAATCTGAGGTATATCCATGCCAGCCCCCGTCAATTTTTGCAATGGTTTTTTTTCGCGTAACAGACCTTGCTAATCTTACTGCATACATTGTAGCCTCTGTTCCAGAGGTAACATATCGTATTTTTTCACTTACTGGAACTACTTTTTGAATTATCTCAGATAACTCTAATGTAATTTTATTTACCGTCCCATACATCCATCCTGAGCTTAGCTGTTTTTTGACGGCTTGTCTTACAGGCTTTGGAGAATGACCCAAAATAAGACTCCAATGACCCATCCAATAATCTACATACCTGTTAAAATCCACATCTTCTAGAAATTTCCCTTTTGCTGATTTTGTAACAAATGGGTATGGCTCAAAAAATCTAATATTATGTGATACCCCATTGACATGGTATTTTTTTGATTTTTCAAATAGGCTGGCAGACTTTGGCGTCTTTTTTTTGTATATGTTGATATTTTCTTCCAAGTTACCTTACCCTTGTTTTTTGTAATATATCATTGATCGCAAATCCCGTCAAAGATCGAAAAACACTCTGCAGGGTTTATATGTATTTGAGAAGATCGACCTTTTGCATACGTAACGCAAGTGCGGCGCTTGTGATGAATGTATGGTAGTATTTGCCATTTTATGATTCGCGAGCCTCCAGTTACGCATACAATATGAGGATATGATCACATGATCTTATCTGAGATGTGAAGATTATGTGCATTCCGTCAATTCCAATAAAAGTACAACGATGTACTTCAATAATCATAATAAAAACTCAGAATCCGGTTGATCCTGCCGGACCTGACTGCTATCGGATTGGTACTAAGCCATGTGAGTCATTGTAGCAATACAAGGCATACGGCTCAGTAACACGTAGTCAATCTAACCTATGGACGTGGATAACCTCGGGAAACTGAGAATAATCCGCGATAGATCATAATTCCTGGAACGGTTTATGGTCCAAATGATTCGTCGCCATAGGATGGGACTGCGGCCTCTCAGCTTGTTGGTGAGGTAATGGCTCACCAAGGCTATTACAGGTACGGGCTCTGAGAGGAGAAGCCCGGAGATGGGTACTGAGACACGGACCCAGGCCCTATGGGGCGCAGCAGGCGAGAAACCTTTGCAATGTGCGCAAGCACGACAAGGTTAATCCGAGTGTTTCCTGCTAAAGGAATCTTTTGTTAGTTCTAAAACCACTGATGAATAAGAGGTGGGCAAGTTCTGGTGTCAGCCGCCGCGGTAAAACCAGCACCTCAAGTGGTCAGGAGGATTATTGGGCCTAAAGCATCCGTAGCCGGTTCTGTAAGTTTTCGGTTAAATCCACTAGCTTAACTAATGGGCTGCCGAAAATACTGCAGAACTAGGGAGTGGGAGAGGTAGACGGTACTCGGTAGGAAGGGGTAAAATCCTTTGATCTATTGATGACCACCTGTGGCGAAGGCGGTCTACCAGAACACGTTCGACGGTGAGGGATGAAAGCTGGGGGAGCAAAC
>JBQTHA010000029.1:0-17472 GCA_052390375.1 Nitrosopumilaceae archaeon
TGAACAAGAAGCAAAAGATCTCGCAATAAAAGCAATTCGTTCAGCCAGTCTAAGAGACTCTTTTAGTGGTGACGGCATTGATATGCTTGTCATAAATAAAAAAGGCTCTACAATGTCTACTGAAAAAATAAATTAATCTCTGATTGATTTACCAGATTCCCAATATTTATCAGAAATATAATGCATATTTTTTACAATCTCTCCTTTGCTTAATGATTCCATCGCTGAACTTGAGACACATGATTGTCCTACAGCAAGAAATTTGTGTTGTGATTCTTCGATTATACACACCAATTGATCTTTTTCAAACTGTGTATAGTTAGTAATGCCTGGCCTCATTACATTTGCCCCATTACACATGAATTTTACAGCACCCATATCTACCATAACATAAGGAAACTTTTTGAGAATTTCAGTTTCGGTTAAAAACGGAATGTAGACATCACCTGTCTTTATTGCCTTTAACCCCGTTCCTGTAATAATTAGAACATCATCTTCCAGATAATGAAACTTTAGATTCTTTATTCTTGGAAGATCAATTTTCCACTGAGAAGAAATCTCCTTGACAACTTCAGCAGTTTCACTCTTGGAAATTAGATTGGATTTCAAATTTTTGAAATCTCTTGCCTAATATCAAGAAGGTCACGTATAATGGAGCTCGCTGTTTCTATACCGCCCGCACCTCTACCAATGATGGTTTGAGTTCCTGAATGTTCTGAAGTAAACGAAATAGCATTTAGAGTGCCATTTACGCATAAAGGATCATCTAAAGAAATCTCTCTAGGGGCGACAATAAGCTCTTTGTTACAGGAGGCTATCAATTTTACCGCACAATTTTTTTTAGCTGCGTTTTTTATATCATCCGTTGAAACATTTCGAATTCCAATCCGCTTGATGTCAGGCATGGTTACTTTAAGATCCATTACCCAGTTTGCCAAAATTACAAGCTTTGCTGCTGCATCAAGACCGTCCAAGTCAAGCGATTCATCAGCTTCGACATATCCCTTTTGTTTTGCATCATTAAGAGCATCTTTAAAGGACATTCCATTTGCCATGTTGGTAAGAATGTAATTTGTTGTGCCATTTAGTATTCCTTCAAAAGATGCGATTCTCTCACCAAGTAAACTATTTTTAGCATAATCTAAAATTGGTGTGCCACCTCCTACCGTCCCACTAAACCTTAACAAAACTTGGTTGTATGTTGCAAGTTCCATCAAAGATGGAAAAGCTAATGCTAATGGTCCTTTGTTTACAGAAATCACATGTAATCCGTGTTTCATTGCTTCAGTAATGTGTGTCATTCCCGGTTCTGCATCTTTATAATTACTTGCAGTAGTTTCAACAAGTACATCTGCATCAAGGCTTTTTATCAAATCAACTCCAGATAGATTATTTTTAGAAGAACTGTATTTTTTTATAGTTCCATATTTTTTTTTGACATCTATCAATTTAGATAAATCTAACCCGGCAGACTCAACTGCACTTCCTTTAGTATCAAACACGCCAACAATTCTAGGTTTTAATCCAAATCTGGCATACAGATCTTCAGACCTTGATTCCAATAGTTTTGCAAGGCTTTGACCAACTACTCCAAAACCACAAAGAATTAGTCGCAATTTACCACAAGTCCGTAAGATATCCTCTCATCTAATGAGTTTTTCCGTGTCAAAAAACGATATCATCCATTTTTTTTATCAAGATTTAATGAAACAGAATTAATACAAAATCGAAGGTTGGTTGGTTGTGGTCCATCATCAAAAACATGTCCCAAATGGGCACCACATTTTTTACACATTACCTCCGTTCTAATCATTCCATAAGCGGTATCTGATTCACATTTAATATTTTCATCATTTATTGGCTTGAAAAAACTCGGCCAACCTGTTCCCGATTCAAATTTTGAATTAGAATCAAATAATTCATTACCACAACATGAACATTTGTACATTCCTTTTTCCTTGCAATCGTTATATTTTCCTGTAAATGGCCTTTCAGTATCTTTTTTTCTACAAACTCTGTATTGTTCAGGTGTGAGGATCTTTTGCCATTCTTCATCCGTTTTTGAAACAGTTTTATCAGATGACAATGTCAGTGTTTCCTCTTTTTTTCTTCAGTTCTTTTTTCTGATTCAAATCTTTCTAACTCGTATTTTTTTAAATCTACGAACCTTATAATTTTACTTAAATTTGGATGTACTTTCTTGATCTCTTTAAACATATTTTGTGCAACATCTCTGTAATCTATATGTCCTTGTGGAACTGTTCGTAATTCAATTAAATGACAAGCTTCTCGTAAATTTAACCGCATAAAATATGGATAATTATATGCAAAATTTACAACATATTGCGCATGTGCGGGATGCTTTTTTCTAAGCATCTCAAAGACGTCTTTTGATTTGTACATACAATCTTTAAAGTCCTTATCAATTCCAAGAATGGAAATCTCTTTTGGCATTTTAAATCCATGATTTGTTGTTAGAAGTTGTCGTTCAAGTGTAAGTACTCTATGTCTATGAAAATCTCTGAACATACCAAAATTATTAATTAAATCAAATGTATAATTTACCATCTCAAACGCACGTCCTGGTCTATGTCGCCTATTTTTTCGTAATTTGGAAAAAGCTAACAGCATTTGATTTTTTTTACCTAGCGACATTTTTTTAACATTAGAAAATATCTTGTGATATGAAACTCCAGGCGACTGCTCATAAAGAATAGCAGTAATTACCTTATCTATTGCCGCAGATTCTGGTTCATAATCTACTAATTTAGTTAGGCACATTTTTGGTGAATCCCCGTTGACATATCTTTTAGTAAATTTTAGAGCGGTTTTACGAATATTCTGAAGGTAATTTTGCATTGTTTTTCCGTATTTATCATCAGACCGTCTAACAAACGACTTTATGGTAGAATCTAATTCACACTTTATTTTTGCAGCCAGACTTTTCTCTTCTTCTAAATCTGAGCTATGAAGAATTGTTAACAGATACTCAAAGGCTCTACCATTCCCTGTGATGCCAACATTTGTTAATGTTGACGCAGGTAAGAGCCCCCGTAAAATGTCAAGTGCTTTAGCCTTCGTTGAACCTCTATAGATGATTTCTGCAGATTTTATAGAGATACTATCTTTTAGATTTGCAAATTGTTTTTCAACTCCGCTAGAATCTTTGAATGAATATTTTTCTATTGGATATTTTTCCCTGATATATTTTATCATTGGTTCAATGTTTTGTGAATATACGTCAAAATCCAAATTGCAAGATTCTAGGTAATTGTCAGCAAATTTAGAACTCATTATTGTAGAGTCTCTGTAGAATTTGTAAACTCCATTTTCTTTTTTATCCCATGCAACATATCTTGATGATTTCTCAAGATAGGACAACCCTATTCTACGATCTTCAATTTTTTTTACTGCGATATTTGATAAACCTTCAACTGCAATCTGTGCAGCTCCTAACTCTGCTACCGAGTCATCTCCATATTCGATTAAAACTCTAGTGTAAAACTCTTCTCCTCTTTTTTTGTTTGTCAAAAATTCATCAAGAAAAACTCTACGCATACTCTTGTCTGTTCTACTGTAGCGTGACATTAGTGCACCTCGATCCACTTGCTGTGGGGTAGTTACAGCAAATACTGAATCATCAGCATTAGAAAAATGATTCAAAAGAATCTTTTTTTCAGACTTTGAAAACTTATCAGACAATACAATCGAAAGTTTTCTAATTATTAATAACCTATCCTTTTTTTATTTGAATAAGATCTAAATCTGGAGTTTTTTGCATTCCTTTTGCTTGCCAACGTAGCAAAACTTCCTTGAAAGCATTTGCATCTGCTTCTTGTTCTGTATACATTAACATGGTTACCCATCTTCCCTTACCAGCTTTTCCTCCAATCGAATTCATCCAAAAACTACTTGGTAGAGTCTTCATAGCTTTATTTTCTGGATCTCGAGAAATGTCAATCCATCGTTTTGAAACAAATTGTAAAATTTGCTCCAATTCTTCTCTAGTTATCATATGCTTTGAAGTATAAGTATCAAATTTTAAAATTACTATGATGAGGATTTGACTTTAGTTAAATTGTTCTTACTAAAACTGGAAACCTTGTTAACACTTTGCCGGTTAAAGCAATCTTTAAACCATAGTCGATGAGTAACGACGAAATCCAGATTATCGGAAAGAAAGTCAAGGACATGTACGGTACACCTGTAGGTAAAGTCGTTGGAACAATAAGCGATATCGATGGCAGCATACAGACAGTTGGAGTCGATTGTGGCGCAGATGGTTTAAGGCAAATTCAATTTGAGCAACTTGTTGTACAGACTGATGTTGTGATCTTCATTCCTAAATGGAGGCTTGATTCTCAACGATTATTGAGAGAAAAAGGATTAACTCTTCGTCGTCTAAAGGCACTGATTGATCTAGTTTCTGAAAATGATGACATGAAAGAATCGGCAGAAATGCTAAATGAAAAATACAAATCAAAACTATCTATATTGGATGAAACAGAAAATAAAATCAACGCCCAACTAGATGTTAGAACTGCAGAATTAGATGAGCAACTGAAATCAGTTAAAATGCTCATCTTTGATGCAAAGATGCAGTACAAGAGTAACGAAATTTCTGAGTCAACGTTTGAGTCGGTAAAGACACAAACTTCTGATTTGATTGAGCACATTACTCATGAACAGGCAGAAATTGCAAATGTCCAAAGACGTCTTCAAGACCTTTCAACGGAGGTTCAGATTACAGAAGCACCACGACATCAACTTCAAGAGGAGGCAGTATCTTATCTCGGCACCCAAAGTGAGTCAGAAGTACAAACGAAACTTCCCGAAGTACCAGAGCAATCTCCTGAAATACCAATTCAACAACACACACAACCCATATCTGCACCAATGATTACACCTATACAGCAAGTGTCATCAAGCCATGACGCAATAAGCACTAGTACTGAAAAGAAAACCGAAGAGTCAGACTGGCTTTCTAGAATGGAAGCACAATAAATTCTAAAAAATATACCTTTTTTATTTTATTCTCTTCAAGTAACACATTTTTAAAAATCTAAAAAGGCACAGTATAATTTTCCCCTAGCAAATGAAAAGTTTTAAAAAATTGGCTAAATCTACATTAGAAAACCCAAAAAGCAAGGATATCTAGAGATGAATGGAATCCCAACATGCCAGGATTAACATTAGCCCAAAAAAAGACCGTGATTGGATCTTTTCTAGGTTGGTCATTAGATGGATATGATATAGTCTTGATGTTGTTAGTTGTGCCTTCTATTAGTCAACTATTTTTTCCATCAGAGAATCAACTTTTCAGCATTCTTGCAACTTTTGCAACATATACGGTCACATTGATAATGCGTCCATTGGGAGGAGCGATTTTTGGACTCTATGGTGATAAGTTTGGCAGAAAAAAATCTATGGTAATTACAATAATGGGATTTTCTATTGCGACATTTTCAGTTGGCCTATTACCAACTTATGTGACCGTAGGTATAATCGCTCCAATCTTATTGATACTCATTAGACTAGTACAAGGAATTTTTGCAGGAGGAGAATGGGGAAGCGGCGCAGTAATTACCATGGAAAGCATCCCAAAACAAAAACGTGGTCTGTTTTCAGGATTTTTACAAAGTGGATTTTCTTTTGGTTTTCTGTTAGCAGCAATTGTATTTCAAATGGTAACCATACAGTTTGGTGGAAATTCTTTTGATGAATGGGGATGGAGAGTATTATTTTTTACTGGAATCATTCCAGGAGTTGTTGCACTTTTTGTGAGGTTAAAAATGGATGAATCAGCTTTATGGGTTTCTGTAAAACAAACTAAATCTCTTGAAATCTCACCGTTTAAAAAAATAATAAATAAAAAAAATAGAAAGGCATTTTTTTTATGCGCTTTTGTAATGACAGGTATGGTGTACATGTATCATGGTTCGATTAGCATTCTGCCAACGTATCTTGAGGAATTTGGAACCTTTGAAAGATTTGATATTGCAAATATGATGATTTTAGCAACGGTTTTCTCATGGATTGGGATGATTTTTACAGGTTGGCTTTCTCAAAAAATTGGACGAAAGAAAGCTATACTGTATTTTGTAATTGTTTCGATCATTGTGGCAATTCCAACTGCTTTTGGAATTTTAAGTGGAGGTTTTTCAATAGTTTTTTTTGTTGTAATCTATGCATTCATTATATCCACTGCTTCAGGTCCAATACCGGCATTTTTTTCGGAAAGATTTTCCACAGAAATTCGAAACAGTGCAGTTGGCATTTCCTATAACGGTGGACTAATTTTTGGTTCTTGGTCTCCTCTAATAGCTTTAAGTCTAATGTCATTAATGACACCAGACATGGTTCCACTTGCTCTAGGTCTAAATATTATCATAGGCGCTATTATAGTAATCATTCCAACAGTTCTAAGTCCAGAAACAAAAGACTATGATCTTCAATGACTCATTTTTCAATAAACTAAATAACTATTCGTAAATAACTATTATCAATTTTAGAATTCATTTGCAAGTGACTGTAAAAAGTTTTAAAAACTTCTATATTTTTAACATTTAGAAATCACTTCATTTCATCTATTACAGATGGATTCTGAAAGCTACACTGTTAGTCTTGGTAACAACAATTCCAAAATACGACAAAAGGCAGAGTTAGATTTTATTTCATTTTGGGGCGAACAAGCAAAGAATCTTTCATGGTTTTCTCAATGGGAAAAAACTTTAGATTGGAATCCTCCATTTGCAAAGTGGTTTGTTAGTGGTACCATTAATGCATGTTATAATGCACTTGACATCCACCAAAATACTAGGGCTGAAAAACCAGCAATTTTGTGGGAAGGCGAAAACGGGGATAGTAGTGTTTTAACCTATAAAAATCTCTTAGCCCAAGTTAACAAATTCTCAAATGCCTTAAAATCTCTGGGATTAAAAAAAGGAGACAGAGTCACAATCTATCTGCCTATGGTGCCAGAGTTGTCAATTTCCATGCTTGCATGTGCAAGAATAGGGGCCATTCACACGGTAGTTTTCTCAGGGTTTAGCTCAAATGCATTAAAAGATAGAATTGATGATTCTAAATCTAAGATTGTAATCACTGCAGATGGGGGTTACAGAAGAGGCTCAGTTGTAAAGCTAAAAGAGGTAGTAGACGATGCTATCAAAGAACTAGATTGTGTTCAAAATGTAATTGTATTTGAAAGAACAAAAATCAATATCACAAAGAATCCAAAAGACAAGTTATGGTCTGAACTAATGAGAGACTCTTCAACTAAATGTGAACCTGAGAATCTTGAAAGCAATCATCCCCTCTACATCCTTTATACTTCGGGAACTACAGGTAAACCAAAAGGTGTTCTACATGGAACTGGTGGTTACCTCACTCACCTGTATTCTACTTTCAAGTGGGCATTTGACATTAAAGATTCTGATATATTTTTTTGTACAGCAGATATTGGATGGGTAACAGGACATAGCTATGTAGTTTATGCTCCATTGTTACATGGTGCAACTGTTGTGATGTATGAAGGTGCACCTGATTATCCAGATATTTCTAGAATGTGGAGTATTGTTCAAAAATACAAAGTTTCTATCTTTTACACAACCCCCACTGCATTGAGAATGTTTATGAAGTTTGGAGATAACATTCCCAACTCGTTTAATCTTTCAACGTTAAGGTTACTAGGAACTGTAGGCGAACCGATTAATCCAGAAGTTTGGAAATGGTATTTTAAAACGATTGGTAAAGAAAAATGTCCAATAATTGATACGTGGTGGCAAACTGAAACTGGTGGAATGATGCTCTCACCATTGCCAGGGATAGAAACAATTCCATTAAAACCTGGATCTGCAACTTATTCTATCCCAGGTACTGATTTGGCTGTAGTTGATGAAAGTGGCACCGAAGTACCTTCAAACACTAAAGGTTATTTGGTTATCAGAAAGCCATGGCCTGGAATGCTTTTGACTTTGTGGGGTGATGATGATAAATACAAGACAGTTTATTGGTCAAAATACAAAAATTCCTACTATTCAGGCGATTATGCGATAAAAGATGAGGACGGGTATTTTTGGATCCTTGGTCGAGCCGATGACGTTCTAAAGGTTGCTGGGCATAGAATAGGTACTGCTGAGCTAGAAAGTAGCATAGTGTCTCACAATGATGTGGCAGAATCTGCAGTATGTGGCATTCCAGATGAAATCAAAGGTGAGGTAATTATCGCATTTGTTGTTCTAAAACAAGGCATTAAGAAAAATGAAGAAATACTCCGAAAGGAAATAATCAAAGTAGTCCGTAATGGAGTAGGTCCAATTGCTACCCCAGAACAGATATACTTTGTTTCAAAGCTTCCAAAGACTAGGAGCGGGAAAATTATGAGGCGTCTATTAAAATCAATTGCAAAAAATGACCAAATAGGAGATGTAAGCACCCTGGAGGACGGTGCAGCAGTAAGTGAGGTTCAATCAGCATTTGATGAGTTAAAAAAATCAATAAAAAAATAGAAAAAAAATCAAAATTAAACTCCTTAGAAATTATTTCTTTTGTTCATTTTGCACAGACATCATGTTAAAGTTTCATACTATCACATCAAAATATGAAAATTATTGTGGCTTTTGTTTTGGTCGCAATAATTTTCACTCCCAGTACAGTATTTGGTTGGAGATCAATCAATGAGGCAGATATAAAATGCATTGTTGATTGCAATTTTGAGTACGGCAGTCTTGATTCTTCAAGACCAGTGAATTTCATAATGTTGGGAATGCTCTTACTAGTTGGTCTTGGTCTTTTTATGAAGTACAACCAGTTAGGAAAATATGAAACATTTTCAATCAACTGTAAAACTTGTAAACGTAATACGCGTGGCCTAAAGTGTCCCCTATGTGAGTCTGAAAAGCAAAGTGCTGTGTAAGGCATGACATATCCTTTATTTGTTCAGCTAATTGATGAGATTCCCCAACCAAACTCTTTTGCCTCAACTCTAATTCTGATAGCACTTGGGATTTCTTTCCGTATTTTTTCTTCATCTTATATTGTTCGGCATAGTATTCAACTTCGATAACACAAAAACTCTCACTTTGATGTTGCGATTATTTTTTTAATTCCTTCTTTACTATCTAACTATAATCAGATATAATCTGGCATATCCATTATTCGCTAAACCACTGTTCAAGTGTATGACTCTTTTTTTCCAGTGCTTTTTTTAATCGATTAAGGGAAGTCTGTACTCTATCCTGAGAAAAATTTCTCTCTTCTACCAAATATTTTGTTAGACCATCATAATTGACTAGTTCAAAGTTTATATCAGAAACATCTGCAACATCTGGCTCTAAGAATATTTTTCGAATTTGGTTATAATCAATTCGTTCTAACTGTTCTTGTATTTGAGGAATGTCCTCTAATCTAGAATGTTCTTGAATCATCTTAAGAGCAGTTTTTGGTCCAACTCTCTCAAATCCATCAGGATTAAAATCAGTTCCAATTAGTATACCTAAATCAACCATTTGTTCTTTGTTTAACTTTAGTTCTGAAAGTGTCTTTTGAGTATCGATTATTTCTGGTACGATTTCAATGTATGAATTTCTATTTGGAAGTTTTCGTCTTCCACTATTTGTAAAATTTCTTACTAGTTTTTTTGCGCCAAATAATATTGAATCAAAATCTTGACTTGCAGAGGCGTATGCCAAGCCAGTTTGAGTAAGGTGGGCTGCAGTTGCCTCCCCCTCAGAAGGTGCTTGAATTACTGGTATCCCAAATAGATCCAATATCTTTTTTGAATCTTGGACCATAGCGTCCCTCATCGAGGTTGTTTGTTGGGCATATTTTCTTGCTTCTTGTAAATCGCCTGCCTTTAGAGCCTTTTCATACTTTACTGTTGCATCTTGCTTGGCCTGCTTTCTATGTTCTATTTCTGCAGATTTTAGTGATGGTGGTTTTCCATCAAAGACATACACTGGCTTGATTCCAATTGAAAGAAAATTGATATTGCGATAGAACAGGCCACTCAGATGACTAGTTACTCTGCCTTGGTCGTCAGAAAGATGTAGCCCATCAGGCCCTCTAATTATTGCCAAAAACTGGTAAATTGCATTATACGCATCAATTGCTACGACTTTGGACGCAAATGACTCTAGGTTTGTTTTTTCACGTATTACTAACGCTTTGAGATCTAAACCCAATGTTCTTTGTGTATAAATCGGAGGTTTTTTGTCTTTGTATTGAGGAATTCTTCCATTCCAAATAAAATTAGCTTATTTATCACGACATAAGCTAAATCCAGTATATCATCCAGTATGCCTAACAATAACCATGTCAACTCCGATGCTCTTACCACAGGAAATGGAGATTTTAAGAAAAATTCCATATACCTTATCTCAAAGGTTAGAGAATCGTCTTGAAGAAGTTGTTCGTTTTTCAGGAACTCATCAACATTACTGTGTAGGAATAGTCGATATGGTAGGTTCCACCAAGGTAGCAGCCCAACTTTCTAAAGAAAAGGTGACCCAATACTATAGTATCTTTTTGAACGGAATGGCTATGATTGCTAAAGACCACGGCGGTTTAGTTGTAAAAAGTATCGGAGATAGTTTATTATATTATTTCCCAAAGACTTCAGATTATGATGCCAAACATTTTGTTTGCCCTCTTAAATGTGGAATGTCAATGATTGAGTGTTCAGAAATTATCAATTTAAAAATGAAAAAACATGGATTGCCACCAGTAAGCTATCGAATCAGTATGGACTTTGGAGCAGTAATGTTAGCAAATTCGGTATCATCACCATGTGATGACATTTTTGGCTCAACTGTAAACGTATGTAGCAAAATCAATCGTTTAGCAAAACCAAATGGAATAGTAATTGGAAATGATATGTACCAAATTGTAAAGAACTTTGATGAATATAGATTCAAATCGACTTCAGACTACTCCCTTGGATTACTACAACAATATCCAGTGTACTCTGTTTTAAAAAAATAGCAGAGGAATGAAAATGAAATGAGGGATAATCAAATAGAGAATAATGAAATGAAGAACCCTGAAATTTTGTACGAATCAAGCTCTGGAGATTATACAAAAAACTATGATGATATTTTAGATAATTTTGAGCTAACAATTTGTATAGTTTGTGGTCGGGAAGTCACATCCTATTGGGAATCATCATACAATGGAATCCGAGCCAGCTGTAAAAATTGTGGAATTAATTGGGCAGAATCCTAATCTTTACAAAATTATTCTTTTAATGATGGATTCTTATAGAACTTCTTTTTAGAGGTAAAATCTGCGTCTATTTCTTCAGATAATAATATTTAGTCATATTTGAATATCTAATGCCGTGGAAGAAATCTTTGAAAATGCATCTGCAAATTTCTTGGAGTTATCAAGCCATCAAAGATTACAAATATTATTTAATTTATTAGAAAAAAAATCCAAAGTTTCTGATATGGCAAAAAAATTGGAGGCCACTACTCAGGAAGTACATCGTAATTTCATGCGACTCGAAGATGGAGGATTTGTTTCAAAAACTAGTGATGGAAGTTATGATCTTACTACATATGGCAAAACAATGTGTACTCAAGTTCCTACCATTGTGTTTTTATCCAAGAATAGAAAATACTTTGAAACACATGAATTTGGTAGTGTGCCAACAAAATTTGTTTTACGAATAGGCCAGCTTGCTAATGGGGAATATGTTAAAGGAGTCACTAAAGTTCTTGAAAACTGGAGAGATATTTTTAATCATTCAAACAAATACATTTACGGGATTCTTGTAGAAGAACCACTTGAGCTAATAGAGCCACTCATAAAGAAGGCAAAAAATGGTGTGAAGGTACAGTCAATTTTTTCAGAAAATACTCTAGTTTCAAAAGGTAGAAAAAAAACCTTAGAAAATCTGGGATTTGATAAATTAATAGACACAAAACAAGTAGAAAGAAAAATGAAAAAAGATGTCAAGACTGTAGTTGTATTAAATGAAAAAGAGGCATGTGTTTCATTTCCTAAACTCGATGGAGATTCCAATATCACAGAAATGTTTTTCAGCGCCGATCCAATGTTTCATGAATGGTGCCTAGATTTCTTTAGATTCAATTGGTATGGTTCAGATATCTTTCAAGAAAGAAAACTAATCGAGTAAACACTTTTGCTAAAGTAAGAAAAATAACTGATTTCTCTATATTAAGGTGAAAATGTCTTACAACTGTTGCCAGGTTAGCCAAGTGGTACGGCGGCCGCCTCGAAATCTTACACAGGATAGCGGCTGTGCTTTCGCACTCAGGGGTTCGAATCCCTTACCTGGCGCTGAACTTTTAGGTAAAGTAAACTAAAGGGTGATGATATGACAGAGTTTTCTAAGATTGAACCGTCCTACATCTCAAAAGAGGGATGTAGAATAATCTGGAAAGGAATCGATGAAGATGATCAAGATGCAGTAATTCTAAATAAAAATGAATTAGAGCATCTGACTGAATTATTATCAAAAGAGTCTACTGGAAAAGTTGAGCTTGAGGATGAATTTAGTACAATACTGGTTAACACAGATACAACTCAATTTCAATTAAAAGAACACAAAACACTTGAAGTAAAAACCTCAATTCTTAGAAAAAATATTCTAGAATATGGGAAGGTTCCCCATGAACCAAAACCAATCAAAATTTATCCAACAGAATTCTTTCCTTCAATTGAAATACAAGACGACAATGAGGAAAAACGAAATACCCTTCTAGACGCTATTCTTACTGCCAAAAGTAAAGATACTATTTCTGAAGATCAGCTTTTCCGGGTAATGGCAACTCGAAGATCAACTAGAAATTTTGATACAACACTACCTGTAGAACAGTGGAAAGTAGATAAAATATTGGCAGCAGCTGATACTGCCCCAACTGCTGGAAATTTTCAAGGCTTTGAGGTGGTTTTCGTAAAAAACAAAGAAATTAAAAAACGATTAGTCGAAGCAGCTAATAAACAGCCATACGTCAATGCACCAATTGTTTTGGTTTTTTGTATGGATCCTTCAAGGGTAAAGATGAATTTTCCACCAGAGACTCTCTCAAAGTTTTCTCTTCAGGATGCTACTCTGGCAGCAGCTTATTCACAACTTGCTGCATCTGCTTTGGGTCTGAGCTCAATTTGGATTGGTATGATTGATGAAGAAAAGGTAAAACAAATTATTGAAACCGATTTGAAACCATCATCACTTTTATGTATTGGATATCCGCATCATAAACGTCCTCCAAAGTCACGTAGAAAACTCAAAGATCTTATTCGTGTTATAGAGTAAACTAATTAATCTCTTTTTACACTTTGAAACAAAAGTATAGGTAAATTCAAAGGCAATTGTCTAAATATTGGTCAGTTTTTTATCGAATCATGACAAGTCAATCATCTTGGATTGGAATCACAATAGGTGTATTTTTTGCAGGTCTTCTAATAGGATATGCTATACTCCAAACAAGTGCCCCTACAATGCCGATGATGAACTCACAACAGATGCAACAAATGATGAATGATCCTCAATTCATGAACCAATGGCAACAACATATGATTCAAAATCCTCAACAAATGCAACAATGGATGTCTAATCCTGAACATCTAAAACAAATGGAAACAATGATGCAAGAAAATCATGACTTTATGAAGCAAATGATCAAAATAATGATTGATAATCCAGATTTACGATTACAAATGATGGGGCATATGACTGAAAATCCAGAGATGCTGGAGCAAATGCAGAACATGATGGGACAAGGGCATATGGGTTCTAGAATGATGAGTCCGCAATCACTATGTCAACAAGGTGGTGGAAATTGGTTGTCTGAATTCAATGAATGTGAAGCAATTTCATCTGAGCAATGTGCAATTATGGGTGGAACATTCAAAGAATGTGAATCTGCATGCAGACACGATCCTGATGCTGAAATTTGTACCTTACAATGTGTTTCAGTTTGTGTTGTCCCATAAAACATGTCATCAAGAATATACCTATTTTCAATAATGGTGCTATTTGTCCTAACATTTCAATTATCTTTTGCTCAGCATCATAGTGGGCAGCAAGCACCTCCAATTAGTTTTGGAAGTGGGCAAGTAACAGTGAACACATCATTATTCCCAGCAGATTTTATTCCTGGGAAAAATTCTGATGTAAATTTGAAAATTAGATTTTTTGATATCTCAACCAATGTAAATATAGAAAGTGTTACGTATCGAGTTCAGATATTTTATGGAACTCAACTTACTGCAAATCAAATGTTTTTTGATAAAGACGGGGAGCTTGATATAAAAATTCACCCCAAATTAGAATGTGATCAAGAAGAACTATGGAAATGTACCAAATATCAAGGAGAAACTGATCCAGTAGTACCTAATGCCCTTACATCATCAGCATTAAGCACTCCAATAATTACCGGACCAGTATTTTCCAAAAGTGGGCAATACACAGTAAAAACTGCCATCATAGGTGCAACAAATCCAAAAACCCAAACCACTGAGGATATCACTTTTGAGACAGTCATAACAATTCCTCATGAACAACAATTTATGATCACATATTCAAATACTCTATATCCAATTCTAGTGAAAAATTTTCAAGAATCAATCACTAATTTGCAATATGATGAATCCTCGAATTCAATAATTTTTCAAATGCCATTTGAATGGAAACATGTTGAGCTTGTAGATTCTGTAAAAAATTATTTTGAAATTCCAAAGAATTTCCCACCTTTTCAGAATGTGAAAAGTTTTTCTGGCACAATTAATGATGTTTCAATTTTTCCAAAAGATTTGCACTATGATCAGTATTCAAACAAAAATACAAACATAATTCATTTTACAATTGGAAATGATGAGTTAAAACAACTAAAAAATGATAATTCTGGAATGAAAGTAGTGATCACTCCAGATTATCAGTCATCAATAGTAACCAAAGAGATTTTCTTTGATAATGGTTACAAGGCAATAATCTCTTATGATTCTAGATATTCTCTTAGCAAGGAACATCTTTTTTCAATTGCATTTTTTGATTCCCAAGGAAATTTAGCTCCTAATGTGCGCTATGGATACAGTGTAAAGGATCCTCTTGGGAAGGAAACTGTAAACACAGGTGGCAATCCAAATATTTTAGGAATTAGTTTACCAAACGGTGTAGATGCAAGAATTATTGACATCACATCCGAAGGTAATTATTTGATGCAAATAGTGTTGATAGGAATAGGGACAAACGACTTTGAAAGATTCATTTTCAAAGAATTTGAATTTGAAATAACAAAATCAGAAATTCCAAAAACTGTCCCTAATCAAGAAAAAACTGAGATCCCAGAGTGGATAAAAAACAATGCTGGCTGGTGGGCTAGTGATCAAATTGATGATAATTCATTTGTCCAAGGGATTCAATTTATGATAAAAAATAAACTTATGAATATTCCATCAACCTCGCAAGGTTCAGGCTCTGGAACAAATGAAATTCCAGAGTGGATAAAAAACAATGCTGGCTGGTGGGCTAGTGGTCAGATAGATGATGGCTCTTTCATCCAAGGAATCCAATATTTGATAAAAGAAGGAATAATTCGTGTTTAATCTTAACGATATTTGAATTATTTTTGATTTAGCTGATTACAGTTTAAACAAAGAATTTGTAAGCTTTTTCTAGCAAGTTCAGGTTCCGAGACATATTTTTCCCATGATGATGCAGATCCACCTCTTTGGCCATAATCAAAAGATTCCGCATCATCAACATGTCCAAAACCTAAAGCTCTTTCATCATCAAATCCACAACTGGAACATTTCTTTCCACCTAGAATTTTAAATAATTTTGTTCTCAGTGTAGAATAAAATTCATCAGATTCCTTAGAATTGTAATCTCTAATCTTTTTTTGATAAACTATATTTTTTGGTTGATATTCATTTTTTCTAAAACTGTCTCTGCTATGAATTGGAGTTCTATCTTTTTCAAACTTACTACTAGAGTCTCTGCTATATCTAGAACCTCCCCCTGAATCTCTGCCGTATCTAGAACCTCTGTCATCTCTGTTAAATCTTGAATCACTACGTTCTTGTGGTTTGTGATTTTGAAAACAATCTCTACAATAAACTGGTCTGCTATCCTTTGGTTTGAATGGAATCTCACATTCGTTTCCGCAATCCGCACAAATCACATCATGCATTTCTATGCGACGGTTACCGTCTGAACCTCGATTAAACCTAGAACTTCCACCATATCTAGAACCTCCACTGGAACTTCCACCATATCTAGAACCTCCACTGGAACTTCCACCATATCTAGAACCTCCACTGGAACTTACACCATATCTAGAACCTCCACTTCTTGAACCATATTCGTCTTTTTGTGTTCTATCATTCCTTGGATATCTGTCAGACCTTTTTGCAAATCGAGCTTTACGAAATTCCATTTCTATATTATAATTCTAAATTACATCCATAAGAATTATTATGATTTTACAAGCACTAAATTCTCTTTATCAGCCATATGAGTCATTATAGGATTGAGATTTTTATCATTCATTTACCCAGGTTTCAAATATCAAGCTCGAAGAAAAACATTAGCTGAAAAACCACAAACCTAGCTTACTAGGAGTTATGAGTAGTGTTGAGTAAATAACATCATGAAAATAAGTGAATACGACCCAGAAGATACCAAATTAATGTAAAACCTAATCGTCACTGTTTGTATGATTGCTAGGTTCATCAGAACTAGGATGGCGTGGACCCAACATATCTTCAGGTTTTACATCTTGATCCCAGCGACCTTTTACTCCCTTAATTAGGGATGCAACTCCTGCTCCTACCAAACCAATTACTAATCCAGAGAACATCATTTTATCTTGTAGTTTGGTTTCGCACTTTACTGGCACAGGAGGCCTATCATCAAAATATTCAAAACAATCTCCAAACTCTTCAACCTGAATTGTCGCATCAAAATATGGGGCGCCAAAAGTCCCTAGGATAATAAAACCTGCAAAAATCAAACCTATCCCAAGTAATGTAAAGCGAGTATCGCTCACAATGAAAATAATGTTTTACCATATTTAATTTAGATGCTCTAGTTTTTCTTAATTGGTAAAGTAATTGTAAAAGTACAACCTCCCCCTTCATTGTTTTTTGCAGTAATTTTTCCTCCATGCGTCTCAATAATTCCTTGACACAAATACAAACTCAATTTTGTATCATTACAATCGCGATTCTCTGAAATTTCTTTATCAAAGATCTTAAGAAGAATCTCTTTTGGTATTCCTTTGCCAGTATCATTGATTCTAATTATGAATAGATTTTGCTGATGAGCTACAAAGCTTTCAACTTTGATGTGACCTGTCTTTGTGTATTTGATTGCGTTATTTAGAATAGTTTGAATTACTTGACCAAGACGAACTCTGTCAACTGGAATCTCAATATCATGATCAAGGCCAACACGAATTGGTACCCTTCCTTCAGTAGCTCTTGTAGAGTCTATCGCGTCTG
>JBQTHA010000030.1:0-2914 GCA_052390375.1 Nitrosopumilaceae archaeon
ATAGTGCTTCCCCATGCATACAAGAAAATTGCCATTACATCAAAAACAACAAACATCAAAATGAACGCATAATATTGCATCATAAAATGAGTTCTTCCAGCACCAGATGGGACTTGGCCACATTCCATTGGAAGAAATTTTACTGGATTGCTTCTTCGTCTAGGTGAAATCATTCTTGATATAATCAGTGCGGGAGCCGTTGCTACGATTGCAAAACCAAACATCATTAATACATGACTATAATCTGCTACTGCTTCGCCTACCAAAGTAGCTTTGAGACCCTTCCGAAGATATAAAAAGCTATCCACATTTTTTTTTCGAACAAAGGTTTTCTAAACTAAATTTTGCAAAATTCTTAATATGACAAGATTTCTAACAATTCTCATGACTTTGAATGTGGGAGATCAAGCTCCAAACTTTGAATTAGTTGATACTGAATTGAAAATGAGGACCCTAGATGAATTCAAAGGGAAAAAAATTATTTTATCATTTTTTGTAGCAGCAAGCTCCCCTGTCTGTGAAACTGAGATGTGTACTTTTCGAGATTCATGGGATGAACTATCAAAGCTTGGTGCACAAGTTATAGCGATAAGTAATGATGGACCATTTGCAAATAAGGCATTTGCAGAAAAAAACAATTTAAAATTTCCAATTCTTGGAGATTACAAAAGTAAAACAATTCGAGATTATGATGTGTTAATGCCACATCTATTACATGTAAAAGATTATGATGCAGCAAAGCGTTCGATTTTCATTATAGATGAAAATGGAGAGATTGTATACAAGTGGGTTTCAGATAATCCACTTGTTGAGCCAAATTATCAAGAGATTAAAGATTTTCTTAGTAAAAGAAATTAATTTTTTAAATTATTCTATTTCCGCAATAACATCATTTTTTGCAACTGTGCCGCCATCTTTAATTTTTATTTTTTTAACAATACCATCTTTGTGAGATTTTATGGAAACTTGCATCTTCATTGATTCTAAAACACAAATAACATCGCCATTTTTTACTTCAGAGCCTTCAGATATAGAAATTTTAACAACTTTTCCTGGAATTTGACTATAGAGATTTAATTGAGCATTACCAATGCCAGATTCTCCAGAGTTTTTAAAAACAATTTCATTTAGATTTTGATGCTTTGTTATAGTAATAGGCACTCCATCTACTACAATTTTCATTTGTGAGGTAGTATTATCAAGATACTTTACTTTGTGATATTTTTGATCTAAGACAAATTCAATGCCTCTTGACGACATAGTAAGAATTTTTAAATTTCTTTCATTGTCATTAATTTTAATTAAATATTCTAGATTTCCTAATTGTTGTATGATTTTTCCATTAAAAGTATCTTCAATGTCTTCTATGTTGTATTCCATTAAGAAACGCCTAGTTGATTTTTCCAGTGTATGTTAGTTTCAGTAGTATCTTTCACCCTACTTTTGTAATATTCTGAATGAATAACTGCTGCAGCAATTGCTACTTCTTTTTTTGTTTCTTTATCTTTTTTAATGTCAGCAGTTAATTTATCTATAATTCCATATCGTTTCAAAAAATCTGTTGAAAGTTCGCCATTTTTGTATTCATCAGTATTTAGAATAGTTTTGTACAATGGGATTGATGTTTCTACACCTTCAATGTAAAAATCAGTAAGGGCTCCAAGCATTCTTAGTCTAGATTCTTCAAAAGTTTTTCCCCATGTGCAAAGTTTTGCCATTAGAGAATCATAAAATGGGGAAACAGTACATCCTGGATATAGATACGTATCACAACGTACACCAGGTCCTGAAGGTATTGTCACGTCAGGTATTGGTCCTGTTGATGGTGCAAAATCTAAAAACGTATCTTCTGCATTAATTCTACATTCAATAGCATATCCATTCATTTTAAGATCTTTTTGTTTGAATGGGATTGCTTCTCCATTTGCAATATCTATTTGTAATTTGACCAAATCCAATCCGGATACAAATTCTGTAATTGGGTGTTCTACTTGTAATCTAGCATTGATTTCAATAAAGTAGAATTCTCCATTATCTGCTCTTAGAAATTCAGCAGTTCCCAAATTAGTATAGTCAACTGCATCTGCTGCTTTACAAACCAAGTCTCCCACTCGAGTTCTTGTTTCTTCATCAACAACTGGTGAAGGGGTTTGTTCAATTAATTTTTGATTACGTCTCTGAATTGAGCATTCTCTTTCAAATATGTGAACTGAGTTACCATGAGTATCTCTAGCCATTTGATATTCAATGTGCCTTGTTTTTTCAAGGAATTTTTCTACAATAATAGCAGATTTGCCTACTGCTGTAATTGACTCTCCTGTAACAGATTCATAGCCTTCACGTAATTCTCGATCATTATTTACAATTCTAATTCCACGGCCTCCTCCACCATAAACTGATTTTAACATTACAGGATAACCAATTTTATTTGCAATCTTTTCTGCGTCCTCAGCATCTTTTACTAGACCGGGACTTCCTGGAACAGTTGGAACTTTTGCTTTAAGCATTGCTGCTTTGCATTTCATTTTATCCCCACATAGATCCATTGAAGCTGAAGATGGACCAATAAAATTAATTTTATTTTTTTCGCACAGTCGTGCAAAATCATCGTTTTCAGAAAGAAAGCCATAACCTGGATGAACTGCATCAGAACCTGAGGATAACATCACATCAAGTATCTTTTCTTGATTAAGGTAACTTTTTGCAGGTGCAGCCTCACCAATATGATAAGCTTCTGTAGCGTGTTTTACATGTAGAGACGTATAATCCTCATCAGAATATACTGCAACTGTTTTAATTCCTAATGCCTTACAAGTTTTGATAACTCGCAAAGCAATTTCGCCCCTATTTGCGATGAGAACTTTTTCAATCATAATTTACTCACAGATTGATATTTCCATGTTTGCGAGGAAGT
>JBQTHA010000031.1:0-3378 GCA_052390375.1 Nitrosopumilaceae archaeon
CCTCCTTTACTAAAACAGATTTCAAATTATCTTAAAGAAGAGAGAAAACTCTACAACAAGGAAAAGTTTGATCTCGTAATAAATGACGGAGATATGGGTTCAAATGTATTAGCAAAAAATCGTGGTATCACAAGTCTTTTTGTAACAAATCAATTCCGTCCTAAACTCTGGAAATCTAGATTCTATTTTTATCCAGCAGTAGTTTTTATATCGAAACAAATTGCTAAAGCAACAAGAATTATCGTAGCCGATTCTCCTCCACCATATACAATATGTGAATATAACCTAAACTTTTCAGATAAAGTAAAAGAGAAAGTAACTTATGTTGGGCATTTTGCAACCAACAAAGTATTAGAGAATAAGCTCACAACAAATCTAGAGAAGTTAATTCAAGATAATGAATTTGGTTATTGGATGCGTACAGGAAATAGATCAACTAATGATGTGACAGGAGAAAAATATGAAGAAGTTTTTCATGATAATAAAATAAAAAGTGAGAAAAGAATAATCTCTCATGCTAGAAATGATCCATCTATTGATAGAGTACTAGGAAAGGATGGGAAAAAATATTCTATTTTAGATGCATTAGAAAAAAAAATTGATTGGATTCAGATTGACATTGGATTTTTGACTGAAACTGAGAAGCAAACAGTATTACGATTGTGCAAGTATGCTGTGATAAATGGTTCACATACTGTAATGGGTGAGATTCTAGGAGTGCATGCAAAGCCAATAATTGGTATTCCCGTGTATGATGAACATACCAATAACTTGAGATGGGCTGAAGAAAAAAACTTGGGTATTTTGGCTCAAAATAAAGATCGGGTAATTGATGCAATAAGTAAAATCACAAATAATTACAATAGGTTTCAAGAAAAACTAGATGATTTTTCTAAGAATTTTACCGCAAATGGAGCAGAATCTACAGCAAAAATAGTCCGTGATGTGTTTGAGAAGAAGATATAATAATATTTTCTGAGAATAAATTATGATCTGGTACGCGGTATGTTCGATGGGCGAACTGACCGAAAGGGATGACGATATAATCCGCGTACCAGAAACAATTCCAAAGTAAATTTAAAGTCGACCTCTGTGAAATGTGGTAACGCTTTTATTGAAAATTTTGTGAGTACAATCATTGCCGGATTGCCCTGAATGTGTTGCGAAAAAAAAGAAAGCCATATTTGCAAAACAAGCAGCTTCAGGAGAAACTGAGACTCCGATGGAAAGTGAAATGCCAGTTGAAGGGGAATTTCCAATGAAATTTGATATTTCCACTAAACACTTTATCTGTAAAAAATGTGGATTATATGCAACAAGAGAACAAATTAGTGACATTAAAGATAGACTCAATCGACGGGAATCTACTCGTGAAGATAGACAATATGACTACTTGGATTGGTGGCAAAAGAGTAAGAAAGACAAACAACAGAGATAGAGGCTGAGTGATTATGGTAAAACAGAAAGAGGATATTCCAAAGTGGGTTACAGATGAAATTCAAAATGCTAAATTTCAAAAACCAAAAGAAGAAACTAAAACAGGCTACATTCTTGAAATTTACGATAAGGATGGTAAAGCAGATGCACAGTTATACGAACCAGTAGAAGATGGCAGACATATAGTTACTTTAGATCTACCAAAGAATATCAAGCCTACAGATTTGGAACGTGGTGTGGTCTATGAATTTACCTTTGAATCATTAAAGGCGCCATTAAGTAAAAAAGTAGTCGAGTTTCTGAAAAAAGAGAAAGAAATTGATATGGATGCAGTTTATCAATTTAATTTAAAAAAGATGGAGCTTCTAGATGTTAGCTCAGAAGAACCAACGGAAGAAATTGAAGAATAATCTGTCTATTTTGATTTTTCTTTAGATTCTAAGTATTTTCTAAATGTTGAACCAATGATTGGATTAATTAGATATGGAAAAGTTTGTTTTGTCCAAACAGCACCTCTTACGACTGCAGGCACAATTATTTCAAGTCTTGATGAGTTGGCAGCCCTAAGTACTGCCTTTGCAACAGTTTCAGCACTTAATGATGTGGGTGAAAATTTTGGCATTGATTCAAAGGAAGAATGATTAAAGAAGTTGGTCCTAACCATAATTGGACTAACCACAGTAACACGTACATTAGTTCCTTTAAGTTCATGTTGCAAGCCTTCAGAAAACCCAAGCATTGCAAATTTTGAAGCAGAATAAGAGGCTAGACCAGGTAAACCAAAACTCGCAGCTACAGATGCTATATTGATAATATGACCAGAATTTTGCTCAATCATTTTGGGAAGAAAATTTTTTATGCAATATACCATTCCAAAGTAATTTGTAGCCATTTGAGATTCTATCTGTTCAATATCCAAGTCGGATACATTTCCATAAATTGCAAAACCAGCATTATTTACAAGAATATCAATTCTTCCAAATTTTTCAAGGACTTTTTTAGCCATTTCCTTGACTAGGAATTTGTTTGAGACATCACAAGTACATATTAGTGTTAAAATATTGTATTTGGAAAGTTTTTTTTCTAATTCAAATAATTTTTCTTTTCTTCTTCCAACTAGAACGACATTAGATCCCTTTTTAGCAAATTGAATTGCAGATGCTTCTCCAATACCAGTTGAGGCACCAGTAATTACTACAACTTTATCCTTGAATTTCACATTTCGATGAACCTGTTTTAATGATAAAGCGGTTTCTATGAGATATTAGGTTTAGTATATTTACTCAAAGCTAATTTCACCAACAATAACCAGGTAACGACTATGGGAACATAATAAGTTGCTATTCTCCAACCAATTACAGCAGACCATTCTATACTTTTTTGAGGAATTTCAAAATTAAAAGGATCTGAATTATTTAGATACGCTACAATACCAAATTCAGCTAATCCAGAACCTCCTACAGTAATTGGCAAGTTTCCAATTGCATTTGCACCCATCACTGCCATTACAGAATCAAACAGATCAATAACATATCCTGTCTCATTTGCAATTATCATAAATGAGGTACCATAAAAAATCCATGAAATAATTGAAAGGATGAAACCGTTAACAAATACCTTTTTTGATTCTTTTGTTCCAAAATTCTTTCTACTCATTGAGCAGATTTCTTCCATCCATTGATTTGTTTGGTCAATAATGTGTCCACCTTTATCTTTTCCAAATTTTTGTATAAGGTTTGAAATCCAGGTTGGTACTTGAAAGGTTTTCTTTGAGGAAAGGAAAAAGAGGATCATCCAAAGAGTAGTAACAAAGACACTTGTAGAAAGAACTATAGCTGCGATTATAATTGCACCACTCATTAGAGCAAGAATACCTGCCATAATTGCTAATAATCCTCCAGCAAATACCTCAGTTACAATATCCAAAATTGCAACCCATGA
>JBQTHA010000032.1:0-3014 GCA_052390375.1 Nitrosopumilaceae archaeon
TTACTTATTTTCACCTTAAATATGCATACGCTAAATTCATTTTGATAAGAGGGCTCGGAGGGCTTCGATCCCTCGACCTGGCGGTCCGAAGCCGCCCGCACTGTCCAGACTGTGCAACGAGTCCAAAAAAATAAGAATTTAACAGGCCTAAATATCTGTCTAGATACTTTGAAGGTCTCAAAAAAAGTTGCAGGTGTTGAATATGCAATACGGGATATTGTTTCTGCAGCAACAAAATTAGAAAAGCAAGGAAAAAAAATCCAATATCTAAACATTGGAGATCCTGTACTGTATGGTTTTCAGCCTCCAGATTATGTCAAAGAGGCATTGATAAATGCAATCCGAAAAGGCGAAAACTATTACGCCCCTTCGGAGGGATTACCAGAGTTACGAGATTTAATATCCCAAAAAGAACACAAAAAAGGTCTTTCTGTTTCTAGCGATGATATACTTGTAACAAATGGAGTTTCTGAAGGTCTTGATATGATAATGTCATCAATTGTGGAAGAAGGAGACGAAGTTTTACTTCCTGGACCATATTATCCTCCATATGCATCCTATATTCGATTACATGGAGGCATACCTATAGAATTTGCAGTTGATTTAGATAATTCAACACCTGACATTGATGACATTCGTTCTAAAATTACGCTAAAAACTATTGCAATATGTCTTATTAGCCCAAATAATCCAACTGGAGTTGTATTCAACGAAAAAGCTCTCAAGGACTTGGTTGATGTTGCTAATGAAAATAACCTCTACATAATCTGTGATGAAATTTATGATCAAATTGTATTTGATGAAAAATTTGTAGGCATTGGTAAAGTAGCAGGTACTTCCCCTGTTATACTACTAAATGGATTCTCAAAGGTACATTTGATGTCAGGTTGGAGAATTGGATATATTGCATTTAACAACTCACCAGCCCTAGAACAATTAAGGGAAAACTTACCAAAACTTGCTAGAGTCAGAATATCAACAAATTTACCTGTCCAGCATGCTGCCTTAGAATCCCTAAGGGGGCCACAAGAATATATTTCAAAATTTGTTTCTGAACTAAAAACTAGAAGAAATTTGGTAGTAAAACGACTAAATTCAATGCCAGGACTTTCGTGTACAAACCCAAAAGGCGCATTTTACGCATTTCCAAAAATTGAACAAAACAAATTTGATTCAGACAAGGAGTTTGTTATGGAACTGTTAAACTCCAAAGGAGTATTGACTGTCCATGGTTCTGGATTTGGAAGACAATATGGTAGTGGACATTTTAGATTAGTTTTTCTTCCTAACTTGAATGTATTAGATTCAGCACTAGATAAAATTGAAGAATTTGTAAGCCAATAACTCATAGAAAATTGTATTGTTTTTTAAAATATTTTCTAATTTGTTTTTCTAAATCCTAAAAATATCATCAATACTCCAAACACAAGCATTCCAGCAGATATTTTTTCATTTGTTACTTCGGCACTTAGGAAAAAATCAAGCACAAATTCAGGTCCCCAGATCAGAAGATTTCTTATTAGGACAACTAATGCCATGACAATAAACAAAACTCCCATCGTAGTAAACCAATTTTTCCCTCTACGACGATACTCGTGGTTCATGATCTATATTATGAATGAAGATTAAATTATTTTAATTCCTGGATTTTTCAATTTATTTTTTATCATTGCGTTGAGCAACAATGGCGTTGCAACTTCAGCAAAATAAGATAATGAACCAGGTCCCAAATAAATCGGACGTAACCCTTTGATTTCATTGATTAAACCATTTACAACATTGACAGAATTTTGATCATCACCACAAACGAAGATATCATAATCTAAGGTCAAAGTTGGATTAACAAGCTTTTTTTCTGATATAACATGAAATGCAGATACAAGTTTTGATTTATCTTTCATATATTTTACTACTAGTTGGTATGAAAATGGTTTGTTTTCTTTTATTGGTATGAATTCAAATCCCAATTCTGTCTTTGTCATAGGAACTATAGGAGAAATCACAACGCAACTATCTTTAATCTGTGGTAAAATTTGAGAACAAGTTGAATCTATGTTTTCATATGGTATTGCCAAGACAAGAACATCACTTTCTTTAGCAATCGATACATTATCATTTCCAGAAATTGAACCGTTTATCTTGCCATAGGCTTCTTTTGCAGTATTAATATATTCTTCAGCAGATTTTGAAGCTCTTTCTGCATCTCTTGAACCAACAAGAACATCATGATTAATGCACCAACGAATGGCAAACCCTTTTCCCATTCCTCCAGTTCCACCAATTATTCCTATTTTCAATGACTCAAGTCTGGCAATGTTATTATTATCTTTATTTGAAATTGGAAAGCGCATTGAGATTTATTATTTTCTTGCGTCATGGACAGGCCATCAACAACACTAAACGACTATTAGCTGGTCGTACTCCTGGTGTTAGCTTAACTCCAAAAGGAGTAGAACAAGCAGAACAGATAGCAAAATTTCTTAAACCATTTAACATTTCAGCAATTTATTCTAGTCCAATCGAGCGAGCTGAAAAAACTGCAGCAATTGTTGCAAAACATAATTCTTTGGAATACAAAATTGATGAGAGACTAATTGAACTTGATATGGGAAAATTTACCGGCATGGAGTACGATGCGATATTTGAAAAACATGGAAATGTATTTTTCAAATTCTATGACGGAGAACTTGAAATTGCTCATAATGGAGTTGAGACTTTTGTTCAAGTTAAGAACAGAGTTTTATCAATTGTTGATCATGTATTAAAAGAGCATAATGATGAAAACGTTTTGTTAGTAACTCACATGGATCCAATTAAGGCAATGATATCTACAATTATGAATTTGGATGCAAACTCTATGTTTGAATTGATAATTGAAAATGCATCACTTACTGTCTTTAAAGAACATCAAGGAAAACTCTCCTTATCTGCAATTAATGTAATGGATGCAGAAAGATTCGATCTTAATCTCTAGTAATCTTCAAAACCCTTAAATAGAAAATTAAGGTCACGAC
>JBQTHA010000033.1:0-4251 GCA_052390375.1 Nitrosopumilaceae archaeon
AGCTGGTGAAGATACTGACGAAGAGAGCGTAGTAGCTGGTGAAGATACTGACGAAGAGAGCGTAGTAGCTGGTGAAGGAGGTGTAGTAGCTGGGGAGGATCAAAACACAAATGGTCTAACAATTATCCAAGCGTTGACACTAAAAGATGGAAAATTGAACCTTCTACTTAGAGAGTCAGTTGCTGCTATGTTAAATGCGGCTCATCCTGACGTAAAGTACCCATATACTGTACCACAAATAATGACTATGACTCAAATTGCAATTGCAAATGAAAATTATGATGATACCTTGAATTTGCTAAAGACACTTAATGACAAAGATAACAGTCCGCTTTGTTCTGCACCTGGTACATTATTAACACCTTAATCACAAAATAATTTTTGAATTGGTAGTAAAAACGAGCCTAGTTATTAATCTGAGATTTATGTAGCTGCATTTCTGGTAGCTTATGGTCTTTTTTCAAATCCTTTTGAAGAAATTTAGTTAAAGTATCGTACTTGCCAAGGAATTTGATTCCTTTGAGTGTAATTTTATAATGTTTAATGTCTTTTGATTGTTCTGCAAGTTTTAGCTCAATCATCAAATTAAGATACTTGGTTACTGCTCTGGCATCAAGGTTACAGTAATATGATATGTGTGATTTTTTCAATGGTTTTTTGCTTAGGCTTTCTAATATTTCGCCAACAATTTCAATAAACCCCCGCTTCCATGTTCTCAAATAAAATTTTCACCTTTGTAAGTGTGGGCAATCAATTGCACATGAAAAACAAGTTTCATTGCTTCAAAGTAATTTTGTTTAGATAAATCTTAATGTCTGTTCAAAATGATACAGCTATATCCATAAAAAATTTCAAATTTGCAAAAACCATTACTGGTATAAAAAAATCTTGGTTCAACATGCATTAAATATAACGATTTAAAGTAAATTGACAATGTTTAATCTTCTACCAGTACTGTTTGTCATAATTATTTTAGCGTCTATTCTGACATTGTTTTCTTTACAAGCTTTTGCAGAAATGATCCCAGCTGTTAATTTAAGCAACTCTACTGGCGAGGCAAGAAACGTACAGCTTTTTGTCCAAGGGAATAATGTTTACATGGTATGGACAGATGATACCCCAGGCAACTCTGATGTATTTTTTACAAAAAGTGAAAATGGAGCAAGTTTTGATACGCCACTTAATCTTAGCACCAATAATGGCAGCTCTGCATTTCCAAGACTGGTCGTATCAGAGCCTAACGTGTACGTGGTCTGGTATGACTATTCCCCAGGTCAAAGCGACATATTTTTTGGCCAAAGCAATGATACAGGAAAAAGTTTTAATGTAATCAATATACGAACCCCCGAACCGTCGTTTAACCCATGGATTGCTACATGGGAAAATTATGTGTACTTGGTATGGAATAATGGGGGAAGAACTACTACAATCGATTTACCTAGTGGTGAGAGCAGAATTGTTGATGTAATTACAGGAGAGGAGGAGATATTTTTTGGCCGCAGCCAAGATGATGGACAAACTTTTGAGTTTTCAAATATCAGTAACACTCCTGGCAAGATTTCATGGAATCCTAGAATGAGAGTAGCAGAGTCCAATGTTTATCTTGTTTGGAATGAGATGACAGGTAAGGCTAGTGATATTTTTTTCTCAGCAAGTACTGACAAGGGGGATTCATTTAGTACTCCAATTAATGTAAGTGATAATCCACTAGAGTCACTTGATGCAGGAATTACAGTAAGTGAAAACAACATTTACTTGGTTTGGAACCAAAAAACTACAAACTCTAGCGACATATTTTTTTCAAAGAGTACAGATAACGGCAAAACGTTTAGTGAACCAATAAACCTAAGTGACAGCAAAGATTTTTCTCAATTTGGAAGAGATGCTCAGATTGCACTTTCTGGTAACAATATTTTTGTTGTATGGTATGAAGGATTAGAGAATGACTCTGATGTATTTTTTACAAAAAGTGTTGATGGCGGATTAACTTTTAGCAAACCAATAAACTTGAGTCAAACCACCGGCAGATCCGAGTTGGCTCAGATTGCTGCAAATAAAGAAAATCTTTACGTA
The DNA here is from genome assembly GCA_052390375.1 of Nitrosopumilaceae archaeon. Lineage (GTDB taxonomy): Archaea > Thermoproteota > Nitrososphaeria > Nitrososphaerales > Nitrosopumilaceae > CSP1-1. The sequence goes on from JBQTHA010000033.1 coordinate 2,074, forward strand.
ATATGGAATGACTATAGCCAAGGAAACGGCGACATATTTCTCAGGGAGAGTACAGACTCTGGAGATACATTTGGCAGTATTAGAAACTTGAGCCAAAATGAAGAAGAATCAAATATTTTTGTCCTGGGCCCACAAATTTTTCTAACTGATAATCAAGTTTATACAGTTTGGCAGGATAGGATAGAGAGTGGCGCTGATTTATTTCTAGCATCCTTTGAACAGGGTGAAAAAAAAGACACTGGCCAAATATTACTATCAACGTTAAATGAGACGGCAAACATTGAGGTAAGCATAGATAGGAAAAAACTAGAGGTAAATGAGCTTACAAATTTTACTTTACGTTTTTTTGATCCTCAAAATGGCGATATTTTAGAAAATGTCAATTATTCCTTTGAGGTCTCAGACTCTACAGGAAAGAAGGTTCTAAGCCTGAAAAACCTACATGTAAAATCTGGAATGGATACACAATTGATTAACTTTACCCAGGAAGGACCATTTACAGTTCTAATAGATATACAGGGAACTGGGATAGATGAGCCTTTTAATACCAAATACAGCGGTGTGGCAAGTGCCACCATAACAGTAGTACCAGAGTTTTCCTCAAGCATTATTCTCATGACAGCAGTAATTGGACTTGCACTGGCAATTTCAATGTACAAGAAAAAGTCTCTTAGATAGGGCTAAGTAAAAAAAATAGAAAAAAGGATGTAGTTATTTATGCGTCAGGACGAGGTACTGATAAGGAACCTTCAACAACGATCTTAACGTCAGTTACTTTCTGAACGTCGTTAGCTCCTGGGAATGCTGTCTGACAGATTTGGATGTTAATGTGTTCACTTGCATCATATCCACCATCTCGTAATTTATCGAGATCAACTTCTTCTTGTGGACATTCTTCCTCAGCACTACCATTTAAGAGGATTCTTCCCTCTGCGATTGCCAAGTCTCTTGGATCGGTGAGTTTACAGATGATTACACCTGGTGATAACTCTTGGTTTGCTTGTGGTGATGAGTCAATGTCTTGATCACTGTGGAAGCTGCATGAGCTTATGACGTTATCAAAGTAATCGTCAGCTACTGTGTTTGTTGTTCCTGCGTTATTTCTGATTTTCTTTAGGTTAAGATCAATGTATGCGTGTGAGATTGGAGCTTGCAAGTCTTGCTCTCCCCAACCGAGTGATTGAAGCCACAACTGAATGTTGCCTCCATTGCCTAAGAAACCAGTTCCTATAAGAGCTGCCGCAACTACGACTGCTCCTAGTATAATTATTGGTTGCATTAACCTCTAAAATGAGCATTGATTAAAAAGACTTGAGAAACTCCGCATCTAGATTGGAAACAAGATAAAGTTATTCTAGAACAAGTATACTAGACTAGCTAGTACTTTTTTTCTGATCGCTTGAGTTATAAAAAATTATTTCTAAAAAGCAAGTAAACTATTGTGTTGATAGCTGAAACTACTAATCTGTATTACCAGTTTCATACTGGTTTTAAGTATAATTTTGTTTTAAAACGTGATGCAAAAAGGAAGTGGTAGCTAATGAAAATGCTACTTGCCGCTTTAGTGTTAACATTAACTGTTTCTATTATATTTGCTAGCTCACAGGATGCTTTTGCTCAGATAAGACCGAGCGCCCCAATAATTGACCTTGTCAAGACTGCAAATCCAACTATTGGTCTCAACCCCACATTTGTTACTTATACATACACTGTAACAAATAGTGGTGATCAACCCTGTGTTGCCAGAACTAATTTTCCTGGTACTGGTCTTGTTGATAGTCAGTTTGGCACTATTATTCCACCACCAAATACAACTTTACAGCCAGGTCAAACGATAACCTTCACAAGAACAACTACATTAACTCAGACTACTACAAACTCTGCGACTTATACATGTAGGAATGATGTAGGTCAACTATTTTCTGATACTGATTCTGAAACAGTTGAGATATTCTTGCCATCAGTACTAGTAGAAAAGACTGGGGACACACTTTCAAAGATAGGTGATGACGTAACCTATGACTTTACCATAACAAACACAGGCTCTGCTAATTCTCCAAATCTTATATTAGATTCTGTATCAGATACTTTGCTTGGTAACCTAGCTGCAGCTGCACCAGCAGCATGTGATTCTCTAGCACCAGGAGCATTTTGTTCATTCTCAGTTACCAGAACTGT
>JBQTHA010000034.1:0-7045 GCA_052390375.1 Nitrosopumilaceae archaeon
GAAAATTCTCCTTTGTATTTTTCGTTTTTAATTTCAATGTCTTCAACTCTTGCATTTGCAGATCCTGCGTGACACCACTCGATCAGGGTACTGACATTCGTATCTTCCCCTTCAAGCAATGCTTCAACTCTTCCATCCTTTAGATTCCGTACCCAACCGTTTACATTATTCTTTTTCGCTCTAACTTTTAGAGCTTGTCGAAAAAAGACACCTTGAACTTTTCCTTTTATAAAAAGTCGAACACATAGGTTTGCCATGCAATGATTTGTTTTAACAAGTCATTAATCAATTTTGGCCTTTTGGTAGAATTAAAAAATTACTTTCGTTCTTTGATTCTAGCACGACCAGTTTTTCTAGCGGCAATACTTCCAACTTTTGCTCCAGGGGGAGCATTTCTTGACACAGTTGAACTTTGTCCTACATGTTGATGTCTTCCACCTCCATGAGGATGAACGTATGCAGCTTGTGCCACACCTCTTACAATTGGGTATTTTTGTCCCTTTGATCTAAATCTGCGCCATTTTACTCCCGCGCGCATAAATGGTCTATCTCCAACACCACCTCCTGCTAAGGTTCCTATCATTGCTCTATTTTTTGGATTAATAGTTGAAAATTTTCCTGAAGGAAGCTTAATTGTTACTCCATCTGGTCCATGTGAAAATACTGTTGCGTTGGTCCCTGCTGATTTAATTAGTGAGCCTCCATCTCCAAAATGTTTTTCTACATTACACACAATGGTACCATCTGGAATATTCTGAACACTGATTACATTTCCGTCAGAAATATCTGCTTCTAAACCAAATTGGATTTTTGAACCAACCTTTGTGCCAAGAACTGCAGGAATAAAGGAAATTGAACCATCTTCAAATCTAATCTTTGCAAGTGGTACATCACGACCTCTTTCGTGAACTAAATCAATAATGTCTCCCAGATGTTTTTCGGTTAAGTTATAGTTTGGGTATTTTGCAGGAGCAAGCTTCCCAGTTGTAGTAGCTCTAAACTGCATGCCTCCACGGCCTCGTCTTCTAACTAATGGTCGTTTACCCAAGTTGATCGATTTTCAAGGTTAAACAGATTTTAAGTTTTGTGTTTGGATTGATAGTTTTGCACAAGAATTGATAATTTTGTTAGAATAATACTGCCAAAGATATAAAAACATAGGAAGAGAGAATTTTCTTATGAGTCAGAATTCACTTTCTCTTAAGGTTTTAGAAGCATATACCAGAGATGTCGGAAGAGGTGTAGCTAGAATAGACTATGATTCTATGGATACATTAAATGCGTCTACTGGCGACGTAATTGAAATTAAAGGTAAACGACGTACGGTTGCAAAATGTCTTCCTCTTTATCCATCTGATGAGGGAAAAGGAATTATTAGAATTGACGGACTAGGACGAAATAATTCAGGAATTGCAATAGGAGATACAATTGCAGTAAGAAAGATAAAAGCTGTTGCAGCAGAAAAAGTGGTAGTAGCACCTTTAGAGGCTATTCCCCCAATCGATGAACGCTATCTTGCTGATGCGTTAGAAAGTGTTCCTCTAATTAAAGGGGATAATGTAATGGTTCCATATTTTGGTGGACGATTAACCTTTCAAGTTATTGGTGTTACCCCTGCAGCTGATGCAGTACTTGTAACTCAAAAGACAGTTTTTCATATAGCTGAAAAAGGAGAAACTCTCAGAGGAGTTCCACAAGTAACATATGAAGATATTGGTGGCATTGCTGATGAAATCAAAAAAGTTAGGGAAATGATTGAGTTACCACTACGTCACCCAGAAATTTTTGAAAAATTAGGAATTGAAGCACCAAAAGGTGTACTCTTGTATGGTCCACCTGGTACTGGTAAGACACTTCTTGCAAAAGCTGTAGCAAATGAAAGTAATGCTCATTTCATTAGTATTTCAGGTCCTGAAATTATGAGTAAATTCTATGGTGAAAGTGAAGCAAGACTAAGAGAAATTTTCAAAGAAGCAAGAGAAAAGTCACCATCCATAATCTTTGTTGATGAGATTGATTCTATAGCTCCTAAGAGGGAAGAAGTTACGGGGGAAGTAGAACGACGAGTAGTTTCACAAATGCTTTCATTGATGGATGGATTAGAAGCAAGAGGTAAAGTAATTGTTATCGCTGCAACAAACAGACCAAATGCAATAGATCCAGCTTTAAGACGACCTGGTAGATTTGACAGAGAAATTGAGATCAAAGTTCCTGATAAGAAGGGGCGAAAAGACATCCTTGCAATTCACACTAGAAATATGCCTTTAGCAGATGATGTGGATTTAGATAAATGTGCTGCAGTTAGTCATGGGTATGTAGGTGCAGATTTGGAATATTTGTGTAAGGAGGCCGCAATGAAATGCTTACGAAGATTACTACCAGAGCTTAATCTTGAAGATGAAAAAATACCTCCTGAAACTTTGGAAAAACTGATTGTAAATGGAGAAGATTACCAAAAGGCGCTAAGAGAAGTCACCCCCTCAGGAATGCGAGAAGTATTCATTGAAAATCCTGATGTAAAATGGGATGATGTAGGTGGCTTAGTAGAAGTTAAACGTGAACTCCAAGAAGCTGTAGAATGGCCCATGAAATATCCTATGTTATATGAGAAATTAGGTCATAAAATGCCACGTGGAATTTTGTTACACGGTCCAAGTGGAACTGGAAAAACATTACTAGCAAAAGCTGTAGCGACTGAAAGTGAAGCTAACTTTGTTTCTGTTCGAGGTCCAGAGCTGTTATCAAAATGGGTTGGAGAATCTGAAAGAGGAATTAGGGAAATATTTCGAAGAGCAAGACAAGCATCACCTTGTGTAATATTCTTTGATGAAATTGATTCCATTGCACCCATTAGGGGTGCTGGAGGTGAAACTGCAGTAACTGAAAGAGTTGTAAGTCAACTTTTGACCGAACTTGATGGTATGGAAAATATGCGTGGTGTTGTAGTACTTGCGGCAACAAACAGGGCAGACATGATTGATACTGCATTACTACGACCAGGACGATTTGATAAGATTATACAAATTCCATTACCTGATAAAGAAAGTAGAAAGAGTATACTAGCGATTAATGCAAAGGAAATTCCCATTGTTACAGATCCAAAAAGTACTGGATATGTGGATATAGAAAAAATAGCTGAAGTAACAGATGGTCTAAGTGGAGCTGATGTTGCTGCTATTGCAAATACTGCAGTTTCTTTAGTAATCCACGAATTTCTTGATGCCCATCCAGAAGTTAAAGAGGCAGAAAAGGCTTCAGAGGGCGCTAAAGTTACAATGAAGCATTTCGAAGAGGCTGTAAAGAAAGTTCGAGAACAAAAAGACCTAAAGATTGGCCAGAAAGTCGTCGCATCTTACTACAGGTAGTTTTAATAAAACAGAGAAAAATCTACAGGTAACATATTCGGAAAGGCAAAAGATGATACCTGTAGAAAAAACTAGAGGTACTTTTAAGAAAACACAGAAAAATCTACAGGTATCACAACGGGCAACCCCCTTATTTTTTACAGATCGTAAAGATCCGTGGAAAACGATGATTACAAAAAGTGAATAAATGATAACGGCGTTAACTGGTTTGGCTATAATCACACCTCATATTTTTTAACATAATGTAAAATCTTAACCGAAACATAGCGATTTAAATTCAATAAAGGTAAAAATCATACGTAATCCGTTGATGTGATAAGTTTGAAAAGAGTATCCAAGAGGAAATGGGATTTAAAGAGAATTGGAAAAGATTTGGCAAATTACATTGATGCATTTGAAGGGTTTAGTGATGATGCAGCTCCAGCACCTGAAGTTGAGATCAAAGTAAAGGGAACTCCGCTAGAATTCTATAACAAATATCTGGACAAAGAAACTTACTTTTTGCTATACGCAACTTCTGATGCACTACATGTTCATTGTAAACCACGCCATCTCACATCACTCCTTAAAAATACTGATGTAGAGTACATGGACATAGTTCCTGGAATATACGAGCCTATGTAATTGGATTGGCCAGATGGATAAGCTAACAATAGGTACCTAATTTTTATTCAAAGTGAACGTCTGCTTTTTTCAAAAGACGATCTTTACTGAGTTTCCATAGTGCTATTCCTTTATTCCATTGACGATATAATCCGCTAAAATGTAATCCAATGACTTTGTTTGTTCCGACATCAACAATACAGGAACCAGAATTACCTCCCAATGTAGAACAGTCATGTTTCATTATTTTGGTTTGAGTATTAAATTCAATTATTTGACCTGGTGATAGTCGTTTAACTCCAAAGACGTCACCGTAAATTTTTCTGACTGAATCTGGATCGTTACGTGTTCCATCCCACGCTGGATATCCAACAGTATAGACAAATCGTTCTTGCATTGTTGCATCATCTTCATCAGAAGATAATGTAAGTGGTTTAGGTTTCTTAGCTCCTTTTGATTTCGATTTTGAAGATACTTTTAGCAAAGCCATATCAAGACTATCGTGCATTCCAATAATTTTCGTAATCTTGAATTCTGCGGTTTGTGTATTATCATATTCATGGAAGAAGTCTATGTTCGCATTGTGATCACATTTGAATTTCCATGCACCTTTTTTGCCAAGTTCGGCGAACTCTATTGCCACATGTTTGTTAGTCATAATAGCATCATCACTCACTAAGAAACCAGTTCCTAACCAAGCATGACGTGGATGACCTATCACACATATGCGTCCTACACTAGGAAGTAAATCTTCAATAGCTTTTTGATGTTGATTCAAAATGTTCCATTCGTCCGGTATATTAGTCAGTTTGCCCTTTTGAACGAAAATTGCTGGCCTCCCCTTTAAGAGTATTATTGCTTCTAACGCATCAATTTCTTCATCTGTTAATTTCTTATCCTTGCCCCTCAGAACTTTGTTAACACCGCTCTTACTAGAATCCGCAATAGATTTTGCTTTTTTAGAAAGTGTTTTTTCTAATGCAGAACCTTTTTTCACTTTTTGTCCTGTTAGTATCTCCCAATCTTTTACAATTGCACTAGTTAGAAGTGTATCAAGTATCTCTGGGAGTGGTTGTAAAAATCGTTCATAAGATATCAAATTTGGAAAAGATCGTCTTAGAAGATTTAAAACCCAGTCTTGACGTGTCAACTAATTACTTTCGATAATCTTGATTAAAAGCAATTGGGTAATACCATTTCAAATATTTCTTCAAGCAAACGATTTTAGTGCATTTTCCGTCTTATCTCATCGTCAGACAGTCCAGAATTCCTATGCATACACGGTCTGAATTCGACAAAAGTTGGAGGACCGTAGTCCGGGGCATAGAATATTCCAGTACCCGTCCTCAGACTTGGGAGGATGTTTGATAATTCTCCAAGGTCAATGCCCGCTCTCTCTATGTCAGCCATATGCGAGGTTCTCATGTACACTTTTGTGTTGATGTTCGTCTGAGTTTCGCCAAGGTCGACAAACCTTTGAGTAATGAAAAGAATTCCTAATCCTTTCTTTCTTAATGTCCTGCTTGCTCTGTCAAGGATATCTTTGACATGCTTTCCGCTGAAGTTATGAGCTTCTTCCACAATCAGCAAAAACCTGAGTTTTTCCTGTAGAGAATCTATATCAGTCAGTGAATCAAAGTAATCGACCAAATTCCTCACAACAAAATATGCAACAAGCATCTGAGTTTCTCTTATCCTGATATTTGAAAAAGAAATCATAGAAATTGCACCGTTATTCCACAGACTTGAAGCATCAGCAAGTCTGGTACCCTCAAAAAGAATTTTGAAAGCGATCAGATTTCCTAGTTTTCCTTTTATTTTTTCATCTGGAATTTTATCCTTGAGTGATTTGTAGTCAAGATCAATCCCATTTATCCAAGAATCAAATATGACACGCTTAACCATTTCATTCTCAGCAGGGGAAAGATTGCAGTGATCTTCGATGAAATCAGACAATTCTATTGCATATCCCATTAACTCTGATTCATCGTTTGTTTCCGGTTTTGACAGAAGGTTCGTTTTTAATGGTAGGCCAATATCGACACCAGGAGTGTATATCCTCCCCGAGAATCCCCGTGGTCCTCTGATGCCAAAATCTGGATATCTGTCTAACATAGTCCTGTCGTTGCATGGTTCAAGAAACCCTGTCCACTGATTCGTCGGATCAAGAACTAAAACGGGAATGTTCTGCAAGAGGGCCTCTTCAGCAATAGCGTATGCAGCAATCGTTTTTCCATTACCTGTCGATCCTATCAGTGCTGTGTTTTTCGGTGCAAGTCTATCAAACTCATACATCAAAGGAATTGCTGTTCTCCGTCTCGTTTCATCGAGTATTAATCCGATATTGCCAGTTCGTCTTCCCGCCGGGCTTGGTGGTTTCAGGCGTTCTGGTAGAATCCTATTCAGCTCTTCGTCGGAAAATTTCCCTTTCAAAACAGAAATGTTTTCTTTTGGAAAAAGAGTCAGTCTATTATCAGTGATCCCAATCAGACCTTTGACTTTTTCTAACAACTCGTCATTAGTAAGCTGTAGAATAGTTGGTTGCCATGTGTCGTACCATTTCCATTTTCTTCCATTCTTTATCCACTGATCTAACCACAAATTGCATGCTCTACGTATCATATCATCAAACTCTTCTGCACGAACTACGTAGATGATGTCGTTAGAAAGGTACTCTTTCTTCTCCTCGAAGAATATTTCTTTTTCAAGAATTGCATATCTTTTAGTAACACTGTCATACATGGTCCACTCGATCCAGTAATACTCCAACTCATTATCTAACAATTCATTTGATTTAGGCTTGATCCTGAAATTGTTAAATCCTAGATTCCGATCCCATTTACATGGGCGGTTTAGGAAAATGTCCCTGCTGTAAGATGGATAAACCGTTAACAGAACATCATGACAAAGAAATCCAGAAAAAAATCATGATTTGCCGTGATTGCCATGATGTTCTTGAAGAGTATATCAAATTGCAAAAGAAGTATCGGAAACTAACAGGATAAACAAAAAAAATGATCGAAGCGATCTGTCAGGATCATTTGATCTCACCCCTTCGTGAAGCACATTGATCAATC
>JBQTHA010000035.1:0-22615 GCA_052390375.1 Nitrosopumilaceae archaeon
CTATGCAACTCTGACCATTATTTAGAAATCTGGATTTAACTCCAATTTCTGCTGCTTTATCAATATTAGCATCTTTTAATACAATAAATGGATCACTTCCACCAAGTTCTAAAATAAATTTATGTAATTGCTGACTTGCAATTTCCGCAACTCTTTTTCCGGCTCTTGTACTCCCAGTAATTGAAACTGCATCAACATTGGCTCTTGCGAGTGCTTCACCAACAACGTAATTTCCTACTAGATGTCGAAATACTCCTTTTGGAAATCCCACTTCTTCAAATGCCTTTTGAATGGTATTTCCTGATAATGGACAAACACTTGAATGTTTTAGTAATACAGTATTTCCAGCAAATAAAGCAGGGACACAAAATCTCAATACTTGCCAGAACGGAAAATTCCACGGCATTATGCAACCTATTACACCTAAGGGATCAAAGCGAACGTAACTGTCTTTTGCATTTGTTTCAATAAATTCAGGTTCTAAGAATTTTCCCCCGTTATCTGCATAATACTCACAAACCCAACTACATTTTTCAACTTCTGCCAAAGATTCGGTAATTGGTTTTCCCATCTCGTTTGTAATTATAGTTGCATATTCCTTCTTTCTTTGTTTCAACATATGTCCAAGATTTCTTAGAAGCTTGCCTCTCTCAGAAATGTCAAATTTTTTCCATATTGACTCATAGACCTTTCTAGAATCATTTACTTCATGATTCACTTGTTCTTCGGTTAAGGCATCATATTCAGCTAGGATTTCTTCTGTTGCTGGGTTTACAGTTATTATTTTCACGCTACACCTCATTAAACTAGAGGATATAAACTATGGTAGTAATTACCACTCATTACCACTAAAATCCAATTCTAGGATCTTGGAATATCTATACAATTTGAAAAAATTTTCAACTACACTGTCTTGCAATACAATTGCAAAAATTAGGAATCATTCAAGCAATTTGTTATAAATTTGGTATAAACCCGGCAAATCTTTTTTTCTTTAATCCATAACTAAATTATGATGGAAAGAGCTTACGTTTTAATAAATTGCGATACTGGTTATGAAGAGTCAATAATTAAGGAATTAAAAAAGATGGACTCTATCAAGGAGATTCATGGTACTTTAGGAATTTATGATATTATTGCTAAAGTAGAATCAGAAAACCAGGAGAAACTTAAAGAAGCAATTATAGGTGATATCCGAAAATTAACTAATATAAGGTCCACTCTAACTCTAATGGGTGCAGGGGATATTGACACAAGTGAAAAAATGGCTGAACTAATTCCAGATATTATTCCAGAGGAAAAAAAACCGTTAGTGCCTACAGATATGAACGACGACGAAGAATATGATGATGAAGATGACGATTTTGAAGATGATGATTTTGAAGAAAAGAAAAAATAATTTAAGTTATAATTAATTTTCTAACTTTGTTTTGTTAATTTAATCCAAAAATTGGATGATATTCTTTTAGTTTTACAACAGGTAAATATGATAAACCGTGTTGAAACTTGTCTGTAAATATTGGAGTCTTGTCATCATTAGTTGAATATTGTAAGAATGGTTTTGCAGGTTCTTTATCAAGTGTTACATGATTAAAAAAATACAATGTATCTTCTAAATTAAGTGATGTAATATATCCAATTATCCATTTTGTTTTTTGTGGAAACATAAAAAGTGTCAAGTCTGGTTCATCGGGCAATTCTGGATCATATGTTAACCTTGCAAGACTTCCCAAATCCTCAACTTTTATTGGAGTGAATTTATCTTGAATTTTTTTTGGATTAATTATTAATGTTGATGGGAGTGCGCTTAGATGAACAATTGGTGCATATTGTGAAAATGATTTTGTGGAACTTACTACACTACATTCTTCTCTACCATTTTTTACATTATATGAAATATATCTACCACTATTAGGTGCAACAGTATAAATTGAAAAAAGAGAGTTTGCAAGAACTCTTCTGCTAGATAAGACCCTCTTTTTATTCAAGTCATGTGAATATACCCTTAAAGGATTCTCCTTTAATGCACAAACAAACCTAGCAAAACTCTCAAAGTCAGCTGTTTCCACAAAATATTGACTAGGCAACAAAATAGCATAGTAAAATAGTAATTAATACCTAAGGCAGTTTGAGTAAACAATTTCTAGAGAGAAAAATTAAAAGAAATATGGAAAAGACCATTTGTTGGGCAAACACTACTGACTTTGAACAATCAGAAATTGTAATTCTTGGAATTCCCGATGAATCTCAATCTCATGCTCTCAGAAAAGGAGCATCTGAAGCTCCTCATTTCATCCGTGAGATTTCAAATTTACGAGACTCTTACACTAGAGACGGAAAAAAATCTCTTGGTCTTCCATTTAATGGAATAGGACTAAAAAAAGTCCTAGATTACGGAAACATATCAAAGAATCAGATTGATGAGATTTTTGAAAGAATTATTTCAAAATCAAAAATCCCAATTATAATGGGAGGCGATCATTCCATTTCCAGGGATATAATCAAAGCAATTTCAAAGAAAAAAGCCCCCCTCTCTTTGGTATATTTTGATGCCCACCCTGACTTGGTGAATTCAACCCAGAACTATTACGGATCAGTTTTTTATGATGTTTTACCCAATATCGATCTAAAAACTAGCCTGCAGATAGGAATTAGAACTCCTGAACAGGAAGAACTAGATAATCTAAAAAAATACGACATAAAGGTCATTACTCCTTTTGATATATTAGAAAAAGGGGTTAAAGAAATTTCAAAATCAATTTTGAAAACAATTGGCAAGAATGTCTACATTTCATTTGATATGGATTGTATTGATCCTGCTTTTGCCCCAGGAGTTTCAGTTCCAGTACCATTGGGTCTAAAAAATATCGAAGCAGTGTCTCTTCTAAAAGCTATAGTAGAACAAGGAATTATTGGCATGGATATAATGGAGGTCTGTCCAAGCTATGATATCAAAGACAGAACATCTCATCTTGCATCTAGAATGATTTCTGAGGTAATTTCTTCCTGTAAATAGAAATTAAAATAAAAAAAGTAGAAGTTTATCTCCTTCTTCGCGCTGGACTGCGACCTGAAGACTAGAATCAATTAGATATGTCTTATAATGTAAAAATCATTAGTTTTTGTGTTAGAACATAATTTCATTAACAAATTTTTTATTCATTTAAAAATGGTATGTATGTATTACTATTATGTTTGAAAATGAATTCACATGGGGAAACGCAGTAGCAAATAATACAACTGATGTATTTCATGAACAATTTGAAAAAGCAGTTGAACAAGTAAAAAATAATTTAAACAAAGAATATCCTTTAATAATTAACGGCAAAGAAATTTTTTCTAAAATACAATTTGAAGTAAAATCGCCATCTGATACAACAATTATTGTTGCTAAGTTTCCCAAAGGAACCGTGAATGATACCAATAATGCTATAAAATCAGCAAAGAATGCATTCTTTGAATGGAGTAATACTCTATATCAAACTAGAGCAAAAATTTTCAAAGAATGCGCTGGCTTGTTTTCAAAACAAAAATTTCGCCTATCAGCAATTATGTCCTTTGAAAATGGAAAAACCAGAATCGAAGCTATGGGAGATGTTGATGAAGCAATTGACTTTATGAGATTTTATGCTTATCAATTGGAAATTAATAAAGGATTTTCAAAAGAAACTGAACATCCTAATCCAAAAGAAAAAACTCGAACGATCCTTAAACCATATGGAGTATGGGGGATTATTGCCCCTTTTAACTTTCCATCCGCCATAGCAATAGGAATGACTACTGGAGCTTTAATTACAGGAAACACAGCAGTCTTAAAACCTGCTAGCGACACTCCACTTTCTTCATTTGAATTTGTAAACACAATTTACAAGAAATTACCGGCTGGAGCCATTAACTTTGTAACAGGACCCGGAAGTGTCGTGGGTAAAACTCTCATAGAAAACCCAGATGTTGATGGAATTGCATTTACTGGTTCGAGGGAAGTAGGAATGTCTGGATACAAAACTTTCACTCAAAATGAAACCAAACCATTCATTTCTGAGATGGGGGGAAAAAATCCAACTATCGTTACAAAACATGCAAATCTTGAAAAGGCAACAGATGGAATTATGAGAGCTGCATTTGGATATGGGGGACAAAAATGTAGTGCATGCTCTAGGGTATATGTACAAAAAGAGATTGCAGATAAATTCATTGAAAAGCTAGTAGAGAAAACAAAATTACTTAAAATTGGACTTCCTTGGAAAAGAGATGTTTTTTTGGGACCAGTTATCAATGAGGCTGCAAAGAAAAAATTTGAAGCAGCAGTAGAATTAGCTAAAAAAGATGGAAAAATTCTTGTAGGAGGAACTATTTTGAATGATTCTCAGCATCAAAATGGTTACTATGTTGCTCCTACCATAGTCACAAAACTTCCAAGAGATCATAAATTAATGAAGGAGGAATTGTTTTTGCCTTTTCTATGCATAGACCAGTTTGACGATTTTGATGAAGCAATAAATCTTGCAAACCAATCTGAATATGGTCTGACGGCTGGAATATTTAGTGATGACAAAAAACAAGTTGATGATTTTTTTGATAAAATTCAAGCAGGTACAGTGTATGCAAATAGGGCAGCGAGTGCTACAACTGCAGCTTTGGTACGCAGTCAACCATTTGTTGGTTGGAAACATTCGGGATCTACAGGAAAGGGAGCCGGTGGTGAAAACTATCTGCAACAATTTATGCGAGCCCAGACTCATACTCGATGTGATTGAATAAAAGAGCTCCCAAGAAGTAAGATGTTTCGTTTTCTTTCCCTTACTCTACGAATAGAATAAGGAAGCCAATTTGTTCCATAGGGAATATAATCAGATACAACAAATCCCTTACTGACAAGGTCAGGCTTTAGCTCATCACGAATTCCTTTGAGCATCTGAAATTCAAATTTACGTTCATATATTTTTGAAAATCGTATTGCCTGATTAATCATGCTTGAATCATGAGTTGCAATCCCAAATTCATTTCCATCTCTAAAAAGTAACTTCATCAATCTTAGATAGTTTTCATCAATCTTGTTTTTTGACCTATAAGCAATCTTTCCATCTTCATTATATGCTCCTTTTACTAGACGTATTTTTGTTCCATGTTCAAGTAAATCAATTAGATCATTTTTGGTCCTCTTTAGATTTGCTTGAATCGCTAATCCTAATCTTTCGTACCTAGCAAATAGATTATGATAAATTTCTATAGTTTCATCAGTATGATCTGAGGATTCCATATCAATCCATACAAAAGTGTGTGACAAAGAAGCATTTTTAATAATTGTTTCAAAATTTCTTAAACATTCTTTTCTACTTATTGAAAGTCCTACCTGTGTAGGTTTGACAGATATTGCCCCTCTTACTTTCCATTTTCTAAATGATGCAGAAATTAGTTGATACTCTTTTACTGTTTTAATAATTATTGGTTTAGAAGTATGATACTCTCCTAATTTATTTACAATTGCATGCCTACCTTTCTTATAGGCATCTCTCACAGATTCTAAAGCATCATCTATTGTTTCTCCAGCAATCCATTGTTTAGCAACGCCATAAAGAATCTTTTCCATAAGTTTTGTACCAGAAACCAATACACTCTTTAGATGAATCTTATAGTGTAAAAATCTTCAATACGAATTGATGCTTTTTATACAGAATTAAATTAATCAATCTATGTTCACTGGAATAATTCAAGGCGTAGGCAAAATAGAAAAAATAAGCCAAAATACCAAAAATCGTAGTGCATTTCAGATGACAGTAGATTTAGGAAAGCATGCTAAAGGACTCAAAGTGGGACAGAGTGTGGCATTAAATGGTGTATGTCTTTCTGTAACTAAAATTTCAAACAATAAATGTGATTTTGAAATGATTGATGAAACGATAAAACAAACTGATCTTGGAAACTTGATACAAGGTGCTACAGTCAACATTGAACGTAGCTTAAAGGTAGGTGATAGAATGGAAGGGCACTTTGTTTTAGGTCATGTAGATGGTGTTGGAATAATAAAAAAAATTGAAAAAAAACCTAAAGAAATCAAAGTATGGTTTGAAGTTCCAAAAAAATTAGTAAAATTTATTGTTAAAAAAGGATCTATCGCAATTGATGGGATAAGTCTGACAGTAGTTGATGTCACAAAAAACAATGCTTCCGTTTGTTTAATCCCACATACAATCAAAATTACCAACTTTCAATCAAAAAAAGTGGGCGACAAGATTAATATTGAAACTGATATTTTAGGAAAATACATTCTAAAACAAACCTAATTTATTACTACTTAATTGGTAATTACCAATTTTTTAGTAAACTATATAATTAGAGAAAATCACTTTTTAACATGTCACTTGATGACGCACTATCATCTCTAAAAAGAGGCGAATTTGTCCTACTTCATGATTCGAGTGGACGAGAAAATGAAATCGATATGGTTGTTGCAGCAGAGTTTGTTACACCAGAACACATCGCACGAATGCGACAGCACGCAGGAGGTTTGATATGTCTTGCAATAAACAGCTCTCTTGGGAAAGAGCTTGGTCTTAATTACATGCATGACATTTTGTCTAGTTCTACTCATTTTGACTCAAAATCAAGGGAAATGATTATGGGATTAGCTCCATATGGGGATCATCCAACTTTTTCAATCTCAATTAACCATTATCAAACTTATACGGGAATTACTGATCGAGATAGAGCCCTTACTATTCGTGAAATGGCAAATCTCAACAAAGCAGATAATCAACATAATAAGTTCATTTCATCATTTAAAACACCTGGACATGTTCCTTTATTGATTGCTGCAAATGGTTTACTTTCAAACAGACGTGGACATACCGAAATGTCGATCTATTTGACAGACCTTGCTAAATTGAATCCTGTATCTGCTATTTGTGAAATGATGGATGCAGAAACATATTCAGCCCTTTCCGTGGAAAAAGCAAAAAAATATGCAAAACAAAATGCCATCCCATTTATTGATGGCAAAGAATTGTTAGAATACGCTAAGGTGCATTAATTTTGAATATTGCAATAGTGGTTTCAGAATTTAATGACAAAGTAACATCTAGAATGCTAGAAGTAGCTTTAGAAAAAGCAAAATCTCTTAAATTAAATGTTAAATTCACATGTAAAGTTCCAGGCGTTTTTGATATGCCAATAATTATAGATACATTACTTGAAAAAAAAGAGGTTGATGGTGTCGTGACACTTGGGACAGTAATTAAAGGACAGACAAAACATGATGAGCTAATTGCAAATGCTACTGCAACACGTATTACAAAACTTTCATTAAAACACAAAAAACCAGTTTCATTAGGAATTACAGGACCTGGAATAGAAGAAAGACAGGCTTACGCACGAATCAGACCAGTTTCAGAAAGGGCAGTAGAAGCAGTAATGAAGATTTTAGAGGAACTAGAAAAAATTAGGTAAATTGATTCAACTCACAATCATCAAAATCAATGAGTATGGCCCTTGGACACTTACTTTGGGTAGCGACAGAGAACATGAACTCCAAATGTTACAAGCCTCATTATACAAACAAGTTCAAAAATTATTCTCTGAGAGAAATTGTTTGGCATTTCTGAACAGATCAGATGAGTTTTTTGTTGTAACTAATGGATTAACTCTTGATGATCATGTCTCAATTCAAAAAAAACTTGAAGAATCCTTTGAACTAAAACTATCAATGTCTATTGGATTTGCTCAGACTCCATTTGATGCAAATTTAAAAGCTTACGAGGGAAAACAACATCCAGTAATTTTAAACAAAGAACATAATATCTATGGTTTTGTTAATGGATATTCTGAACAGAAAGTAACTATTCTGCACTTTGATGTAGATAATTTATCGTCTAAACGAAAAACAAAATCTCCATACGAAATATCTTCAATAATGTTTAAACTATATTCCATAATGTCTGAATTTTTCTTAGATAGAAAATCAATGGCGTTCTTTATGGGCGGTGATAATTTTATGGTTGTTGCAAATGAGGATGCAAAAGAAATGGCAAGGGAGTTCATCGATAAAACAAAAAATGATCTTGGTATATTACTTAATTGTGGGATTGGAATTGGAAAAACCTCACGTGAGGCTGCCAAGCTAGCAACACAATCGCTTGATAAAATAAGGGAGATTCGAGATTCTGGAAAAGAAAAACCAGAAATTGTAGAAACATCATGCTTTTAAAAAATGCAAGCATCCTTTACGGTAAAGAATTAACTTTTATTTCCTCTACAAATCTGAAAATTTCTGAAGAAATTTTTAAAAAAATAAAACCAAACCTTAGACCAAACTCAAAAGAGGATTCAATTGACTGTGAAGGATTAATTGTAATTCCAGGTTTAATTAATTCACATATTCACATAGGAGACTCTATTGCAAAGGATATTTTATTAAATACCGATGTTGAAGCAAAAATTCATCCTATTATAGGCGCAAAACAAAAAATCCTAAAAGAATCAAAGCCCTCACATCTTGCAAATTTTATGAAAAATACATGCATTTCTATGATAAGAAATGGTACTACAACATTTGTTGATTTTAGAGAAGGTGGACTAGATGGAGTACTTCTTCTAAAAAAAGTACTATCCTCTTTACCAATAAGATCCATCATACTTGGAAGGTTAGAATATTACCAAGATCACAAACAAATTAGAAATAATATTTCATTTCCTAATTCAAAAAAAGTAGAACTTGATGCTCTTTTAAAAAACTGTGATGGATTAGGTATTAGTGGACCAAACGAAAACAGTAATTCTCTTCTAAAATTTTATTCCAGAATTCCGAAGCTTAAAGCTATCCATTCTGAAGAAACAATTCAGAGCTCAAATCTATCAAAGAGAACAATGAAAAAAACCGAGACGCAACGTGCATTATTGTTAAAACCTCACTTTCTTGTTCATATGACCTATGCATCACATAGAGATTTACATCAAGTTGCTAAGAAAACTAGGGGTATTGTGATTTGTCCACGTGCAAACTCTGCGTTGGCAGAAGGTATTCCTAATGTAGAAAGTATGATCAATGCAGGTTGTAATATTGCAATTGGAACTGATAATGTAATGATAAATTCTCCTGACATGTTTCGTGAAATGGATTATCTCTGGAAAGTTACCATGGGTCTTAATCGTAAAAGAATTGCACCAAAACAAATTCTAAAGATGGCAACAGTAAATGCTGGAAAACTATTACAAAAAAATATTGGTGTCATTGAAATTGGTAAATATGCAGACTGTGTATTCATTGACAAACATGCAATAGACTTAGAACCAATGCATAATCCGTATGCTTCAATTGTACATAGAGCTAATGAATCTACAATTAGAGCAGTAATGATTGGAGGAAAAATTGTTCATGGAAAAATCTAGACCTAGAGTGATTCTCAGCGCAGCAATGAGTCTTGATGGAAAAATAGCTACAAAGTCAGGTGATTCTGAGTTATCTTCAAAACTAGATAAAGTTCGAATTCACACATTACGCTCAAAAGTAGATGCTATTTTGGTTGGTTCTACTACGGTAAATAGAGATGATCCTCTTTTAACAGTCAGATATGTTAAAGGTAAAAACCCGTTACGCATTGTTTTGGATTCCAATGCTACTATCAACCAAAAATCTCAAATTATTAGAACTTGTAAAAAAATCCCCACAATAGTAGCTGTTTCTAAAAAGCATCAAGACAAAATATTTCCAAACTAAAAAAATATCCCCTTGAGATAATGGTATTAGGCGAAAATAGAGTTAACATCAAGAGTCTTTTGAAGTCTCTATCAAAGAAAAAAATTAAAACTCTTCTTGTTGAAGGTGGTGGTACTGTTAATTGGGAATTTATCAAACTAGGACTAGTAGATGAGCTGATAGTTACAATTACGCCCTATCTTGTTGGTGGACAAAATGCTATTACGTTGGTTGAAGGAGAAGGATTTTCTCATATTCATAAATCTACAAAATTAAAATTGAAAAAAATTTGCCAGTTAGGAAGCGAAGTTGTCTTACATTACAGTTAATTTGTTACAGTCCTATATTTTCCTAGAATAATCTTCTCTGTAGTATCTAAATGGGATTCAGGTGAAGATTTCAGGTGAATAATTACAGTATATTGACTATCATCATGATTTCCAAAAGAATCCTCTATTAATGGTATACCATCTTTTACCTCTTCTAATATCCATTTGAGATGATATGGATCAGTATCACTTAATGCAATAGGAGTAAGTATTACACTAAAAACAATTATTGTAAAAACTAGTCCTACTTTATCAGCAGTTGTCATAGGAGAAGAACTAGAAACAAGATAAGTAGTTATTTTGCCAATTTGATTCCGTATTCTTCCCAAAACATGTATAAATCTATCAGACGACAAACTCCAAGACGATAGATTTTCTGTTCCCACTGTAATAGATAATCTAGACTAGTTGATATGTATTATTACGTCCAGTTTGATTGATCTAGACTATTAGATCTATAAACTTCTAAATTGAAATTTGAAGATTTGTAAAAGGAAAATTGAGAAAAACAGAGTTTTTTTCAAACATAAATTCAATTTGTGAGAAATTAATTAATCTTGCTACTGAATTATTCGGGTAGGAAACTCACTCAAAAAAATTTCATCTGCTGATAAAAACACATCATCTAGGGGTTTAATTTTGAAATTCAAAAGAAACTGGTATGAGAAAGATAGGCTATCTAGTAATTCTATCGCTAGTGATGTTTTCTACTATAGTATCGTATGCTTATTCAACATCTGGAGACTTAGTTACCACGGCTTGGCCACTAAATAATCCCCTTGAAGATGGCGAATTTCCAATAATTGTAGGTAATGTAAAAGATCAAGGTGGAAATCCTGTCTCAGGCGTCCAAGTAAAAATTTCATTTGCAACAGAAACTATAACTTCCATTACAAATAATGTAGGATCTTTCTATATCGAATTAAAAACTCCTGCACAACCTGGTGATTATACTGTAAACGTTATATCAACTAAGGAAGGATATGGAATGAATGTAATCAGCACATCCTATTTTGTTAATGGCATTCCTCCAACAATTCCAGAATTTGATTTAACTGCAATTAACCAATTTCCATCATTAATTGAAGAAGGATTTACTAAAAATCCCCTTTCGCAAATCATTCTTCAACATATGGAGAAGGTGAAAAAACAACAAGAAGAAGCAGAAAAAAAACAGATAGAAATCGAGAATCGTAAAAATTTCATAAATGAACAAAGACAAATCTCACAAAATGTACTCAAGGAAGATCTATTAAGTTTTGAAAAAGAATTAGAATTTAATACACCAAGACTTGCTTTTGATAGATTTGTTCAAAGTGTTGATGAAACCGTTCAAGGCATCTTCTGGGGTCAGTTTAACTTAACAGAAAAACAGCATAATGAAGCATATGCAGCTAAGCAAACGGCTATGGAAAATGGCGAAACTAGTGTAAATGCAACGAAAATTTTCCAACGGAAGGCAGCTATAACTAGGAATGAGATAGTTGATTATAATTCTGAATTAAATATCAAATATGGATTCGCTGATAAATCAAGCCAAAGTTATTTCGATAAAGATGGTAAATTACGATGGGGCAAAGATTCAGCTGAAAATAAAACTATTTTTTGGTATCTTAACCCAGACGGTTAATTAATTTCCAGATTCTCCTTCTTTGGCATCTTGAAATTCTCTAATCTTTTTTGAACACACCAATATTTCTTCTGGAGTATGTCTTCTTTTAGGCTTGTTGCAAATCGGACAGATCTCTTCAGACCCTTCTGATTTAGGAGGTTCTGTCATCATAGTCTAATTTCTACCCTCAACGATATAGTACTTAGTAGCTTAAATTTCAGTTTTGGGACTATTAATGGTACTAAGATTTGTTTTTATCATTAAAGATCCTTCTGAGATCCGTTTGTTAATTCTATAAAGTGCCCTATTGGCAACATCATCCCCATATTTCGTTCTCAGTTGTTTCATAAGACTTGTTCTGACTCTTCCAAACCTTTCTTTATCATTCATTATTGCTTCTTCACTTTCTAGTTCTCCATTTTGTAGCATGTCTTCTAATGCTTCCTCTTTTGTATAGATGCCTGCCAAAGTAAACCTCATCTATTCCAGTTGAGAAATAGCTAAATCATTAATCATGTTTTTAGTTTTAACTTCATGTGCTTATTGACGTTTTGTGCGTTCAATTGAACAGCAATTCAGTTAATTGAGAAATTATTGTTGTCCGTAATAAACACAGTTTCCACATTATCTAAAAAAATAACAGATAACTACAGTGTAACCAAGAGAATAAATGAAATTTTAGTTTCCACTAATTTTGTCTCATATCTTTTTTAATTTGATCGATTTTATATGCAAACGCCTTTTTTGATTTATCATTTTTCTTCAAGTTTAATACAAGACCACATGAAGGGCATTTGAAGAATAGCTCTAACGCATTTTCAAAGGTAACCCTTGAGCAATCATTATTTCCACAATGATAAAAATCTGAAGAATTTTCATAATCTGACCTCTGTTGAAGCCTTTCAGAGATTTTCTTTTTTTGACCCTCAATAAAATTTTCTACTTCATCTCTCCTTGACCGCCATCGGTATACGAACCATCCCTTCTTTTCATCTTTAACTCTAATTCCAGTAATCAATGCCTTCCCAAAAAGATCGTAAAGTACCTTTCTTACCATGTTAATTCGTAATCCAGTAGAGCTTGCAATTTCTTCATCAGTTGAATCCTCTGATTTCAAAAGGGATCTTGCTACTTTGAGATATTCATCTCCACCTATCATTGTTGAAATCCGAACAAATGGATCTTCATATTTATCAATCAAGGCTCATTACATCCCTTACATTCCATTATTTATCCATTGTTTCTTTTATGATTACATTTTTTCCTCGTTTTGTTGGGATTATTTCTCTAACTGGATTTTAAAATTTTGTTAAAAACTGGCTACCCTCCTGAATTCTATCTAACAATACTGCAAGTGCACTAATTTCAGAATGTGGTTGATTTCCTATCGCTACATTATAATCTGCAAAATCGTAAACTTCTCGTGGAACTTTTTCGGCACCTACAACTATGAGAATGTTGTCCTCTTTTTGTAAAGAGGTAGTCAGTTTGTTTATATTTTCTCCATACATAGTCAAGTGAACAATTTTTACAGAATTTGTTTTTTTTCTTTTGATTACCTTTTTCCAATCAGAAATGAACTCAATTTCAAAATTTCCTCCCCAAGTACGATTAATTTTGTTTAGAGTATCTTTAATTTCTGGATTTACTTCATTCATGTAAATTTTTGAAGCACCAAATGCGCGAGCAACTAAAGCTACATGTGTTGTAACACGGTCATCTCTTACCACCCTCTGACCAATTCGTAAGACTTCAAAATTCATAAATTCAGTCTAGCTCTGCTTTGATAGGTTTTTTGGTCATTTCAAATTTTTCTAATTCTAACATCCTTCCAATTAAACCCTTTAATTCTAAAATATTTTCTCCAGTTACCGCTGAAATAGGAATCCATTTTTTGGTTTCATCTAGTTTTAGATATTTTGTATTTTCTATAACCTTATCTGGTTTAATGAGATCAGATTTGTTTAAAGCAAAAATCATCTTATCTGGTTCCACTCCTAACTCATTAAGAGTTCTTGTGCAACTTTGAAATTTCTTTTTTAATTCTGTTTGGAGATCACTGGCATCAATAACTACAATTACAATATCTGTGTAAAGAAGCTCTTCAAGAGTTGATCTAAACGCCTCAATCATGTAAGCAGGAAGTCTACTGATAAATCCTACAGTATCTGAAATTAACACAGGTTTTCTGTTTATGTTGATCCTCCGTGTGGTAGTTGAAAGAGTTGTAAAAAGTTCCTTTCCTTTTTGGCGGTCTTCCCCAGTTAACAGATTAAACAACGTAGTCTTTCCTGCTGAGGTATATCCTGCTAATGAAATTGTTTTAAAACCAAGTCGGTCTCTTGATTGTCTGTGAAGCGCACGTTGTTTTCCAGCTTTATTTAGCTTTGATTTTATACTTTCTATTCTATGTTTGATGTCGTTATAGTATACATCAACTTCAAATTTTCCTATACCTAAAAATCCAGGCTGCTCTCCCTGTTTAGCTAGACGTACCGTTTCTTTTGCTCTTGACATTTCATAACGAAGCTGTGCCAACTTTATCTGAAGTTTTGATTCAGAACTCACTGCATGATTTACGAAGATTTCCAAAATTAATGTCTCTCTGTCAATAATGGGAATTTTTAATTTAGACGCCAAATTGTAGTTTTGTCTTGGCTTTAAAATTTCATCATAAATTATTACATCTGGCCTTAATTTTTTAATTAACTCTTTTATTTCATCAACTTTTCCTTCACCAATTCCAAACTTTGCTCGTAGCAAATAATCTTGCTTGATTATCTTGGAAACTCTGTAATTTGCGGTATCACACAGGGCTAATGCTTCATTTACTGAATCATTTATGTCGTAGGTAATTAATATCGCAGTTTTCATTTTCTACCAACAATTCATATTTTTGGTTTTTGAAGAATTTTTTCCACATTCATGTTAAGAACTATTTCGGTAATATCACTTGCATATTCTGCAATTCTTCGAATATTTTCAATCATTCTCCTTACAATGAAGATTTCTTCATCATCCTTTAGTGATTTAGTAGCATCAAGAACCTTTTTTTCATATTTAGTAATTTCGATTGATTTTTGTATGATCTTTTCTGCTTGGACAAAATCTTCCTTAAAGAGAGCAAGACAAGCATCATCTAAAAATGATAGAGCAAAATTATTCATTTCTTGAATTTTGGAGAGAATCTCTTTTTTAATTGGTTTTTTAAATTCTAATAAATCTTGTGCGATAATAACAGCATGATCTCCAGTCCTTTCAATATTTTTAACAACTAACCTGAAATCCAAACAATCTCTCATATTTTTAAATCCCATCTCTTTTAACATGTACTCGTTTTGAATAGCAATTTTTAGCTGACGAATAATGTAAAAACCAAATCTATCAACTTCATCATCAGCATTAATAACTTCTTGAGCCAGTTCAAAATTTGATTCTTTTACTGCCAGTAATGCATCACTTAGCATTGATTTGGCAAGGTGTATCATTCTTTTGAAAGCACCATTTACTGAAAGCTCTAATAAATTTACTAGTACCTGAATTGTAATTCCTTCAGTAGAATCCGAAATAATCTCTGTTCCCATTAACATTTTTTTTACCGTATCTTTTACAGCAGTTCTTTGATCTGGTTTAAATCTACCAGTTTTGGGTATGACGTTAATCGTTTTAAATCCAAGAAAGTAGAGTGAAATTAATCTCCTCACTATTGATATATTATCATCAGACTCAACCTCAAAAGTTGCATCTTCAATTTGAAGAGTTCTTGTATTGTATTGCGTTGGAGAAATTTGTAAAGTTGAAGCACCATGTCTTACAACATTAATGGGATCCCCTTGTTTTAGACCAAGATCTAATATCCATTGTTTTGGTAATGAGACAATGTAAGATGATTTTCCAGTAAACTGAATTTTTCTTGTATCATTCCGAGCTTCCATAATCTATATTTTTTTGAGTATTCTATATAGATATCGATATAAAATATAGTCCATGGGTTAACAAATATTTAGAATAGCGTTTTTTGCATTAATATGGAACCAGTTGAAAAACTCCATCACACAATAGATGCCTTGTTTGGAAATGGAATTTCAAAATTCTTACCAAAAAAAATTGAGATTACCTATTCTAAGAAAAACGGAAGAATTCGAAGTGTCTTTTCTGACCAAAAACTCCTTTGTACATTACGAATAGATGGTGGCTTGGCTATTACCCCTCTATTTGCTCAAATGTTACTCAAAAGTAAAAAATTCAAAGAAAACTGCCTTGAGATTGATATAGACTCGAAACCTTTCGTCGAAGAGGGACGTTCCGTTTTTTGTAATCACGTGGTATGGTGTGGAAAAAACATACAAATCTCATCCGACGTTCCAGTCTTATTCAAAAGCAAAGTAATAGCTGTAGGGAGAGCAGTTCTTTCATCAGAAATGATTCAATCCCAAAATAGAGGAGTAGCAATAAAAATTAGGGATAGTTTAAAAAGTCAGAATAAAGGAGATCGTTCATTATGATGCGCGGTGGTAATCGCCAAATGCGAAGGATGATGGATAAGATGGGTCTTGATATGGCAGAGATCCCAAATGTTCAAGAGGTCATTATCAAAACCGATAAAAAAGAGATTATAATTCCCAAACCTTCGGTAACTGAAATGAAAGCAAAGGATAATTCTATTTTTCAGGTAATTGCAGAAAGCTATGAGGAAAAGGAAAGAGAGGTTCCAGTATTTAGTGAAGAAGACATTCAACTAGTTTGCCAACAGGCTAGTGTAGGTGAGGGACAAGCAATTAATGCATTAACTGAGGCAAAGGGCGATCTTGCAAGAGCCATATTACTTCTTACAACTAAATGAAGGATTTAATTAATGGATTTGGAGGTTTTGATTTAACTTGAAATTCAAGGGTTCAAAAAAAGCAGCCCCAAAGACAATAACAAAAGAGATTCTATCTACCTCTGTTTCACCAGGTACTGTTGATAAAATTATCAAGGCGCTATCTGGTTTAGAATCTAATATTGATTCTCTTAATGAAAATCTTGCAGACATGAAAAAACAGCTAAATCAAAAAGCCCAAAAGGAAATTGACCAATTACGAGAGCAGGTTATTCAAATGGCTACCAAAGAGGCAGAAACTATAATTTCTGATGCTCGTGAAAAGGCTAAATCTGAATCTCAAAGAATTTTGACAGCGGGTGATATGAACCTAAAAGACGTCCAAAATAAAATCGATACCAAGTTTAATGAAGCAGTTGACCATGTTGTGTCAACAGTTCTGAAGGCATAAACCTAAATTTTACATAGGCGAAACAAAATCATCGACCCATTAAACCAAGCTCGAATTGGAATTGCTACAACCTATGGGAGACCCTATTACAAATTTGTCAAGGCTCTAAATACTCTAAAATTACAATACGATTCGCTTCTTCCTGAGGAGATTAACGCCTATGAAGGTAGCTTAATTCTAACTACATTCAGAGAGTCACCTAAGTTTTCTCAAAAACCTATGCTTCATGAAGAAATCATAGATAAAGAGCCTGCAGTAATTCGAGGTTTAATAATTCAAAAATTAGAAGGAGGCCTTGACAAAAATGATCTACTGCTTGGAATTGATCCAGGGCAAAGAACAGGGCTTTCGGTATTTTACTTTGGAAAGGAAATCGAAAGATCAATTTTTACTTCTATAGAAGATCTGGTAATGCATGTAGCCAAAATTCTAGCAGAGCTGAAGGCTGAAAGAAAGATTGTAAAAATTGGTAATGGGAACATGAATCTTGCCAAAGAGATCATTGCATTACTTAACCTGAGATTTTGTTCTGATTTTGAATTTGAATTTGTAGACGAAAGAAGAACTTCACTCAAAATAAAGAACTATAATCAGAGAGGAAAGCGAGACATGATGTCTGCAAAATACATTACACAAAGAGAAGGCTATCGACATTTTATTTTACCGCTCTCTAGAACCGGATAAAAAATTATATAAAAAAGATCATAGGTTTTGAAACTTTTTATTGTTTTAACTGAACAATTATGAGAATTTCAAAAAATACGATTTTCAGAAAAAACGATAAATATTTATAGAGTTTTTCTTCTAAAACTGAAATCTGTTTTTATTTAATGAGCGATCAATGTAAATTTTACAAAAAATAGATCCAAAATTTATAGAAATTATCGATCCATGCTTAAATAGTTATGAATGTTATACTAAATTAGACTAGGAACTGATGAAAAATGACTTGTAAAGGAATTTGTGTTCGATATAAGGCTCAAAAGCCTGTAGGAACCGGAAGGTATGCTTCTGGACAGAGACGATGTCAAATCTGTGAAATCTTCATCAAATGGGAAGGTTTGTGGTGTCCATGCTGTGGATACCGCCTAAGAACCAAACCACGAAATCTCAAGTATAAAGCAAAACTTAGAGCAAGAGTTGAAGCCGATACTAAGATAGAAAGAATGGCAGAAGCGATAGTAATAAAGGCATAAGTTTCGTCGAAGCTTATTGATGTCCACACCAGGTTATACAAAAAAGATTCTTGACATGGGGGCTCGTAAATTTTTAATTCAATTGCTTTCCTTCGATAATGGAACCTTTGTTTCTGTTAGTGAAAATGGGCAGAAAATTGGTTCAATGGTTGTTTCTATTGGGTCTGGCCCTGCAGCTACTACAGTCACGGTAATACCTACAAAAACCGATTCTCTTTTTTTAAAATTAATTGCCGAAAAAATCTCCACCTCCATAAAGGGAATAGGGGTGGTTTCTCTGTATGCAGACAGAGAGCTTGGCAATGAATGTTCAAAGATTTTGATGGGCGAAATAATGGAGATGGTACGCGCTTGACTGATTTGAGGAGTTATCTGAGATTATTGAAAAAGACAGGGGATCTTAAAACCATTAAACGAAATGTCTCAACAAAATATGAGATTGCTGCAGTTACATCCAAGGTAGATGGGTCACATGCTTTGTTATTTGAGAAAATTAACGGGAAAAAATTCAGACTAGTATCCAACCTAGTTGGGACAAGGGCAAGATTTGCCAAAGCAGTAGGTTCACAAGAATCCAATATTCACGAAAAAGTAATTCATGCAATTGAACATTCCCAAAAACCTAAGAAAATTTCAAAAGGTCAATTTATGGAAAATCATTCCTCAGATATTTCCATTTTACCTATAGTTTCTCACTTTGAAAAAGAACCAGGACCATTTATCACTTCATCAATAATTTATTCCAAAAATCCAGAAAAAGGGACTCAGAATTCTTCTTTTCACAGATTACTACCACTTGACAAAAAGCACTTTTCAGTAAGAATGGTTGAAGGTCGTGATCTTCACCGGGCATTTATGCATGCAAAAAAGCAAAACAAAGATCTTAAAGTTGCAATAACCATTGGCGTTCACCCTGCTATTTCTATTGCAGGGGCATATCAGGCAGATTGGGGAAAAGATGAACTTGATATTGCAAATTCCATTTTAGGTGGAAAACTTCGCTTGGCACAATGCCCATACTCTGGAATGTTTGTACCATCAGGAGCAGAAATTGTTATGGAAGGCAGAATATTGCATAACAAAACTCACAAGGAATGGATGGTTGAAATGCTTAGGACATATGATTTTGCTCGCTTGCAACCAGTCTTTGAGTTAGAGTCATTATATTATCGAAATAATCCGATCTTTCATGATATACTATCTGGTTATTCTGAGCATCGATTGTTAATGGGAATGCCAATTGAAGCAAAGCTAAATCGAAACTTGAAGAAGGCTTTTCCACAAACAAAGCAAGTTTCTATGACAAATGGTGGCTGCAATTGGCTTCATGCAGTTATCCAGATTAAAAAAAGAAATGAAACCGACGTTAAACATATCATCAAAAAGACATTTGAAACACACCGCTCTTTGAAAATGGTTACAGTAGTAGATGATGATATTAATCCTAATGACGCCGTATCAGTAGAGTATGCAATAGCAACAAGATTTCAGGCAGATAGGGATTTGCTGATAATCAAAAATGTTCGCGGTTCTAGTTTGGATCCGTCAAGTGATCAAAAAAGATTGAAAACAGCAAAGCTTGGAATTGATGCAACTAAATCCCTTTCAAAAAGGAAGGAAGGCTTTGAGATTGCAAAAATTCCAAAACAGAATACAATTTTTCTAAAAGATTATCTAAAATAATAGAGAATCTATTTTCAAAATTCATTGTTTGTAGTTAATCACAACCATATGTGCACTTATCATTAAAATTTGGAAAATAAAAAGAAAAAATTGTGACTCAAATTATGCTTGTTTTGCCCAACCCATCGCAACTAGTTTAGAAGCGCTTGCTGGACTCACACAAATTGGAGTACCATTGTTTTTGATCATTAATTTTTTTCCTAAATCGCATTTGACATCATTTGCACTAACTCCATCTCTTATTTGCTTTAATGGAGATTTGATTTCATTCATGTCTGAGGTTTGGCTAGTATCTAAGATAGATTCGTCTACCTTTATGGCATCATAAAAGTAATTAGTCCAACCTTCACGAGCTGAATTCCATGTAACAATCTTTAGCTTACTTGTTTCTGTTTTCTCAGAAATTTGAAATTTAAAATTTAGGAATACAGCACTAGGATTATTTGGATCTGCTCGAGATTTTACCATAACGTTTTTGAAAAACTCATTATCAGACACAGAAACAGTTTGTGTTCCTTTAAAGTCTTGATTCCACTCAATACTTTTGCTTTCTTCTCCGTTATCAATTGACAAGGCCGTGTGTGCTAAGTTATTTAGACCTCCTTTTACGAAAAAGTGTAAAGTAATATCAATTGGTTGATTTGTCTTAACGGTTTGTGTCTGAATTGTTTGAGAGAAATATTCAGCCATAAAGGTTTGTCCATTAATTGTCAATCCATCTTCTATCAGTGTATATCCTCTATTATCAATCCCTAATGTTGGTCTAAGCCCAACTCCACTATATCCTTCAGAATCTGCATATACAAAGGTGCTAGGAATAATTGTAGTTCCCGTGGTTAATGCAATCACAAAAATGGGAATAATTGCGTATGTCATAGATTTTGATATTGTCATTATGTTTTGATAAATCTAACCATATATAATCAAATCGTATGCCTTGAGATTATTTTTTGGGAGGGATTAACTGATGTTTTCTGTTCCACTATAAGTTACATGACATTTGTTTTAGGCGATCCACATTTATCCTTATATTTTGATTTATTATTTTGGCCACATATTTTTCCAAGTTTCTGCAAACTTGCTCATCATTTCACCATAGGACTTGAATGATTCCATTCCAGACTGACTCATTGCTTTTTGCCAGCTCTCGCCAAATCGTTTGAATGCATTTGAAGTATATTCATTCATTGCTTTTTCCCAATTATCACTAAATTGTTTGAATGTATCTACTCCAGACTTACTCATTGCTTTTTGCCAATTTTCACCAAATTGTTTCATGGTGTCTTTACTTGATTCGTTAGCTGCGATCCCCATGACTTCATTGTATTTTTTTTGCATTTCCATAGTTGTGTTCTGAAATGTCTCAAATACCTCTTTCCATTTCTCTAATACCTTGGAGTATTCTTGCCATAGCTTATCCCAATCATTAGTAGGTTTACTGCTTTTAGACATGATTGGATTTTGTTATTATCCCTCATAAATTGATCCCTTATCCTCAAATCGAGTTGACTTGTAACGTTTATCGCTGAGCAGTATTTTATTAGCTATAATGAAAAAGGGTACTAAAGAGTTTGATCCTGATCGCTTAGTTCTATCAAAAAAAGAAATCTTGAAATTTTGTGATAAGGTACTTGCAAAATGGAAAGCGGAACCTGAAACTAATTCACGAAATATTGTAGCGATGACTGCAGTTAAAACCAGTATTTTTTGGACAGATGAAGAGTCACTAAAAGCGATATGGGGTGAAATTTTAAAGTGGACATTTGAACTAATGTACAAAAATGCTATTGTCCAGGCAAAAGAAGAAAATTCTAAATGGTCTCCTGTTTTAGAAAAATTAGAAAAAAAAGAAAGATCAAACACATTTGAACCAGATATCTGGTATTAGAATAAAAAAGAAGATCTGAATAGTAGAAAGGAAATTTTTAGGTTCTATGATGTTATGTCCTTGCAATTCTTTTTTTAAATAGCGATCTGTTGCAATAAATTTACAAACAAATTGTTAATTGACAAAAATCATAGGCAAAGTAATGACAAAACCTCTATCGAAATTGGAAATTAAGGATGCTGCATCAGTTGAAATCATAAACGCAACAGAACAAACATCTTATGCTGAGTTTGACCATGCAAAAGAAAAAATCTCAAATTTAAAAAATGATGCAGCCGAAACTGCTGAATGTTTAGCTTCTATAAATTCTACAATCAAAGAACACTTGATACGAATGGAAAAAATAAAAAAATTAGATTTTAATTATTAGATACTAGTCTAATTAATTGAATAACCTAGAACCCAATTGTAAATAACCTTTATCTGTTCTGTGACAATTGTATTGAGATTGGTAACTTGTACTTCCAATGCGGAAACTAGATTTTCGAGCTCAAAAATTCTACCATCTAGCTTTTTATTTTCTTCTTTAAGAATATTATTTTCTTCGCGAAGCACTTGGTTTTCTTCTATTAACTCGTTTATTTTCCCAGTCTGTTCAACTTGAGTAGTTGGAATTTCCTCAGTAACTTCAATTATTGGAGATTGTGCTATAATCCCTTTGAGTTGTGTTCCAAAAATCTCAACTAGTTCAACGTCAGAAGATAAATTAAATTTGAGAGTTCGAAGCTTTGAGTTAGTAACAATCTCGTCATAATACACAAGATCACCATCAGCAATTATTGTAAATTCGCTATCTTGGTCTAAGTTTGTTGAATCAAAAAACTCTCGTTCAAATGTAATCTCAAGGGTTGATGGAATTTCAGTTACTTGAACATCAAGCATTACCTCAATGTCTTTGAAATCAAGCTCAAAATCTACAATATCTACCCCAGTTGAGGTATAA
>JBQTHA010000036.1:0-47331 GCA_052390375.1 Nitrosopumilaceae archaeon
TTAGTTGATTGGAATGGATCAATAAATGGACAATTAACTATGTGATCACTGTTCATTGGTCTTGCAAGATTCACTGTTATTTGTCCTTCTGACTGGAATTCATCTATATCTGATTTTGTCTCAAGGACTGATGCATTTTCAGGTTCATTCCAAGAGATGATAAAAATTCTCCACATAGGACTGTAATTTTCATCTCCGGGAGCAGCAGCAGCTATTCCTGGTTGGAATCCAAGTGGTCCTGATCCCTTTATTCCATCCATAAACTGGAACAAATCAACTGCTGCCGAATTTGTAATAAGGTTTGCAGAAGTTGGCGCATTTGTTACTCCCATCATTTCAGCTGGACCTTTTGGTGTTGCATCAGTTACAATGTAATAGATAGTGCTTCCATTAGGACCCCAACCTCTATGTGCTATGAAAGTGACTGTCATGTTTTCTGTATTGATATCCAATACCTGACCTCCATCATATGGAGTTTCATCTGTCAAAGTCTTGTCTTCTTTTACAGTCATTTTACCCTCTGGCCAGACAATTTGTGGCATGTTAATCACCACATCAGTTTGTTTAAGCTCTATTCTTCCTGCTTTTTCTGCCTCTGTTATTGATTCCACAGATTCTAAAACTTCAGCTTTTTGACCAGTTTTCCACGAAACATCGATAACCGATCTTAATGCACTGTACTCATCAACTTGTGTAGGAGTGCTAGTGAATACTTCCTCTTGAAAATTATGAATTCCATCTCCAGCAATTCCATTTTTGAACATATAGACTTCTTCTAAAACAGATTTTGGTGTATTTTTAAGTGGAGGTGCTAGCTCAACTTTCCAATTCTGTTTTTCTGTTATAAGATCTGCATGGATTTTATCATTAGTATCAGTTATGATGAAATAAACTGGTTTTCCTTCAAACTTTCCCATATGCATGGGAATTTTTGCTGGTACGTTTGCTCTAGATAATTTTAATGACGGTTCTTCCTTTTGTACTTCTAATTTTTGCATTATTACTTCTGTAGGTTGTCCTCTAATCCATCCATCTAGACTAACGGTAGCCGTAAATGATTCAGCATTCATAGAGTGTAAGGCTAAGGCTCCACCAGTAAATTCAGTAGTTCCTGAAGTGGTTGCTGTACCAATTAATGTCAAGCCGTATACCGTTTTCCCATCTACTGTCCAAGTAGGCTGACCTTTTGCTTGTTCTTTCAAAATTTCATGAAGCACAACAATCTGAACTGGTTGACTAGCAGTATAGGTTAATGAACCATCATATAATGTTCCTGAATTTGGAGATAAAATAAGTGCAAGTTGTTGACTTTCATGGCCTTGACCTGGATCCTGTGAAGATGTAATGGTTTCTGTAAAATGAATTTTTTTTACCGTCTTTGCATCTACAAATTGGTCAGTAAAAGAAGGAATTGCAAATATGCTTATAATAGCTACACCCAAAGCAATAATGATAATAATTTTATTCAATGAAATTCGAACCTATTGTTCACATAAATCCTTTTTGCCAGATTAGTTACATTTATGAAAATCAGTTTATTTTAGCTAACTCAAATTCATCATGTAAAGCCTGTACTACAGATTGACAACCAGAGTCTTTCACTACAAATGCAATATTTAATTCCGATGAACCTTGTGCAATCATTACAACATTAACTCCTTTTTTCTCAACAGCAGCAAATACTCTTGAAGCTACTCCAACTGTTCCTCTCATTCCTGAACCAATTAAAGCAATAATTGAAACATCTGTTGTAACTTCAAGTTTTTTAATTATTTTACCCAGTAGATTCATTTCTAGTGCGTTAACAGCCTTATCCAGATCAGTTTTTTTTACAACAATCGAAATACTAGATTCTGAAGGACTCTGAGAGATCATCATAATGTTTACACCGACTTCTGCAAGAGTTGAAAAAATTTTTGCTGCAGTACCAGGAGCACCCACCATACTCCCACCGCGAACATCAATCAAACCATTATTACGAATTGCACTTACACATTTGACAGTTTTTTTTGTAGTAATATCAGGGGATGCAGTGACATATGTTCCTAAATTTTCAGTGTTGAATGTGTTTCGTATTCTCATTGGAATTTTTTTTGAAAGAAGTGGTTCAAATGTACGTGGATGAATCTGTTTTGCACCAAAAAGAGCCATTTCGATGGCTTCAACGTATGATACTTCATTTAGTACCTTAGCATTTTTTACAATTTTTGGATCAGCTGTCATTAAACCATCTACATCACTCATGAGCCAAATTTCATCAGCGTTAATGCAAGAAGCTATAGTTGTAGCTGTATAATCAGAACCACCTCTACCAAAGGTTGTGATACTTCCATGTTGATCCGCACCTGCAAAACCTCCAACTATAGGAATGATTTTTTTAGCTAAAAGTGGTTCAGTGGTTTTGGAGACACGAATTCTAGTCGTATCCATTAAAGGTCGTGCTTCACCAAAATTAGAATCAGTTACAATTCCAATTTCTTTACCAGTAAGCGGAATGGATTTACTTCCTAAATCAAGTAATGTAAAAGCTATTAGATTAATTGATAGTCTTTCTCCAAATGAAATTAAATAGTCCAAAGATCGTGGTGTTACTTCTCCTAAAAGAATCATACCATGTAACAATTCTTCAAGTTCAACAGAGACAGAATCTAATTTATCTAATAATTTTTTTCTATTTTGAGATTTTTTAATTGAAGCTTTGGCCAGTTGATTATATTTTTGGATAATTTTTTTTGTCAGTTTATCTGCTTGATCTTTATTTCCTTTTTGAATTAATTTTGAAATTTCAATAAGATCATCTGTTACACCGCTTACTGCAGAACAAACAGTAATTATTTGATTTTTCTTTGATAGTGAATGAAGATATTTGGCAACGTCTCTGATTTTTTGAGCAGAAGAAATTGAGGTTCCTCCAAACTTAATTACTAGTTTCAAATCAGTATAACCTGTTTTAATTAATCCTTAAATGCTTTAACTTTCCACACGAGGCGCCAAGTAGAAGTGAATTCTGCCAATGTTAGCAACCTTAAACTCAATTCTTAGTGGTTTGGCACTTGAGTACTCACATGTTACTGAACCGGCAGTAGTTCCAACTGCTTTAACGACAGGATTAAGATACTCCAGGCTATAGGTTCCAGTACTTTCTTGTTTTACAGAGATATCCGTTAATTGTTCCATTCCTTTTTCTAGGTCAATTACAACCTCTCCTGAATCACCTTTACCAGAGAATTCAGCTTTTGAAGTTGTTGCTTTAATTGTTAAATAATCTGATACTACCTGAACATCTCCTAAAATTTTATCAAATGCACTAGATGTCAATCCAATTTTGGCGTCATATGGAATTTTAGGAAGAGGGGTATCTGATGCAGAGCTTTCAATTAATCTCATTTTGTATTTTTTATTTTTTCCTATTGTAACCAGAAGCATATTATCTTCAGAAATACCAATTTCTATACTATCTTGTTTTTCTGCTCGTTTGATAAGTTTTGAAAATTCATCTACTCGAACTCCAAACTTGATATCGTTATCACACTCGTACTTTTCAAAAGCTGAGTTTGGCCAAGATATATCAATTAAAGCTACATGGGAAGGATCCATGCCTCTAAAGGTAATTCCTTCTGCATTTGCCACAAAAGTAGCTTCCTCTACTAATGTAGAGATGGCAGAAATTATTGCTTTAAGATCATCAGAGCCGCTAGTTTTAGCTGAGAATACCAAAGTCAATCACTTCTCTTAAATGTTCAATTTAACGTTATGCGTAGTTTCGCCAAGTGTGATTACATTTTGTGCATCTATAAAATTGTGTTGTCGGTTCATCAGCACTACGAGTTTGCAACATCCACCATACTGCTTCATTATTCCCACATTTTTCACAGTCTATTTTTATTGAAGGTAAAGTTTCTTTACCTTCGTTTTCATCTAAGATGTTTAATTCTGATCTATCATTTTTTTTATCTTTTTTATTTTCTTTTGAATCACTTTCAGAATAATCACATTTTGGACAACTTAAGGTAAAAGTTGTATTACTTTTTTTAAGTCGTACCTCGCACTTGGGGCAGAACTTCATTTAATTTACCTTAATTTTTGAATTAAATAATTTTTTTAATTCATTAACGGATTTAATCGCTGCATCAGTTGCATTTGAAATTTCCTTTAATGGATTGCTTTTTGTAGAATTTACTCTCATCCAACATTCGTTAGTAAGTGGATGCTTTATTATTAGTCCAGCAAAATCAATGTTCTTTTCTTTTAAAAGCTCATGTTGAACAATGTATAATGTTCCAATATCTGATTGTTTGATAGAAAGACTAACCTCCTTGGAAGAAGATTTCATTATCTGAGCATCCATCGCATTCGAAAAAGAACTTATTGTAGATATAAATCATTATGAGCGATTGAGTAAATGGAAAAAAATAACATCTCAGATATCAATTTGATAAAGACCAAAGATGAGTTTTCTTCAGATGAGATAATAACTATTAATGTAAAGTTTTCAATTCAAGGTGCTCTTCGTGAGGCGTTTAATGAGAAGAATTGGACAAAGGCCTATAACAAAAATGATAATTTATTCAAACTGAAATATGGTGTAAAACTCCTAACTGGCGGAATAAGAAAACATGAACTTGGTAAACCTATTGATGCATATAGAAAGGCTTCCCTTTTTTGGACTCGAAATCCAAAGCTGGTGAATCCCATGAAGGAGAAAAGGATTTGGGTTCAAGTTGCTAAGAACTTTGAACCTTTCATTAGACTTACAGAAGAAGAAGTAAGACAGGAATTATTTGATTTTGATGAGAAGATAACTTTCAAAGCGTCAGAGCTCGGAAATGGAAAACATACAATTGGAGCAGAAGCATACGTTGAGTGGCAGAAACATGATTACATTGAGCCATTCAGTACTAAATTCAACTCCAAGGAAATTGAAATCAAAATCAATTAGGATATAAGTAGTATTTTCAGGTAAAAAAATATGGCAAAATATGATGGATTAAGAGGACAAGAATTACTTGAGGTAGAAGAACCAGATAAGGAAGGTGGCATAACCTTAATCTTCAAAGATAACAGGTTTATGTTTATCAAAGTAAAAGATGGGAAAATAGTAACTCAATCGATTCCAGAGTAAGTACTAATGTACGTGTTTCTCATATAATCCCACAACTAGTTCTTGACGTTCTGATTGTATAGAACCAGGTCTTTCTTTTCGTACTTTTTCAATTGCTTTTTTTGCAGAATATTTTTGATATTTTATTAAATAACATGCAAGAATGGTTCCAGTTCTTCCAATACCAGCAGCACAATGAACCATAACAGGTTCATCGTTGCTAATTCTTTCATGAATAAAATCAACTGCCTCATCAATTTTGTCAATGTCAGGTGCATTAAGATCTTCTGTTGGTACATGCAGGTACTCTGTATCTTTTACCCAAGATTCGGGCAATGAGTTTTCTGTCATTGTAACAATCGATTTAATGCCTTGATTGAGAACCCAATTTACTTCATTGATGGTTGTAGGCATCCCACAACCAGCTAATTTACTTTCAATTAACCAAGAAAAGTTAGTTGGTTTTTTTGTAACTTTCCCATGTATTTTACGCCAAAAATTTCCTGGTTTACTCATAAAAGAGAAATTATGTTTTCCATATATTTACACAACGAAAAACATAACAATTTTTTGGAATTATAAGAAAAAAGAAATTAAAAAAGGTGAACTTTTAGTCGATTAGTTCAGTCCAACCTTTTACGAAGACTGAATTCTTATAGAGTGGAACTGGTTGTCCTACGGTAAAGTCCATTGGTCTCATCCAGAAGATTGCCTTTGTTGGACAAACTCCAATACATGCACCATCAGAGATGCATCTTTCAGGATAGAAAACAAATGCCTTACCTCTCTTCCAGCCTTCGACTGGTTTTACTCTAAGAACATCTGGTCCCAAAGTTGTACAAATTTCTACGCATAAAGCGCATCCAATGCACATTTGTTCGCTGATGTCTGGAAGTATTGCTACTGGCATAATGACAAATCCAAGCTTTTGGTCTTAATATAACTTGCTCAAAAAATAGAGATTATAACGCCGTTAGAAAATTCATAACGGTGTTAGGAAGTTAGATCGTTAACAGCTTATTCTATGACTTTAGAATCAGAAATTGTTTGATTAAAATGAATTAGATTAATTCTGATCGAATAGGAATTTTAATGGATTGTTTTGTATTGTCTTTTTCATCAATCACATTTACAATCATATTTGAATTTATTTGATCTAGTTGAATTTTAGTCATTTGTTTTGATTCTATTACATGCCTACCAGTTATAGATAATACCCACCCTTCATCATTTTTTTTTCTTGTAATACTTGGCAATACGATACATGAATTACTCATCTTTGCAATGCATGAAAGAAGCATTATGTAACTATTTATCAATCTACCAGCATCTTTTTTCTCATTATGTAGATTAAAAAAACCATTTAACGAATCCATGATTAACATAGATTTATTCTCAGAAAGTTTTAGCAAAATTGTTTTGAGCGTTTTAATCCAATCGTCTTTAGTAGGGCGATACAAAGTTAGACCATTTCGTAAAGAAATGATATTGGAAGTGACATACCCACTATACAACAAATCAAAATCAAGATAAAAAATAGGAGTGTTTGCCTTTAAAATTAATTTATTTAAGAAAATTGTTTTTAAAAAAGGGTCAGAAAACATAATCGAATTCAATGTATTCAATTCGATGATTTTCATAATACTAGAAAGATCTTCATTTGAATGTTGCTCAGGATTTTTATCCAACACTAAATGAGTCATTATCTGATATAATAATGAATTTGGATTCAACTGATTTCATGCAGGATTTCCCTCAAAGTGGGAAAATCTATTTGAATAACGCTTCAGTTTCCTTAATGCCTCTTTCGAGCATAGAGGCAATGAAGAATTTTTTGATAAATTATAGTGCAAAAGGACCTGATTCAATTGATTCAGATGTATTTTTGAAAGAAAAATTAATTCGAATTAGAAGGACAGTTTCAAATTTAATACATTGCAGACCTGAAGAGATCGTTTTCACTCAAAGCACTACTGATGGAGTTAACATGGTTGCAACTGGCTTATCATTTGATTCCAAATCAAATGTTGTAATTCGAGGTATGGGGCATGAACACCATGCGAATTATTATCCATGGTTACGTCTCTCACAAAAACTTACGTTAAAAAGTTTGAAAACAGATCTTAATGGTTTTTTTGATATTAAGGAACTTCATAATTTGGTTGATAAGAATACTAAATGTGTAGCCTTGAGTCATGCTTTGTATAACACTGGAGCAATCCTTCCAGTTGAAGAAATAGGTGAATATTTAGAAAAAAATAATGTGCCATATTTTATAGATACTGCGCAAACAGTTGGATGTTTTGGCGAATATGATTTTAAAAAAACTAAAAGTAATTTTATGTCATTTAATGGTTCTAAATGGCTTTGTGGTCCTATGGGTACTGGAATTTTTTATTGTAAAAAAGAATCTAGCAAATTACTTGAGCCTTCTTCCATAGGTGGGGAATCGGCAATAGT
Source organism: Nitrosopumilaceae archaeon (assembly GCA_052390375.1). Taxonomy (GTDB): domain Archaea; phylum Thermoproteota; class Nitrososphaeria; order Nitrososphaerales; family Nitrosopumilaceae; genus CSP1-1. The sequence goes on from JBQTHA010000036.1 coordinate 7,562, forward strand.
TTATGACGAGACAAATCTTGCATACAAAGATATTCCTGATAAATTTCAAACAGGATTTCGTAATTACGTAGGTTTTGTGGGATTAGAGGCGTCAATAAACTACATGCTACAATTTGGATTAAATAATATTCGTAGTAAAATTATGAATCTTTCAAATCAGTTGCGTGAGGAATTATCAAAAATATCTGGAATTACTTTGTTTGGTCCAGAGGATCAATCTAAAAGAACTAGTATTGTTTCGTTTTCTATAAATGGTCAAGACCCACAAAAAATTGTGGAATTACTAGAAAAGAAAAAGATTGTTATTGCTGTTCGTGAAATTGTGGATAAAAAAATTCTAAGAGCTTCTCCACATTTCTTTAACTCTAAAGAAGAAATTCAAAAAGTGGTGGATGAGATTAGAAAATTATGATTTTTCTTGTTCTTCTATAACCATCATAGTAAGGGTTGATTGAACCTTGTCTATTCTACGGATTTTATTAGTAATTACTGATCTAAGGTTATCTGCACTATCTGAGCTAATCTTCAGTACTATATCATATACTCCGTATACACCCTGAACTTCATAATCAATGCTTGATTCATTGTCAAGGATTTCCTTTACTTTTGAAATTATTGTTTCATCGGAGCCCAAATCTGAATTTAACAAAACATATGCTATTGGCACATTCAGAATTTCAGTAGACAATATTTAACCTTTCATTATCGTATCAAAACTGATTAGTTGGAATATTTTTCATTGTGAAACTAATAGATCTGACCCTTACTATTTCTCAAAATTTTCTAAGATTTCTAGGTTCGCCAGTTAGGGCAATCGGTATTCAAGAAACAAATTGAAATCTATTTTGCTTATAATTTTTATGTAGAGGTCCAATAATCGGTATTTGGTTTCCACAAAATTTGCATTTGTTATCCTTATCCATGTTCCACCCTTGAATATCAAAACCAAATCTTTTTACTACAATCTTGTTGCACTCTGAACAATAGGTATGTTCCCATGGGTGACCTGGAACATTTCCAAGATAGACATACTTTAGACCCTCTTCTTTTGCAACCTGATAATGTTTCTCTAGTGTTTTAACAGGTGTTGGTTCATAATCCATCATTTTGTAATCAGGATGAAATCTCAAGAAATGAATTGGCATTTCAGGGCCGAATTCATCATAAATGAATTTTGAAAGCTTTCTGGCATATTCTAAATTATCGCCTACTTTTGGAACTATTAGATCTGTAATTTCAACATGAATCTTAGTCTTGTCCCTAATTTCTAAAAGAGTATCAAAAATTGGTTTAGGATCAGGAACGCCAATAAATTTTCTTGTAAATTCAGGTTCTGCGCTTCCCTTAAAATCAACTGTTATGGCATCCAAAAATTCTCCCATCATCTTTACAGTTTCAGGAGTATCATAACCATTTGAAACAAAAATGTTCATTAATCCTTTTTTCCTTGCAGCTATTCCACAATCGCGTGCAAATTCTATGAAAATGGATGGTTGGTTATATGTATATGCAATTCCCTGAGCTCCGTATTTTATTGCAGTATTGGCAACTTCGTCAGGAGTCATATCAACGCCCTCCACCTTTCTTCTCTGACTAATGTCAGAGTTTTGGCAATACCTACAGAGCCAATTGCATCCAGTAGTTGCAATTGAAAATATTTTAGAACCTGGATAATAGTGAGTTACTGGTTTTTTTTCTATTGGATCAACATGTACTGCAATAACTTTTCCATAAACAAAAAGATCCAGCTTACCATTTTTATTACCTCTAATACCACAAAGGCCTATCTGATCTTTTTTTATTTCACAGTATCTTGCGCAAGCAGTACAACGGACTTTGTCATCAGGTAATTTTTCATATAGAATAGCTTCTTTATTCAATTATTCTCACTGTAAATTTTTTTATGATATGTTTACTATTTGAAGAAATCATATTCTTGACTTCTTTTCTGTTTTGGTAAATCCTTCATTACTGCTTGAACTACCTCACTGTGATTATAAGTAAGATGTCTTAGAAATTTCGCAGATTCGTCCTTTCGTAAATCTTCATTTCCAAAAATTATTGCAGGACTAGCTAACTCTTTCATTATAGTCTTACATTCATCACATGGTTCAAAATCAAGATATAATTTCAATGCCATTTTTTATCATTCATCCTAGATAATTAGTATTTATCCTATCTGATAGTTTGAGCAAGAGGTTCCTCTGTTTTTTTCAGTTTAGGTTTAACCTTCTCAATAGCATCCACCAAGTCTTTTTGTGAAATTTCGATTTCTTTTACCGAATGTGATTTTCCGCTTACATAACGCTTCAAAGCTGTGATACCAGCCCTATTTGCGATTGCAGCAATTTCTGCACCACTAAAACCATCTGTAAGAACAACTAATTTTCCTAAATCCACATCTTTTGCAAGTGGTTTTTTCTTTGTATGGATTTTAAAGATGTTTTCACGTCCTTTTGAATCCGGTAATGGCACCTCAATAATACGATCAAACCTACCTGGTCTAAGTATTGCAGGATCAATCATATCAATTCTATTAGTGGCACCAATTATCAATACATTATGAAGCTCCTCTAATCCGTCTATCTCTGTTAGGATTTGTGAAACTACATTTTGTGTAACATGTGAATCAGAGCTATCTCCTCTTCTTGGAATTAGCGAATCTATTTCATCAAAAAACACGATACAAGGGGCAGCTTGTCTTGCTTTCCTGAAAATTTCTCTAACACCTTTTTCAGATTCTCCTACCCATTTTGATAATAATTCAGGACCTTTAATGCTAATGAAATTAGATTCAGTCATTTTTGCAACTGCCTTTGCTATCAAGGTTTTACCTGTACCAGGAGGTCCATGTAACAAAATTCCTTTTGGTGTTTGTACATCAACGTATTCAAAAGCTTCCTTGTGTTTAATGGGCCATTCGATTGCTTCACGTAATTCCTCTTTGAGTGACTCTAATCCCCCTACATCATCCCATGTCACATTAGGGGTTTGTACCATAACTTCACGTAATGCAGAAGGTCTAACTTCTTTTAATGAATCTCGAAAATCTTCATTTGTAATTATAATTTTTTGTAATATTTTTTGAGGAACTTTTTCTTGATCAAAATCTATCTCAGGCATAACTCTTCGTAATGACCTCATCGCAGCTTCTTTAGCTAAGGCTTCCAAGTCAGCTCCCACAAAGCCATGGGTTACTTTTGATATGGCTTTAAGATCGACTTTTGCGTCAAGTGGCATGCCACGAGTATGGATATTTAGAATCTCATACCTTCCTTCCTCATCAGGAATTCCAATTTCAATTTCTCTATCAAATCTTCCTGGTCTTCGAAGTGCAGGATCAAGAGAATCAGGTCTATTTGTTGCAGCAATTACTACAACCTTACCTCTACTTTTCATTCCATCCATTAAAGTAAGGAGTTGTGAAACTATACGTTTTTCAACTTCGCCAGAAACTTCCTCTCGTTTTGGTGCAATTGAATCAATTTCATCAATGAAAATAATGCTTGGGGCATTTTCTTCTGCTTGTTTGAAAAATTCTCTCAGTCTTTCTTCGCTTTCACCATAAAATTTTCCCATAATTTCTGGTCCGCTTATGGACGTAAAATTAGCATTGGTCTCACCTGCAACGGCTTTTGCTAAAAGTGTCTTGCCAGTTCCAGGAGGGCCATATAATAAAACACCTTTGGGAGCTTCAACTCCTATTTTTTCAAATAATTCAGGATGTCTCATTGGTAATTCTACCATTTCTCTAATTTTTTGGACCTCATTTTTCAAACCCCCAAGTTCGTCGTAAGTGATTCTTGGTATAGTAGTATCAACGGCTTTTGTCATAGAACCAAGTTTGAAAATAGTATTTTCAGTAACAATTACAGGTTTGACTGGTTTTGTATTGGTTATAATAAATTGAATTTTACCCCCCATGTGGGTTGGTAATACAATGGAATCATGAATTGTAAAAACATGATTTTGATAAGTGTTAATCATCACTTCGTGAAGTTGTGTTTCATCGATAGATAATTTTTCTGTGGGTGATAAAACAATTTGTTCCGCTTCACCAGCTTCAACAGATTTTACAGTAACTTTATCACCAATACCTCCACCAATGTTATGTCTAGTTATTCCATCAATTTTGATAATTCCAGAACCATAGTCTTCAGTTGATCCTGGCCAAAGCTTAACATGAGTTTTCTTATGATAAGTTAATTCTAAAATTTGGCCAGTATCCCATTTTGTATCTTCAATAATTTTAGGATCAATTATTGCTCTACCTTTTCCTACGTGTTGTTGAGGAATTTCCTCAATTTTTAATTGAATTTCATTCATATTTTATCACCATAAAAAAAGGAGGTTTATTCTACCTCCACAGTTTTACCTTTTGGTTTTTCTTGTTCAACCAGATTGAACCTTAATTCAAGAATTCCGTTTTTGTATGAAGCCTTTGCAGAATTTTCATCCACTTTTTGAGCTATTGAAACTTTTGCATGGTATTTCTTTTCACCATGTTCTGCATCAATGTGAACTGATTTATTTTCTACAACAACCTTAACGTCTTTTTTTTCTACTCCTGGCATTTCAGCTACAAGTTTGAGAACTTTCTCTTTTTCATCAACTAGTGTATCCACCAAAGGCTGTCTAGTATCTGATGTTGGAAGTAAACCTGGTTTTACATTTCCGTATTCTTTTACTACTGGCTTTCCGTCAGGTCCAATGGTCATAGCATAACCATAATAAAATGGCCCATAATGTTGAATGTCTCCAGTTTCTTTAGCCTCATCAAAAATATCATCTAGATTCATGAAGGATCTAGACATTCTCTTGAAGAGTCTATCAAATTCGTCATCAAAGAACATTGTCATATTCACCTATGAAATGTAATATACATGACATTATATAAAGATTATGATGAAATTAATAAAATATTACATAAGCCTAATATAATTGACATTATATAATAATTTTGTATGCGATTAGTAAATGCTTCTGTGCCTGAGGTAGTTAGAGAAATCATCACACAAAATCGTTCAATATATGATTGTATGAAAATGGATCTGATTAACTATACAGCTTTGGCTGTAAAGATTCAGCCAGTTGTAGAAAAGCATCTTGGAGGCCAAGTCAATTTGAATACGATTGTTGTAGCAATAAAGAGATATTCTGACTCTTTTGAGCAAAAAGATGAAGTCAAAAAAGAATCGGTTCTCAAAAATGCTAGGCTCTCATTGACTGATGGAATTTTAGGTATCAAATTTTCAACTGATGATTTTGGAATTGAAGATACTGCTTCCCTCATGAATAAATTTTCAGAAATAAATCCAGATTATGAATTCTTTAGATTAGCAGATTCTTTTAGAGTTTTGACAGAAGATTTGGCTGGTATTAGAGAATTATTTGGGGCTTTTGGTAATGCAGAGGATAAATTTAGTACAGGTTTAGCTAAAATCAAGATTCTCATTCCGCCCGAACAGGATAGAAATGATGTTGCATCCTATGTTGCTGGAGTACTTCATTCAAATGGAATAGAGCCAGCTAATGCTTTTTTTAGCCAGGATAATATCACTATTGTTCTAAATGAAAAGGATGCATCTAGAGCCTATGAAATTTTAAGATCAGAAATTGTGAGATAAAATTCAGATTATACGCCAAGGCTTTCTGCTTTGGTCAAATCTAGATAGACCTTATCTCCTACTGAAAGTCCAAGTTCTTTGTACTCGCGCATATCAATTTTCAATGATGTCATGCCGCTTCCTGATAAACCACCCATCCCACCAGATAACATTTTGTTTAATCCCTTCATCATATCATCCATATTAGAAAATCCCATGATATTAGAACCGAAGGGAGATGAAAGCGGTTGGTTTCCTTCTTTGATATCTTTAGCTGAGGATAGAGATACTATTACGTAGGGGGCACCATCTGGGGCTGCATCAATACGTACAACCACATATTCTTTCTTCATAGTTCGTGTTCTTAATTTGGCTATTTTACTTTATTCCTGTTTGAGGAGCAAAAATTCATGTTTTTGGAAAAATACCGCTTAACTTAAATCTGTACTTTTGAGTTGACCAAAATATGGAACCGCTTAATATAGCTGTAATCATAAAATTAGAACCAGATTTTTCTGAGGGAAATGTGAGTTACAATCCAGATGGGACCCTTAATAGAGCCGAAACAAAGAACACGCTTGGCCCACATAGTGCTATAGCAGCTGAGGCTGCATTTTATGCTAAAGTCAAGTATGGAGCAAATATTTCTATTGCTACAATGGGACCGCCAATTGCAGATTTGGCTCTTCAGCAAGCCCAAGAAATCAGTGATGCAAAGGAGCTGCATCTTTACAGTGACAGAGCTTTTGCTGGAGCAGACACTTTAGGAACTGCCGAAGCTATAAGAGCTGGATTAGGAAAAATTGAAGGAAATCTCGATTTGGTATTTTCCGGACATCGAGCTTCTGATGGTGAAACAGGACAGACAGGACCTCAAGTTGCTTGGAAATTAGGTTTTACTTTTCTTGGTAATGTTATTAGTTATGATGTTGATGTTGAGAAAAGAACGGTTAGAGCCAAAAGATTGGTCAGTTTGCAAGGTGTTGATGTTGTTATAGAAGAGGTTGAATCTCCTTTACCAGTTTTTATCGCAATTGATCCCTCATTCAAATCAAATTATAAAACAGTATCAGAAAGATTGGCTTTTCAAAAATATAAAAAAGAAGCACAAATGCGAGCTAAAGGTTATAAAAATTATCTTAAAGTTTTCAATGTAGAACAACTAGGAGTTGATCCAACCCTAATTGGTCTTCCTGGTTCACCTACTATAGTTTACAAAGTGGAAAGGGTGCCAAAGAGTACTGCTACAAGACAAGTAACTGTTGTAGATGGTTCTAATCCTGAAGAAATTAAAAAAGTGGTAATTAAGATGCAAGAGGCTTTATTGGCTATGGTGATTAAATGAGTGAAGAGAAGTATAGACATCTTTATGTTGTAATGGAAATTGAAAATGGAAAGCCCATTCCAGTTAGTCTAGAAATGTTAGGAGAAGCAAGAAGATTAATGGATAAATTCAATAAAAAATATTCATCCAAAGAAAAAGTAGTTGCCATTTTACTTGGAGATAATGTAAAAGAAGTTTCAAAAACTCTCATTCAATATGGTGCAGATGCAGTCATTATTGCAGAAAATCCTGAACTAAAAGATGTAAGAAATACAATTTATACAAAAGTTATCAGCCAGATTGCTCAAGATTCAAAACTTGCTGATCAGATTGAAGAGGAATATGCTGGTCAAATTAAAAAACCCAGGTACATGTTTTTTGGAGCTGATAGTATTGGCAGACATTTATCTTCTACAGTTTTAGTTGAATTAGATTCGGGTCTTGCGTCAGACATTAACCAATTAATAATTAGCGACTTGAAGATAACACATCAACATAAAACAGCTGGAAATCCTATAACATATGAAAAAACTCTTGAAATGTACAGGCCAGATTTTTCAGGTTTCCTATGGACCACCATTTTATGTCTAGATAATATAAATCCAAATTTTCCACGAGACTATTTCCCCCAAGCCTGTAGTCTTATTCCAGGAGTTTTTGAACCAATAGAACCAGATTCAAGTAGACAAGGAAAAATAATAGAATTTGTTCCACAGTTTGAAGAAAAAGATCTTCGCATTAAAATTCTCAGTAGAGAAATAATAAAAAAACAAGTAGATTTTGATAGTTATAAAGCAATTGTAAGTTTTGGGCGTGGGATAAAAGATGATCCTGAAAAAAATATTAAACTAATTGAAAAGCTTGCAGAGCAACTGAACGCAGGAATTGGTGTAACACTTCCAATTTCTAAAAAACCATTTTCGGTTAATCAGTCTTTAGAATCAACATATATGATTCCCGATAGAGTGATTGGAACTAGTGGAAGTAGAACAGGCCCTCTACTTTATGTTGCAGCTGGAATAAGTGGCGCTATGCAACATGTTTGGGGGATGCAGGATTCTAGATTTATTGTTGCTATAAATCCTGATGAAGAAGCTCCCATCAAAACTGAATGTGATGTTTTTATCAAAGGAAGAATGGAAGATGTCATTCCATTATTGATTGAAGAACTAAAAAAGGTAAAACAGGTAGCGCATGCTTAGTTGGTGATAAAATCTGGAAAAATATGATGTAGCGATTATAGGTGGAGGATCAACAGGATTAGCAGCACTTAGAAGACTATCAAAGCTAGGAAAACAAGCTATCCTCTTGGAGGCAGGTTCAAAGGTTGGAACAAAAAATCTCTCAGGTGGAATTCTTTATTCTAAGAATCCTAAAAAAGGTAAAGTAAACAACGTTGAAGAAATATACGAAAACTTTCTCTCAGATGCACCTTATGAAAGAAAAATAACAAAATATCTTTTACAATCAACCTCTAAAGACAAGATTTTCACGATGGATCTTACTAAAGCTCATGAGTATCAAGCAAATTTTGGATATTCTGTTTTATTAAATAAATTGAATTCATGGTTTGCAAAACAAGCTTTGGAGAGTGCTGAAAAATGTGGTGGAGGAATTGTTCCAGGAGTTCATGTAAGTTCCTTAAAAAATAATGAACAAAGTGGGACAACTATAATTCAAACTGATGAATTAGATGAATTTGAAGTAAAAGCTATAATTGCAGCTGATGGGGTAAATTCAGAAATAGCTGAAATAACTGGAGCTAGGGAAAAATTTTCTCCTACTCAGCTTTACCAAGGTGTTAAGGTCATCATAAAACTTCCTGAAGAAGTAATCAATGAAAGATTTGGTATAAGCTCTGATGAAGGTGTGGCGCATCTCTTTGCAGGAGATGTTACTTTAAATCATATTGGAGGAGGATTTCTTTATACTAATCGCAATACATTATCCTTGGGTGCAGTTTATCACTTCAATACTCTTTTAGAAAACCCAATTCAACCTCATGAATCAATTGATGCTCTTCTAATAAATCCATTAGTTAGTGATCTGATTAAAGATAAAGTTCCAAAAAAACCAGAAATCGACAAGAACCTATCTCCAGAAGAACAACTACGAATAAAGTTTGGAGTTGCCAGATTAATCAAAACCTGGAATGAAATAAGAAATGCATATTTGTCAAAAACAGGAAAAGATGATCTAATAAAAAGTGGGAAATATGAAACTGAAGAAGATATCAAGACAAAACTTGATTCAATTAATCAAGAGATCCAGGAAAAATATGGAGTAACCTTCGGAACCGATTATGTTGAAGAAGAATATGGTGCAAAGCTAATTCCAGATGGGAAACGTTGTAGAATGAAAAGACCATACTACAAAAATATTCTTTTTGTAGGTGATGCGGCTGGAAGAGGTATCTTTGTTGGTCCTAGGATTGAAGGTCTTAATGTTGGAATTGATGATGCAGTTAGAGCATCTGATGCAATAGCAAGAGCAATTGACCACAACAATTTCTCAACTGATTATTTAGGAGAATGGTATACAAAATCAATTGAAGATAGCCCATACACAACAGATATGAAGCAGATTGACAAAGATTATTTGAAAATTTTTCTTGATGCAACAAAAGATGTTCCGACAGATATTATCAGTGCAAAATATGGTACAGTTCTCAAATTGATGTCAAGTGGAACATTACGTAGCATTGCGGTAAAATTTGCAAATATTTTAGGATATGAGAAATTGCTTCCTTTGATAGAATCAGAGGAGACCTACATTAAAGTTCCAATTGAACTTGCTGAAAGGCTTGGTGAAACTATGAAAATAAATTATTCCCCATCAATTCCTTCTCTTGCAGACAGAGTTGCAAAGCTATCATATAATGATGATCATGTTTCGCATATCAAAGTTCTAAAGCCTACCAGCGAATATATGAAAAATATGATTACCTTATGTCCCACTAAATGTTATACTGAAGAAAATGATAAAGTAATTATCCAGCACGAGGGTTGTATTGAATGTGGAACCTGTTCTCAGGAAACAGATTGGAAACATCCACGTGGGGAAAAAGGAGTCCATTACAAGTATGGATAAATTAGAAAAAATTTAGTTATGCAGTAACTTTGATTTTCTTTAGATCTTCATATGCAGTACGTATCTTTGAGTAAAAGTTCTCCATACGGGGGGTAAGTAGAGGATAAGCAAGGTAGAAATCTTCTGCTTCTCTAATGTAACGTTGTATTTTCTCATTTCCAGGAATTTCTGCAACAAATCGCATATTGTTTAATCTGTCAGCGAGTTTTATTGTCTTAATGTCATAGGGAGCATTTGCTAGAATATTACAATACTCACGGAATCGTTGGGATTTACGTTCTTCGTCAGTAGTACCAGAAAAATTTTCTAGTGGTTTAACTTTTAATGTCATAATCATGTTAAACACATAATCTCCAAATCTATGAATAAAGTATGCCTCGTAACCATAGGTCTTTGAGGCGTAGAGATCTAAAATTTTTTCGTCATCTTCCATAAAGTCGTGTAATATTGCCCCAGCAATTTGAAGAGAGGTTAATAGCTTATTTTCTGATTGGTAATGTTTAATGACTTCCAAGGTAACAGGCCAAGTATGAGTTTGTAAAAATGAGGATGTGCCATCTTCTCGTTTTACACCAGCATGTACTTCTTCAGCCATCTCAATTGCACTTTCAACAATAGTATCAATTCGAAATTTTACTTCGTTTTCAAGAAAGGATAAAAGTTCGTCTTTACTAACAGATTCAATTGGCATAATAATAATATCTCATTTGTTACTTAAATTTCTGTTCTTTTTAATTTATGAATGATAATGACTGGTCCTCCAAAATAAATTCCAATATTAAGAAGAATTACTCCTACTCCATATCCAATCATCTCCGCTTCTGAATCAATATCAACATAATTTAGAATCGATAATGAGGTAAGAAGCGGAGTAATTGCTACCTTAATAGTTTCTTTGAAAATAGGATTTTGTCTTTCCCAATCAGCTATGGTTGGACTAAATGAGTAATACAGTTGGTTAAATGATGATAGAAAAGATTTGCCAGATTCTGTATTTATTAGGATATTATCTCTAGTTTCTCGTAATTTTTGGACTTGAGGAGCAAGCTCAGAACCAAATGCTGCAGTTGCTATAAGACATCCACCTCCATTATCTTGGTTTTCATTCTTTGGTTGTGTATAATTTGAGATTGATGTAGTAAAGTTATCTACTATCTGTTCTGTATGGTTTTCTACTATTGGTTTTGAAAGGATTTTAAATGATTTCAAAGAGTTTTCAAATAGTTGTAAATTATTATCAAATTCATCTTCAATACTTGCGTATGATACTTTGTAAAATTTGTTGTTACCTGCAATTGTAGCTTCTCTATATTTTATCATAATTGGAGTAGGAGTATTTACAACGCCGGTAACATTTGAAATAATTGCTTCCAAACCATTTATTGTAGTTTTTTCTTTAGATTGAATAACTAAGATATCCTGGTCGATAGCAGATTTAAGGTATTGATCTTCCCATTGTTTGACAAATTCTTCTAATGATTGTCCGGTGGAATTTCGTACTAAAACTGAGATTGATGATGGTATTCCACCTGTCTTTGGTTCAACTGCTGCTACATCTGGGATGGCAGGATTTGGGTCATTAATTTCTTGACCATGCCATCCTTGAGGAAATTCAATTGAAAAACCAAACTTTTCGCTAGAATATTTTCCATCAAAAGTTTGTGGACTAGGTTGAGGACTAGGGGTTATTTCTCTTTCTGGAGCATCCAATTTCAAAAGATCTGGAATTTCAGAACGCTTGACAACTTCGGCTTGTAAGATTTCTCCCTTACCCCAATCAAGTGGAACATCATTTGGTGCTGTCTCAAGTGTAGCTATTTTATCAAGAGTATCATAGCTTTCTTGCGTAATAAGACGGCCAAATACAGTATATTGACCATCAAGAAAATTAGAATCTTTATGTACAATAAAAAATTGAGAGCCAGCACTGTCTGGATCAGAAGATCTTGCCATAGAAACTATTCCTCTATTGTGTTTTATGTCGTTAAATTCAGCCTTTATTTTATACCCAGGATCACCAGTTCCCCATTGAGATACGGTTTCATAGGCACCAGGTTTTGTAAGAGGGTCACCTCCCTGTATCATAAAACCTTGGATAACTCTATGAAAAATGGTTCTATTATAAAATCCTGAATTAGCTAAATTTTCAAAATTTTCGACAGTTTTTGGTGCATCCTCAGGGAAAAATTCTATAACTAATTTTCCTGAAGCTGTATGTAAAATTACTACCTTATCATCGATTTGAGCAAATATCGGATTTATAATATTAACAAGCAAAAAAGCAAGAGTAATGAAAAATAATGTAAATTTCATAAATTTTCATTTTTTAACTTCAATAAAAGTCATGATAGACATTAGTTTTTATCATTCTATAATAACAAGTTTGAATATGGATTCGGATGAGCATATCAAGGCTCATATTCTATCAGTGTGGAAAGAAGCTAAAAAATTATTTTCTCTACATGGAACTGAAGGCATGTTAATTTTAACGGATAGACATTTGATGTTTGTAAATAAAACTGAGGCAAAAGTGAGATGGTGGAATGCTGCAACTCAAAGACAGGTTCTTACTTTTTTAAAATTAAAAGATGTGATGATTCGTCAAGATGGATATGATGAAGAGCAATTAAGAGTAGATTTAGAGAATAAAAAAAATCTGGAAATAAAATTTGATGATATTTTGAATATTAGTTATGAAGAAAAAACTTGGGGTAGTGTTTTGAATTTAGAAATTAATCGAGATAATAAGAAACAAAAATATCAATTTTCAGTAGTTCAAGACTGGGTAAAATATCCCGCAAAAGCACCAACCAAATACATGAAAGTTGATTGGTCTGCTTTTATACAATACATTAAAGATAGACAAAAAATTACGAATTAAAATTGAGTAATGTATATGCTGTAGGGGTTGGTCCTGGATCACCTGATTATATCACGAAAATAGTTGAAACAATTATACAAAATTCTGATATTGTTGTAGGATACAAGTATACTCTAAAAACAATCGAAGAATTGCTTGTAGGAAAAGAAGTTTATGAAATTACTATGCAGACTCAAGAAGAAGTTTACCAGAAAGTACAAAAAAAATTAGGGGAAAAAATTTTGGTGATACCATTTACTGGTGATGTAAATTTTTCAGAATCTGAGGTAGTTGATAGATTAATTGAAATTTTTGGGGATATACAAATAGTGCCTGGAATCAGCTCTATTCAGGTAGCAGCTTCTAGAGCCAAAATTCCTTTGGATAAATCAAGGATAATCACAATGCATATTTCTACTTCAATTGAGCAAGAAAAAATTGAGCTACAGAAGGCATTGTTGGATGGATTCAATGTTGTACTTGTGCCTCGACCTTGGTCAAAAGAGCCTACAAAACATTTCATGCCAGCTGAAATTGCTCTTTATTTGAAGAAAAATGGATTTAATACCAAAAAATTAAAAGTTTATGTTTTTGAAAACTTGACCACAGATAATGAGACTGTATTTGTTGGGATGGTAAAAGATTTAGAAAAAAAAGAGTTTTCTGATTTATCTGTAATGGTTTTTGATCAATCGAAATTAAATTCGTATATTAATTTTAATTAATTGGTTTAGCAGAACCTGATTTGAGTACACCTGATTCTATATCAGGAAAAACTACAACGTCCAGTGTCATCCATGGATAATCCTCATCAAATAAAGCATAAAAACCGATTTCATCAATTGTAACACTCCAGCTTTTTCCTGGTTGAATATCACCACTGGCTATTCGACCGTCAGCAATATAGATTCCAGCACGAGATTCAGTATCTCGTTTTCCAGTTGATACACTGTGAGAAACTGTATCGTCATTGATGAATGTGAGTATATTTTCTGGTACGATTGATGCTCTATCTATAGAGTAAAATCTCTGACTGGAAACACCTTCTTGTTGAATATAATTAAATTCTCTTGGATTAGCTGAACCTTTTAGGATGTGAATTATAATTTCATTCTCTTGTGTTGGTTTGGTAGTTGATGTAGATGGACTAGAAGGGGGTGTTCCAGTTAATGTTGAAATTTTTGTGGTATAGATTATTTTATTAGATTCACTTCCTTGAGTTAATCTACCAGTAAAGGTATAGATTGAACCTTCAATGCTGTTTTCAACTAATCTTCCAAAGAAACTAATGGAAACTTCATTACCAATTGAATTTTCTGCAGTACCAATCAATCTGATAAAACGACCATCCCTTAACAAATTTCCAGATATATCAGTAGCTTCAAAATCTAATTCGTTGATTGTTACAAATCCGTCCTCTACTACAAGCTTACTACTACTTCCAACTTGCTCCCCAATTGACATGAGTAAATCAATTTCAGAAATTTTTATTGATTTTTCAGTTACAGCAAAACCTGAACCCTCAACAAGATAGGCCTCATTTGCAACTAATTGAGCATTTAATTCACTAAATGATGTTCCAATAAAGATTAGACTTAATACAAAAAACGGAATAATTAATGATAATTTCATACTAATTCATAGTTTGATTTCGTTTATAATTTAATACTAAATTATTTTAGATGTATTATGTATTATATCTAAACAACTTCCCAAAATCTAACATATTCGAAGTTTTTTATGTAAATTCTAGCCATCATATGATTGAGTAAAATGGCAGAAAACTCATTCATAAAAACTAGATTATTGCCTCAATTCCAGAGTCTTCTACAACTTGAATCAGATATGCCTCTAAGAAACCACCAGCAAGTAAAAGACCTACAACTATTCCCACTTCAATACCTATTATTTTATAATCATTTTTGATTGGAATTTTTTTAATAATTTTGTGAATTAATAGTAGACTACGTGACATTGCAATTGAATAAGCTGCTAGTTCCATTATTCCAAATGGAGAAGCATAAAGTATAGCAAGTGGATGAATATCAGAAATTATTGGGTTTAGTAATGCTAAGGCTGCAAATGCCTGTCCCGTTTGCCAAGATGAAAAAAACCCCCAGGCTATCCCAAATCCAGGAATAAACATTGGTAGTGCAACAACAGAATTGTGAAGAAATATTCCAATTCCATCTATATCTTCAATTAAATTATTAAATTCCTCTTGAAATGTTAATGCATCTTCATGGGAAACTTCACTTTGAGAACCAATAAAGTAAGATGCAGAGAATAATCCAACAAAAATGAAGAATGTAACAATTCTTTTCTGATTTTTCACAGATTTTTTCTCTAAGTAGGGTATTTGAGGGTTTGTAGCGAGCAGATTTAATTAAAACTCTTAATATTTTTTGATGATGGAAAAGGATGTAGTTTTTGCTATCAATTATGCCCTAAACAAGGGTTTTCAAATTCATCCAGATGCGTTAAAAATACTAGAACGAGTAGATGTTAATGAATTAGAACGCGTCATTAAAGAGATAGTTCGAGAAAAATCTAAACAAAAATTATTTTTAATAAATCAGAATGATTTGGAAGTATTTCTTGGTCTTAAAGACGATGAAAAATTAGAAAGTGAATATCGCGTATTAAGTGATCCATCTTCAAAAATAACCTCTGCTGAAGGAGTAGAAGGATATGGTACTCTTTTTGCAAGTCGATTTTTAAAATTAAAAAAAATTATTTCAAATCGTCCAGAGGCTAAGATGCTCAAAACTATATCTTCAGCAGTTTCTGCGAAATCAAATGAAGATATGTATATTTGCGGTCTCCTTTCGGAGCGCAGAGTAGAAAGAAATATCACCAAACTAATAATTGATGATCCTTCCGGGTCTATAGAAACAATTGTGTTTGATAAAGATCTACAAAAAACAGCTGCTACTTTACTTACAGATCAGTTTGTAATGGAGAGAATTAGTTTTGGTAAAAATGGGGGGTTTATTGTAAAAGACATTATTATTCCAGATATCCCAGAGCATATCCCTAACCGTTCTAAAACAGAAACATGCGCTGCTTTTCTTTCTGATCTTCATATTGGCAGTATGTATTTTATGGAAAAAGAATTAAATGATTTTATTTCGTGGCTTTCTAGTCCTGATCCCATAGCAAGAAAAATCCGTTTTGTTTTGATTTGTGGAGATGTGGTGGATGGAGTGGGAATTTATCCGAATCAAGATAAAGAATTGGATTTTGTTGATATTCATGAGCAGCTTAAAAAAACTGCAGAATTGTTAAGTAAAATTCCTCAACATATCAAAGTCTTCGTTACACCAGGAAATCATGATCCTGGTAGACGAGCTTTACCTCAACCTGCCATACCAGAAATTTATAATTCTGATTTATGGAATCAAAAAAATATTTCTATGTTAGGAAACCCCGCTATGGTATCTCTAAACGGAGTTAAGGTCCTAATGTTTCATGGTCAGAGTATAGATGATGTGGTAAGAACAACACCTGGATTGAGTTATGATAAACCTGCACAAGTTATGCGATATTTACTTCAGGCAAGACACCTAAGTCCGATTTATGGTTCACAGACACCACTTGCTCCTGAACTTGATGATATGATGATAATTGATGAGGTGCCAGACATATTTCATTCTGGTCATGTTCATGTTGTTGATTTGGATTTGTATAGAGGAATTTTGATATTAAATTCTGGAGCTTGGCAACATCAAACTCCATTTCAAGCAGGGGTAGGTATAACACCAACTCCTGGTCTGGCAGTAATTGTGAATTTGAAAACCTTTAAGGTTTATACAAAAGATTTTACTTCAAAAGATTAGAATTTTTTACAGTATATCTTCGAAGGTTAAATCGTCTTTAAAGGTCTCTTTTATCATATCTGAAGAGATAGTAAGTTTGTATTTTTTAGTTCGTCCATGTATTCCTTGATGAATTATTCTTCCTGTGATAAGTCCAGATAATTCAATTTCGCTAAGCATTTGTGTAACTCGTCTTTGAGTTAACTCTTGTTGTCTAACTGTCTTGCAGAGAGTTTTGTAGGCTGTGTAAATCCCCCCTGTTGATAATTCTGATGTTTTCATTACTGCAATAATTAGTATTTTTTCATGGAGTGGGTAAGATTGAAGGGCTGTTACCTCTTTGTTTTCCTCAATTTTTTGTCCAGCCAATCGAATATGATCTTCATTAATCGATGTTTTTTGTTCCCTTTCTGCTATTTCACTAGCCACACGTAATAGATCAATTGCCCTCCTTGCATCGCCGTGTTCTCTTCCTGCCATAGCGGAACATAGGTTCAAAGCTGCTTCTTCTATGGCATTTTTAACCAAGGCTTGTTCAATTCTTCCTTCAAGGATTTTTCGGATTTGGTCAACAGAATAATTCGTAAAAACAATCTCCTCTTCACCTAAAGAGCTTAGAACTCTTGGGTCTAATCTTTCTTTAAATGTAAGATCATTTGATATGCCTACTAGCGTAAGTGATCCTTGTGTTAAACGCTCGTTTGCTCGGGTTAATTGGTAAAGAACATCCTTCCCTGTTTTTGAGATTAAATGTGCCAAGTAATCAATTTCGTCAATTACAAATACGGCGTTTAGTTGGTTGCTGTCTATAATCTTCAATAATCTTTTGAATACTTCACTAATTGCAAGGCCTGTTGATGGGAGTTCTTTGTCGTTTAGTCCAAGCTGTCTACCAAAACTTACCAATAGCCCATAAAGGGTAGTTTCTTCTTTAGAGTTCGCATAAATTAATTTAATTGGGAATTTGGATTTTTCCACCCTTGATTGAATTTTTGATAGAATTTTTTTAACAACAAGAGTTTTGCCGGTTCCTGGTTTGCCATATACCAAAAGATTAGACGGCCTTGAATGTTTTAGAATTGGAATTAATGATTGGGTAACTTGTTCTTGTTCAGAATCTCGATGTAAAATTGTGTCTGGTATGTATGTATAATGTAAAATATCCCTATTTTTGATTAGGGTAATGCCATTTTCTGCAGCATCTAACATCCTTTCTACTGGGTCCAAAGTCATTATACTCATATTCGAGATCAGTTTGGATCGTCCTTTTACACTTCAATAGATCCTAGTATAATTTTTTACAAGTAGGATCGTTCTAGTTGACTAGGCAGATCGTTTGTGATCGGGTTGTCTCACACACCATCTTTTCTTCTCAATTTTAAATTATGATATACAAAAAAGAAATAAAAAATTAATGAAATATAGTAGTATGTAGTATTTCTTAAAAAAAATTTTTGAATAAAAAAACAATGGAAATATTGGTGTGTGAGTTTTATAACATTGTTAACACAAAGTTAAGTTAGTGTTAAGAAAAACCCAAATAAAGTAAATTTGACCCCTAAATTTCCTATCCAGGTGTGAAGAGAGGAGTTAACAATGTTAATATCTTAATTATAACCCCTTTATTTCCACTCCAGGCATAGTTCCTATTATTCAATAGCTAAAAATAAAAAAAAATATGTTAACGAATTAAATCAACCTAGGCATGGCTTAGGCAGTTAATCTTAACAAACCATTTTGTTAACAAATATCAGCGGATCCCTTCAATTGTTAACAAATTTCTCGAATGTAACACAATCATGACTAGTAAACGAATTAGAATAGATATAGAAGATGCTGAGGGTGCTAATTACAACTTAAACCTAACTGGTAATATTACCAGAGAAAAAGTGCTTAAGGCCTTTGAATTCCTAGATTTAATGAATATTGAAGATGCTCCAGATTCCCCCCAACTAGACTCAATTGGGGCAAAAATCTGGCATATAGTAGACAAATTCTTCCCAATGGGGAAATTTACCTCCTCCACCATATTAGAAAAATATGAGGATGAGTATAACGAACCCATAAAACTCAGTATAATTTCGACTTATCTCTCACGTTTTACAGAAAAAGGGAAGATTGAAAGGACCAGAACTGGTCGAGAATGGACATACCAAAGCATAAAAATCTCTCAAAAACGTCCTACTTAGGATATTATAGCCTTTTTAATTATCAAATGATCTCCTTCTAAAACAATCTTAACATAATCACCTTTTTGCATTTCAAGGTATTTTCTAAATTGTTTAGGAATAGAAACTGTACCTACTGAGGTTATTTTTACTAATTCCTCATTTCCTATACCCATAAATTATTTATAATATATAAATATATAAATTTTAATATATTTATATTTATTAAATTATAATAATTTTTGATAATTTGGGCTAAGCTGCTGTATTTTGCAAATATTCTAAAACACCAAGCTTGGCTTTCCCCTTATCTGTAATAGAATAAGTGAATGGTTTAGTCCTCACATCCCTTTCCACATATCCTTCTTGGTACAATTTTTTCATTAATCTTGAAGTATGTTCTCTAGATCTCTGTGATGCATTCTGGATGTCACGTGACGTCATTGACTTGTTTGTGATTAACCCTAAAACAAAATCAATCGTATTGTTATAATCCATAATTGGTGCTTGTCGTGGCTTTGGGGTATGACGCTTTGGTTTGGGTTCTGAATATTCCTCATAATTTGGAATTTTTTCTACAACTCGGCCAAAATCCTTAATCTCATTTAAATTAACCCCTTCACTATCAATTTCTAACGAATCTAGTCTTATTTTCATATCAATTAACTGCCTTTCATAAAATTCTAAACGGTCATATGAAGAGGCATCAAACCTTTCTTGCCGTTTTATAGATGATTTAATTTTATAGATTGTGTAAAGGACAAACAAACCCACAAAAAATGCTGCAACAACTCCAAGAATAATCTCAGGATCGAGAATTTCTACTAACATCACATGTTACAACATTAATTTGTGATTTATCGTGATAGAACAACATAATTTCACACTTTGCATCAACTGGAATATCATATATCAAATCACAAACAAAATCAAAAAACCAAAAAATCATTCCTAATATCACATTCCAACAATTTGACGAATTGCCTTATCCATCACATCAATGATTTGTTCCTCTCTTTCTGGAAAAACATCACTATCTTGTATCACAGAAATCTGTTCGGAAAGACGAGATATCACATCAATATCATCAGGTAGAATTATGCCTAAACCTCGAAACAAAATTATCGAATAATAAAGACCGATTAACTTGTTCCTAGATTGACTAACCTGCCTAAAATATGCCCCTTTGGAGATACCAAACTCAACTTCAATTAAATTCTTATGATTTAAAATAATTTCAATTTGTCTTTCAGTAAATAATGATTTTTTTATAATTTGATGAAGAATATTATTAAAATTAGATTGTTTGAATTCCACCATAGCTATACAGATCTGTATACCAATATAACAATTAAACTTTAAAACGTCAAGCACGACCAACGGTGGTTATGACAGGACATGTTGAAACTTATCTAAAATCTCAATTAAAGAAACAAAAAACAGCGTTACTCTTCGTTCTTATTGATTCTGAAGTTTCTAACATTAACTCTTCAGTTAAACTTGCAAAGGATGTAGAAAAAATAGGCGCCTCAGCAATTTTAGTAGGAGGCTCTTCTGCAACTGATCAAATTGAACTGGCTGAGGTTGTAAAAAATTTAAAAAAAGCCGTTAAAATTCCAAAAATTCTATTCCCAGGAAACATAACAGGAGTGGTTCCACAAGCTGATGCAATCCTTTTTAGTTCCCTTCTAAATTCTGAAAACCCATATTTTATTTCCCAAGCTCAGGCACTGGGAGCTCCCAATGTTCTCAAATTTGGATTAGAGCCTCTTCCTACAGCATATTTAGTTATAGGTGAGGGAACCTCCGCTTGGTTTGTTGGTTCCGCAAGGGGGATCCCATTTGATAAACCAAAAATTGCAGCAGCCTATTCACTAGCAGCTCAATTTCTTGGAATGCGTTTTGTATATCTTGAAGCAGGCTCAGGGGCTGCTTCTAGTGTGAAACCTGAAATGGTAAGAATGGTTCGTGAAGTCTTCAAAGGCTTTCTAATTGTAGGAGGGGGTATAAGAGATCCTACTACAGCAAAAAAAATTGTTAGTGCAGGAGCAGACGCCATTGTAATTGGTACTTTACTAGAAAAAAATAATAGTCTAAAAAATCTCACCACAATAGCCAAAGCCATTAGAAGCGTAAAGAAGTAAGATATTACATGTCAGATAACACTGCAATTAACAGAATTAAGGATGTACTTATGCCTGATTATTATTTTAATTATTATAACGATATTTCAAAAAATACTTTTAATATTTTTGAAAAGGCCGCAGCAGCAAAATCAACATTAGTTGATTCCTCAGCAATAGTAGAACCAAAAATAGCATTTGATTTAGCAGATAGGGTAGCTAAAATGCATGACATCGATATAGCTGAGCCTCTACGTGAATTACTAAAAACAAACGGAAAGGAATTATCAGCTCTAATTTTTTCAAAAGAAATTGCCTTGGGAAAATATCTTCCTTCAAATGCTAAACTTGAAGAAAGACTAGATTTAGCTGTAAGAGTAGGTTTAGCAATCGTAACTGAAGGCGTTACAATTGCTCCATTGCAAGGAATAAGCAAGGTGAAAATTAAGAAAAATAAAGACGGTTCAGAATATCTATCAGTTTCAATTGCAGGTCCAATGAGATCTGCAGGAGGAACTGAATCAGCTGTTACAATGTTAATAGCAGATCATGTACGAAAAGCTGCTGGTTTAGCAAAATACCAAGCAAACTCTTTTGATGACGAGACAGGTAGATTTATCGAAGAACTTCGAGTATATGAGAGAGAAGCACAAGGTAGTTTTCAATTTCATGTTTTAGATGACGATGTAACAACAGTAATTTCCAATCTTCCTGTGGAGCTAGACGGTGTGGATACGGATCCATATGAAGTGGTTAACCATAGAAATATGGCGCGAATTAATACCGATAGAGTCAGGGGGGGGGCTTTACGTGTTCTTAATGATGGACTTATTGGTAGATCAAAGAAGCTTCTAAAACGAATCGAGCTTTACAATCTAGATGGTTGGCAATGGCTCAATGATCTAAAGGGAGCCATTCAAACAGGTGAACTAGAAGACGCAGCAACAAAAAGGATGAGAGAAGTCATCACTGGAAGATCGGTTTTGTCAATGCCAAACAAAGTTGGTGGTTTTCGATTACGTTATGGGAGAGCATGCAATACTGGATTTGCTGCAGTTGGCATCCATCCTGTAGTAGCTGAAATTTTAGATCATACTATTACGGTTGGAACTCAGATCAAACTTGACTATCCAAGTAAAGGAGCCACCATTGCATTTGTAGATTCAATTGAAACCCCTATTGTCAGACTTAAAAACGGAAATGTAGAAAAAATTAACGATACAAAACACGGAATAAAAATTAAAAACCAAATTGAAAAAATTCTTCATCTTGGTGACATTTTAATTTCTTTTGGTGATTTTTTAGAAAACAATGCACAGCTTGTACCTACAGGCTATGTTGAAGAAATTTGGATAGAAGAACTCCGCGAAAAACTTTCTAAATACGAACCAGAAAAAGACGAAAGCCCATTTGTAGAATTTCTTACAAAAATACCTTCTTTTGATGAAGCCATAACTCTTTCATTAAATTTTCTAATACCACTACATCCCAAATACCTCTATTTTTGGGATCTAATTTCAATTAAAGAATTAAATGAAATTTTACAACCTTTAGAGATTGGTGAATCATCAATTCTATATTCAAAAAATCAAAAACATATTTTAGAAAAACTTGGTGTTCCTCATGAAGCTTCAAGCGATTCAATTTTGCTAAAAGAAACAGGAGCTAAAATTTTCTATAATTTACTTTTCAGAAAACCAATCAAAATTGACGATTCTAAATCTGTGACTAAAATAATATCAGAAACTTCTGGAATAAAGATTAGTCCAAAACATTCGACATCGGTAGGTGTTAGAATAGGAAGACCAGAAAAAGCTGCTCCAAGGCAAATGAAACCCCCAGTTCATGCACTATTTCCAATAGGAGATAAAGGCGGTCCTACACGAGATTTACTAAAAGCTTCACACAATGAAAAATTTTTTACAAACATCCACAACCGACTTTGTAACACATGTAATGAACTTTCAATTAGTATAATCTGCCAAAAATGTAGGAGTAAGACCTCAATCATCTACAATTGTCGTATTTGTAGAGCAAAATTAGATTCATCGTTCTGCACAAAATGTAAAAAGGAAGCTTCTTCACACTCCTACCAACTTTTTCCATTAAAAAATAAACTTCTGATGGCACAAGAAAAAATTGGGATTCGTGCAAATGAGCCGTTCAAAGGAGTTAAAGAATTAATTAATCAAGAAAAAATTGCTGAACCTTTAGAAAAAGGGCTGATTAGACAAAGTTTAGGCTTAACTGTATTCAAAGACGGGACAGTAAGATTTGATGCAACAAATTCTCCACTTACTCACTTTAAACCCTCTTGGATTGGAACTTCAATTGAAAAACTTAAAGAACTTGGTTACACACATGATGCCAAGGAAATTCCTCTTACTAACACTGATCAGATTATTGAGCTTAGAATGCAAGATGTTATCATACCATATGAGAGTGCAAAATATCTCATAAATGTATGTAAATACATTGACATTCAATTAGAGAAATTTTATGGAAAGACAGCATTTTACAATGTAAAGAACATAGATGATCTTGTTGGTCACTTAATTTTAGGTCTGGCTCCTCACACATCAGTTGGAATTGTTGGAAGAATAATTGGTTTTGCAGAAACAAACGTTTGTTTTGCCACACCAATCTGGCATTCAGCAAAAAGACGTGATGCAGATGGTGACGCTGATTCCATAATGTTATTGATGGATAGTTTACTGAACTTTTCAAGACAATTTCTTTCAGATAAAATAGGGGGACTTATGGATGCCCCACTTCTCATACAACCATCTGTACTTCCACATGAATCCCAACCTCAAGCACATAACTTTGAAGTAATGAAAAGACTACCACTTTCATTTTTTGATGCTACTCTTCAAAAACAAAAGGCAGCCGATATAACCAGTATTGAGACAGTTAAATCAAGACTTGAAACTAAAGCAGCATTTTATGGATATGAATTCACACATGCCACCACTACTCTTACTACATCAAGATCAAGAAGTGCGTACTCTACACTAGGTTCGATGCTTGATAAGCTAGATATGCAAATACGAAATGCAGATCTTATTAGTGCAGTTGACACAACCGAAATAGTATCCTACGTTATTACAACTCATCTTGTTCCAGACATTATGGGAAACCTTAGAGCTTACGGGCGACAGAGCTTTAGATGCACTGCATGTGGTCAAAGCTATAGAAGAATACCTCTTATGCGACACTGTTCATGTGGAAACCAACTAATTCAAACAATTACCAGAGCATCAGTTGAAAAATATCTAAAACTTGCCAAAAGACTCGTAGAAAAATACAATGTTGGCATTTATCTTAAGGAGAGAATTTACTCTCTATCCGACGAGATTGATTTAGTGTTTGGGAAAGGTAAGGGGGATCAATTACTCCTTACTGATTATGTAAAATAACCCAAAACTTTCTGCGTTACCGCAATTTGACGTACTCATATGCGCCTAATTTCTTATCAAAACAATAATGGACTTTCTGGTAACTCTTTCTAAATGACTTTACATTAGAAGCCAATTTTTTTGGATTTTTTCTCTCTATAATTACTTTTTTGATAAATGAAGCAATTTCTTTCATCTCAGATTCTTTCATACCTAATCTTGTTATTTCAGAAACTCCCAATCTTATTCCTCCTGGATGGAAATAATTACGCCCAGCTTTAATGTCGCCTGGAATAAGCTGTCTGTTTACAATTATGTTTGCTTTTTCTAGAACTGCTTCTACTTTTCCACCATCAGAGTAATCAAGAACATTTACAGCAATCTGATGAGATTTTGTGTATCCTTGTTTTTCACCTAGTACTTTAAACCCAAATTCATTTAATGCTTCTGCAAGAGCTTTTGCATTTTTTATTACCTGCTTGGCATAATCCTTACCAAATTCTAATGCTTCTGCAAATGTAATTGCCTTTGCTGCCATATGATGAATATGGTGACTACTGGTAAGACCAGGGAATGTTGCTTTTTTAATAGCATCCCCATATTTTTCAAATCCTAAAACCAATCCCCCTTGAGGACCAAATAATGTCTTATGCGTACTCATAGTTATCGTATCAGCACCTTCTCTTAGTGGATCTTGAAATTGATTTCCTGCAATTAATCCCGCAACATGTGCTGCATCATAATTAATGTGCATATTATGGCTCTTAAGAAAATCTGCTAATTCTTTAACGGGATGAGGAAATAAAAATAACGAACCTCCAAACATAGCCATTTTTGGTAACCTACCTGCAGTCTTCAATTCCTCAACCTTCTTCTTGGTCTTATCTACGTCAATGGTCATTTCTTCTGCATCAAATGGATAGAACTCAATTTCTAAACCATGAACTAAACCAGCTGTTCCAGAATGTTCTTTTTTTCCATGAGAAATATGACCTCCAGCAGGAATTGAGGGGGCCAACATTATGTCTCCTGGATTAGAAAATGCTGAATAGATTACAAGGTTAGCAATAACACCTGAAATTGGTCTTACATCTGCAAATTCTGCCTTGAAAAGCTTCTTTGCAAGCGACATACATTCAATTTCGACTTTATCAATATACACACAACCTGCGTAGACTCGTTCACCTGGCCAACCTTCTGCGTATCGATTCCCAAAATCTGAAATTATTGCTTCTCTAACAGCTGGGCTTGGAATATTTTCACTTGCTATTAATGGAATCGAATTTTCAAACCATTTATGGTGTTCTTTTAGCATCGAAAAAACCCTCTCATAAGAATTTTTGTTGGAAGATCTGGTCATGCAAATGCAAACTTTTTTTCCCAATTTAAAAACACCGATTCTAAATGAATCAAAAATTTTTGAAAGAGTCTTTCTAATGTTAAATAACGTATAAAAAGGGAAAACAGGGCTGGATCAGCTATGAGTATGCAAGCAACTAGAAGTAACATGCCAGTTATTTTGCTAAAAGATGGTGCAACTGAGACAAAGGGTCGTGAGGCTCAAAGAAACAACATTGCTGCTTGTAAAATTATAGCTGAAATTGTAAAATCTAGTTTAGGCCCAAGAGGAATGGATAAAATGCTTGTTGACTCTTTGGGTGATGTTACTATTACAAATGATGGAGCCACAATTCTAAAAGAGATTGATGTTCAGCACCCAGCTGCAAAAATGCTAGTAGAAATCTCAAAAACAACTGATAACGAGGTAGGAGATGGAACAACTTCAGTAGTTGTCCTTGCAGGAGCACTTTTGGCAAATGCTGAATCTCTAATAAATCAAAATGTCCATCCAATAATAATTGTTGATGGTTATAGGAAAGCAGCAAAGAAAGCAAAACAATACCTTGAGGAGATTGCTGACGTTGTTACTGCAAATGATAAATCAATATTGCAAAAAATTGCTAAAACATCAATGCAAACCAAACTAGTCAGAAAAGACTCTAGTCACTTAGCCGATCTTGTTGTAAAGGCAGTTACAGCAGTTTCTGAACAAGAAGGAGAAAAATTTGTTGTAGATATTGATGACATTAAAGTTGAAAAGAAAGCGGGTGGTTCCATTGAAGATTGTAAGATTATTGAAGGAATTGTTCTTGATAAAGAAATAGTTCATGGTGGAATGCCAAAAAAAATTAATGATGCTAAAATTGCATTGATAAACTCTGCACTTGAAATAAGTAAAACTGAAACTGATGCAAAAATCAATATCTCTAATCCACAACAAATGAAAGCATTTCTTGATGAAGAAAATAGAATGCTAAAAAACATGGTTGACAAAGTTATTGCTTCAGGAGCAACTGTGGTTTTGTGTCAAAAGGGAATAGATGATATGGCACAACATTATCTCGCAAAGGCTGGAATTTTGGCTGTAAGAAGAGTAAAGGAAAGTGATCTAACAAAACTTTCAAAAGCCACTGGTGCAAGAATTGTTTCAAATCTTGATGATCTTTTTGAAAAAGATTTAGGAACAGCAGGTTTAGTAGAAGAAAGAAAAATTGAAGAAGACAGATGGGTTTTCATTGAAGAATGTAAACATCCAAAATCAGTTACTCTACTTCTAAGAGCTGGTTCACAAAGAGTAGTTGATGAAGTTGAACGTTCTGTTCATGATGCAATAATGGTAGTTAGAGATGTAATGGAGTTACCATCAATTGTTGCTGGCGGAGGATCCCCAGAAACATATACTGCCTCTAAGCTTCGAAGTTGGTCTAAATCTCTTGAAGGTCGTGAACAACTTGCAGTTGAAAAATTTGCTGATGCCTTGGAGACAATTCCCTTAACATTATCTGAAAATGCAGGAATGGATCCAATTGATACTTTAGCTACACTTCGCTCAAAACAAAGTAAAGGTGAAAAATGGACTGGTATTGATGTAATGAAAGGGCATGTGGGAAATATGAAATCAAGTGATATAATAGAGCCTTTAGCTGTTAAGAACCAGATAATTTCTGCTGCCGCCGAAGCTGCGTGTATGATATTACGAATCGATGATGTAATTGCTACAACTAAATCAGCCGGACCACCACCTGGAGCTGAAGGGGGAATGCCGCCTGGAATGGGTGGAATGGGTGGAATGGGTGGTATGGGTGGAATGCCTGATATGGGCGGAATGATGTAACTATTCTTGCTTATTAGTCATTTCAAAATTTTTCAAAAGTTTATTTTATAACAAATTTTATAAAATTTAATGAGTAAGATTACTGCAAAAACATTAACCGGGGCAAAATATGTTTATTTGATATTCTTTTTTGCATTACTCTCAGGCTTCTTTCACCCTCTTATCACTGGAACATCATTTGATCCAGTAATTTTTGGAGTCATAATCTTGTTCGTAGGACTAGCAGGGGCAGTTTTAGTGTATAAAGCTGCAACTTCTGAAAATAAACGTGGAATATACCTTGGTGGAGGTTTTGGATTAATAGCTATTTCCTTTGCATATATCCTACAGTTTACTGGTAGAGTGTAGTTTTACTATACATCAAAATACAGATAAAATTCATGAGGATGAGGTCTAATCGAAATCTCTCGTTGATCCCTTCTTTCTAACTCAATTATTTTATCAATTACATCATTTGTAAAAATAGGATTAAGGAATTTTCTATCGCTTTCAAGCGAATCAAGTGCCTCACCTAAGTTAGCTGGTAAAAAATTAATCCCTCTCTCTTTGCGTTCCGTTTTTGTCATTTTAAAAATATCTTCGCGTACTTGTTCACCTGGATCAGTCTTCTTTTTTATCCCATCTAGCCCTGCTGCCAAGACCGCCGAGAAAACAAGATATGGATTTGATGCTGGATCTGGTGCTCTAAACTCTAATCTTTTTAGATGAGAATATTTTTCACCTTTAAAATGCTGGGGAACTCTAATAATGGCTGATCTATTGCTTCCACTCCATGCGATATATGCTGGAGCTTCATAACCTGGAACAAGTCTGTGGTATGAATTTGTTGTTGGATTGGAAATGGCAACCAAAGCTCTTGCATGATTAAGTATGCCACCACAAAAGTATCGGCCAGTCTGGCTAAGTTCATCTTTTTCGTCTTTGTCAAAAAATAAGTTATTATTATTTTTCCAAAGACTCACGTTTGTATGCATTCCTGAACCAGCATCCATTGAAATTGGTTTTGGCATCATAGTTGCGACCTTACCAAATTTTTGCGCAATATTTCGAATAACATATTTGTATGTCTGAGTAGCGTCTGCAGCATTTGTCAAATAATCATATCTGATATCAATTTCGCACTGGCCTGCAGTTGCTACTTCATGATGATGATTATCACATAAAATTCCAAAATGTTCATTCAGTACATCAACACATTCGTTTCTAAATGGTGCAAGTGTATCAGAAGGCGTACTTGGATAATATCCTTCTTGAAGCCCCATAGGATAACCAGTTCCATCTTGGCTCCAAGGTGCTTCTTTTGATTCAATGGAATAAGACTGACCTTTGTATGGTGTTAATACATCCCAATGAATTTTATCAAACACAAAAAACTCTACTTCTGGACCCCATGCGCTATAATCAAATCCTTGAGTCTTGAGATATTCCTCTGCTCTTTGTGCAATTCCTCTAGGATCTCGTTCTAATCTTCCCCTCCCAAAACCCCAATAAACATCACATAATAGACGTGCAGTCTTATGATCAACCATCCATGGTATCGTAGCATAGGAACTTGGATCTGGTTTTAACACTAGATCAGAATCATCTATACTGGTAAATCCAATAATTGATGATCCATCAAGCTTAGGAAGACCATCTTCCATCTGATCATGGGTAAAAGTATCAGCAGAAATTGTAGTGTGATGAAATTTTCCAGTAAGACTTGAAAACTGCAAATCAATAAACTTAATCTGATC
This sequence comes from Nitrosopumilaceae archaeon, assembly GCA_052390375.1. Lineage (GTDB taxonomy): Archaea > Thermoproteota > Nitrososphaeria > Nitrososphaerales > Nitrosopumilaceae > CSP1-1. The sequence continues at coordinate 36,860 of JBQTHA010000036.1, forward strand.
GTGTTTTATCTTTGCAAAAACTTCATCTGCTGAATAACGGATCTGAGTTGCCTTTCCACCAATCACTTTATATGGCAATTTTATACCTTCAAGCTAACAAAAAAGATCCGTCATTTAAGGATTATTGGATGTGAAAGAATGTCAGAATCAAAAAAAATTGATGCCAATTCATTGTATTCGATTTTGTTACGTGAAACTGAAAATGATACTGTACAAGAAGTTTCTACAGAACTTTACATTTCAATTTCAGATTTTGTTGGCAAGCTTAAGAGTGAAGGATATGATGGAGTAGAAGCAAAAGTCAAAGATGCGCTAGTTAACATGATAACAGATCTTACATCATTACTTTTGAAAATTAGACTAGAAAAGGCTACAAAAACAAATAAGATTGATTATTCCAATTTACTTGACGAAGAAAAATTCATTCTTGATGCTAATGAAGAAAGAAATGAAAGAATAGATATTATTCTGTCTAGTACTTTAAATGGAAAATCTAAGCTTCTCGATTCTGTTGCAACTAAACACAAGACTAAGTCAACCGTTGTTCGATTTTTAAAGGAAATGGATCAGATGATAGGCGCAGATTTAACCAAATATGGTCCATTTAAAGCAGAAGATGTAGCAACTATTCCATACGAAAACGCTCAGGCATTAATATCGAAAAATATTGCAACAAAAATTCGCTGGGAAGACTAGGTAGAAATTAGATTAGTTTTAGAGATATGTTGAGAAAAAATGTCACATCTTGATGTAGATGTAATCGATTTCCTATTATTGACTATCTATCCTGTAGGGGGCCTTTTCATAATCGAGATGATTAGCAGGGCAATTAAAATTTCATCTTGGATAAAATTAACCATTCAAGGATTTGTCTCAATTGGATTTGCAATTGCTTATGTTACTCTGATTACAGCTCATTGGTTAACATCAATTGTTTTAGCTGCATTAGCAATTGCATTATTCTATCAAGCTCGCAGAGCAAAAATTTATCCTGGGAAATCAATTTACTAGAAAGCTAATTCTTAGACTTCCTAAATAATCTTTTAAAAAAACTTCCTTTATTTCTTCCCCCATCCCTAACAACTCCGCTTTGGCCAAACTTTTTAGCTCTAATTTGAGTTAATTTAACACATCTGTGGTCTTCAGGTAACCTATGCTCAGCACAAAATGGATCTTTACAATAGTTACACTGGAACGGCATATCTTGCAAATCACCACAATAAGCGCAATTTGCAGGTTTCATTACTTAGCTAAGGATATTGTTCTAATAAATCATCTTCCGGATTTATTTATAAAATGAAAAATTATAAGTTATTTGAAAACATTTTTACAATGTTCAATTTGAGTTTCTATGAGTAGATTTTTGATATGATTAAAGATAAAGTCGCCATTGTAACTGGCGCAAGCAGTGGAATTGGCTATGCAACTGCTTTAACACTTTCAAAGTCAGGTGCAAAAGTAGCAATTGGGGCACGACGAACTGATAAGCTATTAGAACTTGAAAATAAAATTAGACAAAATGGTGGAGATGTATTTTCTCAAAAATTAGACGTGACTAAAAAATCAGATTGTGATTCATTTGTAGATGCAACTATAAAAAAATGGGGAGGAGTTGATATCTTAGTTAATAATGCAGGGTTAATGCCCCTTAGTTTTGTTAAAAATCTGAAGATTGATGAATGGGATCAAATGATTGATGTTAACATAAAAGGTGTACTGTATTGTACTGCTGCAGTAATTCCACACATGTATGCAAAAAAATCTGGGCACATCATAAATATCTCATCGGTTGCAGGCAGAATCGTTTTTCCTTCTGGAAGTGTTTACTGTGCCACTAAACATGCTGTAACTGCATTTAGTGAAGGACTAAGGCAGGAATTTAGTACTCGATCAAACATTAGAGTGACTTGTATTGAACCTGGAGTAGTATCAACTGAACTTACTAACACTATAACCGATGAATCACTACAAAGTTTTGTTGAAACTTCTAAGAAAATGAATTCACTAAATGCAGAAGACATTGCTAATGCAATATTATTTGCAGTTGAAGCACCAAGTCATGTAAACATCAATGAAGTACTAATAAGACCAACAACTCAAGAAAGATAATAACAAGAAATATTATTCTAATCTTTTTTCTTTTTCTCTTGTCAAATGATTTAACACAGCTTTAATATCTGAATTTAGATTATCTGCGTTTTTTGCCATGTCTAGTTTCTCTGGAAGTTTTTCTTTAACGTCATCAGCTTCTAATTCAACTCGTCTCATTTCTTTACAATCTAGGTGATCCTCTTCAGTTCCTGAAATTTTATGACATATTGAACAAATTTTCAACTAAGATAATTATCTAATCCCACGATTTAATAATTTCACTATTTGCTTCAAACATGAGGGGCCGTCGTCTAGTTTGGTTATGATGCCAGCCTGGGGTGCTGGAGGTCGCAGGTTCAAATCCTGCCGGTCCCATTATATCATTACTAGTTATCCAATTGTATCAAATTTTTGTAAACTCTTCCAAAGATACCAAGTTGCAACTGTTCTATAGGGTTTCCAAGATTCTGCTAACTGTTCAATTTGCTCTTTTTGTGGCAGCTCCTTTAAAGAGTACATTGATTGTATTCCTTTTTTTAGTCCTAGATCCCCAACTGGTAAAATATCCAATCTACCAAGCGAAAAAATTAAAAACATTTCAGCTGTCCATCTACCAATTCCTTTCACGTCAGTTAGAGCTTCAATTACTTGTTCATCACTTTGGGTAGAAATTTTTCTCATATTCAGCTCCTTTGATTCAATTTTTTTCGATAATTCTTTAATGTATACAATTTTCATTTTTGATAATCCTGTTGTACGAAGTCTTGAATCTGATGTTTTGATTACATCTCTTGGTTTTGGAAATTTTGATTTGTATAATTTCCTAAATTTTTTTATAATAGAATTTGCAGCAAAACCAGATAATTGCTGTGAAATTATTGCTTCTACTAATGATTGATAGCGGTTTTTTGTTATCTTTACATTATAATCTCCTACCTGCATGATGATTTTTGCAAATTTTGGATCTTTTTTTAAAAACTTAATGGCTTTTTTATCTATCATAACTTTACAATTTTAACACTTTTAGAAGTTTATCAAAACTTTCTCTAGTTGGATTATGTTTGTAATTTCGTAATACTTCAATCATCTTATCCTTTGATGGTATCTTGTAGATTTTTCGAATAGATTTTGATATGCCTGAACCTATGAAAATTCCCTGTGTTGCTGAAGTGACGTTTGAAGCTCTTCTTTTTGTACTTGCGCTTTCAAAATCGATTATTGTAGTTTTCGATTTTCCTATGATAACGTGTTTTGCTATACTACTTAATTCACCATGATCTAATCCAATCCTATCAAGATTATAACAATCTTCTAAAGTCTTTCTTATTATGAATTTTAATTTAGAAACACTTCCTTTTCCTTTTAGTTCTTTTATCCACATTCCTATTTTTTTACCATCTAAATATTCCATAATCATAAGATTTTTACTGCTATCTATCAGACGAGGTCCCACTCCTACTGAGTTTGCTATTTTTAGTAATTTTGCTTCACTTTGCATTTCTTTTCTTTGTGAATCAGTACGACGTATCTTAACTGCGACTTTCTTCTTTTGTTTTTTTGCTAATACTACAATTCCAACATATCCTTTTCCCAAAACGTTAATCAAACCTAATTTCAAATCACCTTGAAAGGAAATACTGTTGATTCCAAGCTTCTTCATTTGAGCTATTCTTAATTCCACTTGCCTTTTTGTCGCCTTTGGGTATCCGATGATTATTGCATATGGTTTTTCAGCTAGTTTACTAATTGAAAGAAAGGATTGTCGCATCAGTTGAGACAAGTTCTGCAACTGCCTCTTTAATGCATTTTCCTGCTACTTTTTTAGCTGGAATGATCTTGAATCTTTTCTTGATATCTGCCTTCAATCCCTTTGGTATTCCTGATTTGTTAAGATGATTTTTCAATAAATCATTTAAAAATAAACTAATATCATTTTGTCGGCGTTTTTGTAATGATAAGATCTTTCTATTAGGACCAATCCACATCATATTATTTTTAGAATTTTTTGTAATATATGTCTCAGATTCTACCTCAAAAAAGATATCAGGTCCTTCTCTAAGGAAGTTCTCTTCAATCTTTAAAGACCGTATTAGAAAGAGCAAATAGGCCTCATTTTTCTCACCAACTATTCCCGCATGTCTTAAAACTTGGAATCCCCCAAGTTCCATTTGTACTACTAATGAACTTGCAGCTCTTTTAATCTGGCCCCATATTATATCAGGACTCCTAGGTTTATAGTGAAACTGGACTGCAATAGTATTTTCTAAATTTTTCTTGAAAATTTTTGCTCTTGGTAGTGATTTGAAAAAAGATATTGAAGGTTTTTTCTGGAATGCTCTAGATGCAATGATAAACTTTCCAACATTTTCATTTGAAATTGCAGCACCAAGGTTTCTATTGCTGTCAATTGGATCAATGATAATTATTGAAGTATCAAACGATTTTTTTGGTTTCCCTATTATCTGGTTTTTCTTTAGCTTTGCAATAGCTTTTATGACATCTTGGAAACTTCCATAATGTAATATTAGAACTTCTGTTACATATCCACTAATCCCCTGTTTTGCAATCTCAGAGCCATAGATTTTGTTGTTGCTTAGAAAGCTTTTGAGAAGTCTAACTTCATCTTTCATTGGACCTGTTAATGATTCTAACATGAATCTTGTATGAAATGGAGATCTATCTGCAGCACTTTGCCACTGTCCTTTTTTTACATCATAACATGGAACGACATTTACCTTAGTTCCTTTAATTGTTGCTTCAACATACGGGTGTTCAGAATATCTTACATAAGGTTTGAATTTTTTCATAGAATCAAATCCAATTTTTTTGGAAATCTCAACGAATTTCTTATCTGGTGTTGACTTTTCAAATTTTATAAAAATATCAACATCAGCTTTGTTTGGTAACCATGTACCTTTTACATATGATCCACCAAATTCAACACCTGTTATTTGAGAATATTTTGTTACTTGTTTTCTTACTAAATTAAAAGCAAGCTTTGCAACTTTTGTCTTATCTTGTTGTAATTTTTTAGAAGGAATAGCTAACCTTCTTACCTGTTCTATGATTTGTTTCATTGTTTTGCTTTAACCACCTGTAAATCTGAATATATTGGTCCATCAGAGGTTAGAACACTTTTCTTATATTTTATTTCAAATACTTTCTGAATTCCAAATGAATATGTCTCTAATTTTTTCAATTCATCTGAGATGTTCCCAATCTTGTTTTTAACTCTAAAGATTGTAGCATGAGGTTTGAAGGGTTTATCTTTTTGAAATCCCAGATTTGATAGTCTTTCTTCCACTACTGAAGCAAGTTCAGTAAGCTTTTTTCTACCCTCATTATCTGTGCCTACCCAAACTATTCGTGGAAAACTTGGTTTGGGAAATGCACCTACTCCTCTAATACAAACTTCAAAAGGATGGAATTCAATTGACCCCAAAGATTCTTGAATTTTCTCTGATACTGAATCAGAAACCTCTCCAAGAAAAAATAATGTAAAATGAATATTCTTAGTTGATATTGGTTTTGCTTTAATGTTAAGTTTGGATTGAACCTTATTAATCGAATCCAATATCTCTTGGTTATCAATTTCGATTGCCACAAAAGTTCGCATCAAAAGTTTTTTGATCCTATCTTTATAATGATTTCCGGTAGCTTCATAGACAAGATTATAGAAGTTTCATAGAACTTGTCTAAGCTTATTGTTTGTCTTACTGGAATGCCAGGTGCTGGAAAATCTACTATTGCAAATGGTTTGAAATCCAAAGGTTTTGAAATTATCAATATGGGTGACGCCGTAAGAGAAGAAGCTAAAAAAAGAAATCTTGAACCAACTGGTCAGAACTTGGGCAAATTAATGCTTGAGCTACGAGAAAAAAATGGTCCAGGAGCAATAGCTGAATTAATTCATGACAAAATAAAAAATTCAGATTCAAATGTTATTGTAATTGATGGAGTGAGATCAAATGAAGAAATTAAAATCTTACGAAAAATTGGTATTGTAAAACTTCTTTCTGTTCATGCATCAACTGATACTCGTTATAGTTTTTTAAGTGATAGAGGACGATCAGACGATCCACAAAATCGGGAAAACTTCAATGAACGCGATACTAGAGAAATTAGTGTAGGTATTAGCACACCAATTGCATTAGCAGATGAAAGCATATCCAACAATAATCTAACTATTGACGAACTGATTGAATACGCCTATAAAGTAATTCAAGGTTGGCAAAAGTAAATGAAGATACCTGATGTGTCATGTACGATTGATGCTTATTGTTACATTAATCCATCTGAGGATCCTAAAAAAGTGGAGCAAGCTTTAACCAACATATTAGTTGATGTGGATGTTAAGATTACCAATGAATCACTACGTGTAACTTCAACAAGCCTTGAATCTTTACAAAAGATCTATGAAGCAATTAATTCACATCATAGCAAAAATGCTTATCGTCGTCAACTAAATCAAAATATGAGTGATGAATCAAGCTGGTTTTATCTAAACAAACAAGCTGCCTTTGCAAATTCAATAGCACTTTGTAGCGAATCAGAAGAATCTCCTCTAGGTCCAATTAAGATAGTCCTGAATTCAAAAAACATTCAGGCAGTAATAGAATGGCTAATTTCTAATCGTAAATAGCTTTTTTTCGACATTAATTTGTTTAGTAAAACTTATCCAAGATTAATTTTCAAAAATTTTCATAAGATTTGGTAAAGCTTTTGCAGATGTTATTCTTAAAGAAAGATCCATTTCTGTATACATTGGGGTTTGCTCAGGATTAACCTCTACAAGTATAGCATTGTTTTGTTTTGCATATACTGGTAGGGTATTTGCCGGTGATACCACAAGTGAGGTTCCAGCAATTATCATAACATCACAAGAACTTGCTTCGACTATAGCCTGATTCCACACATCTTGAGGTAAAGATTCTCCAAACCAGACCACATCAGGACGTAATACGTTGTCACATCTTCTACATTTAGGAGGGAGACTTTGAAAACTGGCAGGAATCTCATCTTTAAAATCACAAACTGTACACTTTATTCTGATTATACTACCATGAAGTTCTAGGACATTTGTACTTCCAGCCCTTTGATGTAAACCATCAATATTTTGAGTAAGAACAATAACTTCTTTGTACTTTTCAAGTTCTGCTATGGCAAAATGACCTGGGTTAGGTTTTGCATTGAGTATATTTTTTCTCCTTTCCTCATACCATTCCCATATTAGTTTAGGATTATTATAAAATGCATCAATTGTTGCAAGCTGCATAGAATCATATTTTCTCCACAAACCATCTTTACCACGAAAAGTTGGAATTCCACTTTCTTGGGAAATTCCAGCACCAGTTACAAAAACAATTTTTTTTGCATCTATTAATATCTCAGCTATTGATTCAAACAATTTCGTTCCTATTTTATCTCAATTTCTAAAAGATCTTTTGCTGCTATCACAGAGTTATGAATGGTTTTTGCTTCTTCTAACAGAACTGATTCATCATTATACCTTGCCGAAAAATGAGTTAAAATTAGATTAGAAACATTTGCTTTCTTTGCTAGGTCAGCAGCTTCTTTTGCTGTAGAATGATGTGTCTCTAGTGCTTTATCCTGTAATTCATGAGAAAAAGTTGAATCAAAACTTAGATAATCGCAATCTTTGAAAAACTCTTCAAGTTTTTTTGTTGGTCTAGTATCCCCAGATATTCCAATTTTTTTTCCTGGTCTTTTTTCACCTAGAACATCATACGATTTTACAATTTTATCTCCAACTTGAATGTCTTGCCCTGTTTGAAGTTTATGCCACAACTCACCTTCTGGTACTCCAAGCTCCTTTGCTTTATCAGGAAAAAATCTACCCGGTTTATCTTTTTCTTGAAAGAGATAGGAATAAGATGTGACAGAGTGATCTGCTTCACAAGAGTTTATAGTGTAAGTTTTTTCATTTACTACAGTTCCTTCTCTTACTGTAGTTATCATTACAGGAAATGATAATCCAAAATTTAATACCTTAATGTTTGCGGCAATAAATTCTTCAATCCCATCAGGACCATAGATTTCCATAGGTTCTATTCTATTTTGTAATGTCATTGTTTGTAATAACCCAAGAATGCCAATACAGTGATCGCCATGAAGATGTGTTACAAAGATCTTCATCCTTTTGTTCCAACCTAAACCAGACTTTAGATAAGAAATTTGTGCACCTTCTCCTGCATCAAACATCAAAATTTCTCCCTCTTTTTCTAAACAAATACATGTTAATCCACGTTCTGGGGTCGGTTGTGCTGCAGCCGTACCTAAAAATACAAGTTTCATAATCTCTTTAGAACATCCTCATACAATTGCTTTTGCAATTATACTAGAAACATCAACTACTGCAGTACTGCCTGGAATAGTATTTGCACTTACAATTTTTGATACACCATATTTTTTTATTTTCTTTTCTGCATCTTCTCTTAGCAAAGCATGAGTACAAGCAACGAAAACTCTATTGCATTTTTGTTTTTTAAGGAATTCTGTTGCTTTGATAATACTTCCTCCTGTACTAATCATATCATCAACAATAATCAAATCTCTTCCCTTTACCTCATTAAGATTAGAAGATTTTATCTGAACTTTTCCTGTTTTTCTGTTTCTTTGTTTTTTTAAGGCAACATAACTTGTTCCAAATAGTTTGGCAAATTCTTTGGCACGTAAAGCTCCTCCAAGATCTGGAGATACAACCAAAGGTTCTTTCAATCTTAATTTCTTGAAATAGTTAACTAGTTGAGGCACTGCAGATACATTTTCTGAAGGAATTTTAAAGTGATCTAGCGCAATTTTACTATGAATGTCTACTACTATTACTTTTGATAACCCCAAAGCCTTGAATAATTTTGCAATAACATCCATCGTTACTATTTCGCCAGGCAGAAATTCTCTATCTTGTCTGGCATATCCAAAATAGGGGATTACAGCTATTACATTGGAAGAATATTGTTTTGCTTTTGAAATAAGTGATAATGTCTGAATTAGATGAGAATCTACAGGAGGATATGTTGATTGAACAATTATGATTTTTCCTTTCTTTGGTTTGCCATTTATTGTAATTTTTCCTTCTCCATCTGGGAAAATTCGTAAATTAGATTTTAAATATACAGCGTTAAGTTTTTTTGCTATTTTTTTTGCTAATTCTTCAGAGGCATTGCCACCAATTACAGTAAATTTTTTCAACAGTTCATCGAGAATAGGGAGACTCTTAAATTTTGAGGGTTAGTTTAAGAAAATTTTAGACAGAAATTATTCCATTGGCAATAAGATACTGTAAACCATTAGCAAACTCTTTATCTGAAATTAGTCGTTCTGACCACCATCCAGCATTATTTCTAACCCAATCAGGAATCACTGAATTTTCTGAAGATTGACCATTACCTGTTAAAGGAACTGTGATAATTCCTTCTTTTATCATGAATTCAATTCCTGATGCAAAGTCATTATCTTCAATCTGATCTGTTGACCACCATCCAGCATTATTTCTAACCCAATCTGGTATCATAATTTCAGAAGATGTTTCTACTCTATCTACTACAATCGGTAAACCTACTCTAGCAAGACTGTTTCCATTTAAATTATCAAATTGTACTATAATTATTCCTTTGACATTTTTTGGAATTACAAACTCTATTTTGTTATGTTCCTCCTTAGAACCAGTACTAATTCCATTTTGAGTAAAAAGTACCTTGCCATCATGAATAATGGAAAGATCGTAGCTAACTGAAACAGGTCTATCTTTCAAAAAGACTTCCATAATATCAAACTAAAATATCACTTTTGAATCTGATCTAACATCTTTTGGTTCCCAATCTAAAACAATTTTAAATTGGCCATTTCCTGTAACAGTACTTAATGGCAAGTTTTCACGTAATGGTTTTAATAAAAAATTCATTCTGTTAGAGACATCTTTCTGTTTTTGATACAATTCGAGTAGATCATTTTGATTGAGAATTATGTGAATAATTCTTTGAACCTCTGAAAAATCATCAATGTTAATTGCTCTTTCTGGACCTTCAAGCCCATTGACTTGTACAGAAAATGCCGGAATCATTAGATCTCCAAATGTTTTTGGTAGAGTCAGTTCCTCATGTACAATTGATGTTTGATTTACATTTTCTTTACTCCATTCAAACGGCATTGAAAAAGTTACTGATTTGGTAGCAGGATCATATTGAAATTCTTCAATTTCATCGTAATACGTAACTACGCTGAGTTGTTGAGATCCAAAATTGGGATCATTTACATCATAGAAATTTCTTTGTGGAATAGATAATCCTACATTATATTCTATAGGATCTTCTAATGTTTTAGAAAACGAATCCGCTATTGTAATTAAAACTTTAAACTTG
>JBQTHA010000037.1:0-44861 GCA_052390375.1 Nitrosopumilaceae archaeon
TCAATTATGAAAATAATTTTTCTAAAATCCACGAAGACCTTCGGGTCTAACAGCTTCTGGATGTTGTTTCATCCATGAAATCTTTTCTAACATTGATTGCTTGTCTTGTGGAAAGGTTCCTTTGATAGTGTATGCATTGGAACCATGATTTGCTCTAAAAATAATCTCCTCCTTTGTTTCAATTTTACTAACTAAATTTTCTAGTTCATCTAGAGCTTCTGAATCTGAAATTGGAATAAATGGTTCACCAAACTTTGTCATGAATTCATCTTTCACACCAGGTTCGATGATTAAGGTAAGTGCTGCAGAGTATTGAGGTGATACCGCGCTTAATACCTCCGCTGTTCCTCTTATGTGTTCTTTAGTGTAGGTCTTACCACCTAATCCAAGTATAACCATACATGAAATAGCGAAACCTGCATCTATTGCCTTACGACAAGCTCTAATGATTGTCTGAGATGTAGCTCCTTTTGTTACTTTTTTTAACACAATATCAGAACCACTCTCGATTCCTATGTACATCATTTTAAGTCCAGCTTCATACATTTTTCTTAATTCTTCAGGAGTTTTTTTGAGTAAATTCATTGGCATTGCATAACATGACACTCGTTCTAAATTAGGAAATTTCTTGTAAAGATAGTTTACAATCTTTATCATAAAGTCAGTTTGAAGGTTCAATGCATCACCATCTGCAAGAAAAATTCTTGGTGTATCAGGCATCTGTTTAGCCATCATGTCAATTTCTATCTTAATTTCCTCCCATGGCCTTTCAGAATATTCTTTTGATCTATACATATCACAAAAAGAACACTGGTTAAATGAGCATCCTAAAGTTACTTGGAATATTAGAGATTTAGCTTCAGAAGGAGGCCTATACATTGGATAGTCATAATTTAACATCATAGGTTTCTTTACTACCAAATCTAATTTATCGTTTTAGTATGCATGATTTGTTTCTACTCGTAAAACTCCTTAAAGGATAATTCAATCATCTAATAATTATGAGTGAGTCTACTAAGAATCTAGTTCCTAGATTCTTTGATAAAACTGCTTTAACTTATGATAAAATTGTAAACCAAACAACTTTTGCCAAGGACAAATATTGGAAAAAAGAAATTCTTAAAAAAATTCCACAACGTAACTCAATATTAGATCTTGCATGCGGAACAGGAATATTAACTGAAAAAATTTCTGAAAAGTTTCCAGATGCAAAAATAGTTGGCGTGGATATTACCGAAAGCTATCTTGATATCGCAAAAAAGAGATTTGCTTCAAAAGAAAATGTCTCATTTGTAAAACAAGATGCAGAAAAATTAAATCTAGAAGAAAAATTTGACTGTATAGCCTCATCTTATATTCCAAAATACTGTAATCCAGAAATTCTGATAGATGTATGCATAAAGCATCTAAACACTGGTGGAAAAATTATTCTACATGATTTTACCTATCCGGAAAATAAAACAGTTAGAATTTTATGGAATCTCTATTTTATTGTGTTAAATATAATAGGATATTTCATCCCAAACTGGAGGGATGTTTTTGTCGAGCTTCCAAAATTAATTAAGTCAACTAGATGGCTTGGGGAATATGAAGGAATCATGAAAAATCATGGCTTGAAAGTAGAACGACAACAGATGACATGGGGTTGCTCAGCTATTCTTACAGGAAGTAATATAGTCTAATCTTATTTCTTCAATTATCTCAAACCAGACCGTATTATCTGTAATGATTTGATATTTTCTAGTAACTTTTTCACGTTTATCGTCATAATCGACTGAAATAATTTTCCTGTTAGATTTGATATGATTACGTGTAAGTATAGTGCCAATTCCATCTCTTTTTCGTAAAAGCTCAGACGATACATTACTAGGAAGAATTTTTGAATCAAAATTAACTATTGCAAGAATAACTGGTAATTCATCTGCAGTAATTGTTACCTTTCTCACAAAATTAGTTCCAGATATTTGATTTTGTTCTATAATATCAAGATGAACATCACATTCTAAGGCCTCTTTTAAAGTACTTTCAACCTGTCCTACTGGTGCATCTAAAATACTTTGAAGCAGAGGATCCAAAATTACTGCCATAACATTATTACAAAATTTATTCAATTAAAGATGTCTTATCAAAAAGAACAATATTGTGCTTAAAATTACGCCTGAGCTGATTAATTTTAGAACAATTTCTTTTCTGTAGATAAGAGATGTCTCTGCTGATTGTTTTTTAAGATTTTTGTAGCTACGTGATGTCTTGATCAAAATATAGCTCAAGATACCAGCTACCACAGATAATGCAAAGGATTCTAAGGTTATTGAATTAATTTGAATTATAGTTCCGGCAAGAACTGGTAGTACTCCCCATGAAAGTACAAAAGAAGAATTGTTATGAAATTTTCCATTAAATAATTCTAAATTGTATGAAACAAGAAAAAATATTTCAACAATTCCAATTGGAATTAAAAGAAGAGAATCTAAAAATGCATAATTAAATCCAATAATTATTGCACCAGATAAGGTAATCAAAGAAATCATCCATAATTTCTTTTTTGATAAGAATCCCCAAGGTTTTGTTTTGCTGCCAAGAGCATCAAGACAATGGGCTGATATTCCAAGTGCTAAAAAATAAAGTAAACAAATTGCTCCAAGTCTCTCTAAGGAGTAATCAACTACAAAAGAACCCCACGCTGCAAACGCTACTACCATGCCAGTATAGGGTAAAAAGAGAATCCCAATTCCCAGTCTAAAATTTCTGGTACCAAATTTTGGTACAAACCATTCTGAGAGACGGTCTTTTTGCACTATTTCCTAATGGAGTACGCTCACTTAAGTAATACAATTGGCATATCTTGATTTTGAAATACATTTTAGGAGATTAATTACACAAAAATTATCTTCATATGGCAAACGATCCCCATTCAAAACGACTTTTTTGGTTTTTATTTGCAGGTTCACGAGGGGGGCTTAATCGACTTAAACTTGTATCTACAATTAAAAAAAATCCACTTAATGCTAATCAACTTGCAAAAGAATTAGGTTTAGACTATAAAGCAATCCAACATCACATTAGAGTGCTTGAGAAAAACAACATCATTACTAAGGTAGGAGAAAAATATGGCGTGACTTATTTTATATCAAATTTCCTTGAGGCTAATATGGAATCATTCAACGAGATTGTTGACAAACTGGAAAAAAGTAAATAATCTATGAAGGATTTTTCCTAAATGAAATGTTGAACTGATACAATTCGGTTAGAGTAGACTATTGATAATGCGAAAATATAAAATAAGATTTTTGTATGAGTGTCTGAAGTTAGATTGGTATGGTTAAACTAAGTGATCTAAGGGCCTGTACGCAATGTCACATGGTATATTTTAAAACTTCATCAGAAAGATGTGCACACTGTAATGCATCAATACATCAAGAAGAAATAAAATTCGATTAGAATTTCACACTAGTGGATCTAATCTTCACTTTTTGTAATCTTTGTTTAACAAAATTTTATCAAAATAATTAACAGCATTAGATATATTATCTAGTAGAATCTTGTTTATGGGATATGGACTATCACCATTTTCATGGAAAAAATATCCCTCACATAGAAGTGAATCCTGACATGAAAATTGCTGATCTTGTAGAAATTTATGCAAGCTCAGGTTACAATGCAAGACAACTTGGAGAAGCTGCAAAACTATACCGTAAGATGATTGAAGATGATGCAACAATTTGTCTTACTATTGCTGGTGCTATGACACCAGTTGGGTTTGGAGGCCTATTCAAAGCTCTTATAGAAAAAGGGTTTGTTGATTGGATAATATCTACAGGCTCTAATCTGTACCACGAAGATCATTTTGCATGGAATCTACCTGTAAAACAAGGACATTTTGAGGTTGATGATATGATTCTGTATCAGAAAGACATTGTCAGAATAAGAGACGTCTATATTAAAGGTGAGGAAACGCTGAAAAAACAAGATACGATTGTGCAAAAAATGTTTGAAAATAATTTCCTTGAAAAACCATTTACTACTGCAGAATTTGCAAACTGGATGGGAAAATATTCAAAAGAACATTCAAAACATCCAGAAAGGAGTTTTGTTGTTTCTGCATATGATTATGACGTACCACTTTACATTTCAACACTGAAAGATTCTTCACTTGCACTTGATCTAGCTCCCCTTAGACTTGCTAACAAGCCATTTGCACTGGACTTTGTTAGAGAGATAATTGAACAAGCCGCAATTTTATACAATTCAAAAAAGGCAGGAATCATTGAGATAGGCGGCGGCGTCCCCAAAAACACTGCACAGCAGACTGGTCCATTATTAGATCAGATTTTAGGTCTTGGTCATGGAGGACAAAATTACATTATCCAGATTACTGATGCTAGACCAGATACTGGAGGTTTATCTGGTGCTACACTCCAAGAAGGAAAGAGTTGGGGTAAGGTAAAGGATTCTCATGAAGATGTTATCGTAGTTTATGCAGATGCTACTATAGCATTTCCAGTTCTGTGCTTGTATGCGCTGAGCATGGAAAGCTCACGAAAACCAAAACGATTGTACAAGAAATTAGGACAATATTATACAGAACTATCTGAAACTTATTTTAACAAAAAGAAACTAGAACAACCATAGAATATTCTGTTTCTTATTGTTTCTTGAACTGATTCAGAGAATCAAGACTGCGGCAGCAAAAACAGTAGTCCATCTTTTTTTTAAATCCCCAACGGCGCTCTGAGTTATGTTTCTAGTTCTGTATATCTGCTTAGACACTTTCCATTGGTGTCTTTTTTCATCCCAATTCTTGTCTACATCAAATGGTATTCCTAGAGATGAGGCTAACATCTGAGCTGCAATGTCTTCGGCATAATCGCCAGCTTCTTTTTCGGTTTCTCCAAAAGAGTGATATTCAGATAGATATCCCCACCTTTTCCTGCTAGTTGGTACTGCTAATCCTACTGAGGCAGCCATCAATCTGTGTGGTTCATTGGATTGTTGACGTGCATAGATTACAAATTGAACGCTACCTGGACGTATAAGCTCCAAACCTTCCTTACGGGAAATTATTTCTGCACCTGGTGGGAGTATACTTGAAACTAGCACCAAATTCGTGTTTGGGATTCCAGCATCTCGTAATGCATATTCAAAACTTGTAAGCTGATCTTGATGTACTCCTTTGCCTTTTGTAAAGAACATTTTTTTTGGAACTAGGTCGAGCATTACATCGAGCAGCCTGAGAGGTATATAAAATCTTTCTAGGGCAAAAACAAAATTTCAAGAAATTTATACTACGAATCAAATTAGAACAGGATGGAAGATCACATAGTTGTAAAAGATATTTCAATAAAAAATGGTGACGACCTTCAAAATATCTTTAAGCAGCTATCAACATCAGGCGGTTTTGAATCAAGGAATCTTGCAGATGGCCTTGAAATTCTCTCAACAATGATAAACGATAAAGACTGTCTAAAGTTTCTCTCATTTGTTGCAGCAATTACATCTACTGGCATTCGAGGAATAATTACTGATATGCTTAAGAACAAAATGTTTGATGTTGTAATTACTACTTGCGGTGCTCTAGATCATGATATAGCAAGATATTTTTCAAATTATCTGGAAGGATCATTTACTCTAGATGATGCAGAACTTTTAGAAAAACACATTCATAGATTGGGTAACGTGCTTGTTCCTATGGAAAGCTACGGGCCAATAATTGAAGAAAAGATACAGATGTTCTTAGAGGCAGCTTACAAATCTGGTAGAAAGGAAATGTCTACAACAGATATTACAAGAATGATTGGCGAAAATCTTGGAGAGGGCTCATTCTTGTATTGGGCATACAAGAATAATATCCCAGTAATAGTACCAGGAATAGTAGACGGTGCAGTAGGCAGTCAAATCTGGCTATTTACGCAAAAACATAGTGATTTCAAACTTAATGTATTAGCTGATAGTGATTTATTATCCTCACTTATTTTTAAAGCAAAAAAATCTGGCTCTCTTATGCTGGGTGGTGGAATATCAAAACATCATACCTTATGGTGGAATCAATATCGAGATGGCCTTGACTATGCTGTATACATTACTACCGCACAGGAATTTGACGGAAGTTTGAGTGGAGCTCTTGTAAGAGAAGCAATCTCATGGGGTAAGGTTACTCAGAATGCAAAACAAACTACTATACACGCAGAAATAACTACAATCTTACCATTTCTTTACTCTGCACTTCTTGCTAGAGTAAAATAACTAAATGTATGAGTAATGATCTTATATTGTTCAACTTTGTAAAACCCACTTTTTGTTTCATTCATCATAATTATTAGTGAACTGGGAAGAAACATTCCTGGTTAGTAAATATGGAGACTTTTAATGAACTTATTCAAAAATTGGAAAAAAGTAAATAAGCATAATGATGGTGCTCTCATCTAATTGGAATCAACTAGTGCTATTTTATCAGGTGTCTCAATTGCTAACATGATTGTTCTTGGAATCTTAATGTGGTGTTTTGGAAAAATGTATTTCAAAACAAAAGCACAGCTTCCATTAGGAATGATTATTTTTGCAGGAATGTTGTTTTTGCATAACATCATTGGCTCATTTGCATATTTTTCAATGGATCAGATATTTTCTCATGAAGTGTTTCCATACATGTTAGGTGTTACTATTGCAGAGCTTGTTGGTGTATTGATACTTTTGAAGATAACTTTAGAGTAAATTAGGTAAAGAATAATAGATGTTATTCTAATATCTTAATATGAAGCCGAATTCTACACCTGAGAAAAAAAAATTATCTAAGAAAACGAGATTAATAATAATTCTAGTTGTTTTTGTAATCATCAATTTAATTTTCTATGTTGGTTTTGAAGGCTCAGAAGATTCACAAGATGAAGAAGAAATTAAACAAGAAGGTGGAGTAATAGAAGAAACTGATGAAGAACAAATATCCGAGAAATTTAATCCTCCAAAACCATAATTACTCCCCACAATTATATTTTCAAACGGATCATTTTTGAGAAATTTAAACCATCATAAAACTATATCATATTTTAAAATTAGAATTATTTGTATTTTGTTATAGTATTCAGATTAGGATCCTGTTATTTTGTAACTTCAATGATGCTTGATTTTTTCGATTTTATGATATTTGTTATCTTAATAGTCGTTTTTTCAATCTCATCAATAGAGTCTGAAAGCATTCTGATCAAAATACCTGCTTTATTTGGTAGTTGGGATGCCCCTCCAGTAATCTGAATACTTTGAAGAAGTGAATTAATCTCATTATCTAAATCCTCATTATCAAGTATTTTTGAAACAATATAGATGGTAGAGAAAATTTTCTTTTTACCATAAAGATTTTCAAAGACAGTTTTTCTTTTTTTAGGCTCTATATTCATTGCATCAGAAAAAAGAATTTCATTTTTTTCATTAAACGCATTGGTTCTAAAAATTAATGAATTAAAATCAAATTCTTCTCCATGAGCAATCCTCCCACAAGAAATATTTTCAGAATAAACTAATGTTGAACTTTGATCAATTTTGATATTTACTTTTTGATAAAATTCAGCTGATTTATGAGGAATAATTTGTTTTGGGATGAATTCTAGATAACTTCCTTTTTCTACTAAAATATTGATTAGTTGAGACGGTGCCTGGTTTTCAGTTTTATAAATTTTTGTTGCAGATTGAGTTGTTATATATCCATTAGACTTTTGTGATGCTTTAATGTCAATCTTTAATCTATCTCCCTGAAGTATTCCACATGCAGATGACATTATGTAAATATGTGCAGTACTTGGATTGTTTGCATCAGGATACATTGCTTTTTGAATCAATAAAGGAGGCTTAACAATTAAATTTTTGATAACAGTTTTACAATCTTTTCCTCCTTCTATCTCTAATTGAGCTAACCCTTCCATCCCAAAAATTTGTTTTTGCTTTTTTTTATTGATCTGAATTATGCCTTCACCTCTTCTTTGATCACTTGATCAATCTGATTCTTGAGATATTCTTTATCAAATAGCAAATCATTAACAACTTGTTCTGCTATTTTTTCTACTCCGTTACCATTTTTACAATTTACAAAAAGGAATGGTTTATTTTTTCTGATTTTTTTCGCATCATTTTCCATAATGTCTAGATCTGCTCCAACATGAGGAGCAAGATCAATCTTGTTAATTACTAAGAGATCGCAACTTTCTATTCCTAAACCTCCTTTTCGAGGGTATTTGTCTCCGCCAGAGACATCAACTATGTAGATGAAATAATCAGCAAGAGCTGGACTAAAAGTGGTCATGATATTATCTCCTCCACTCTCTATAATGATAAGATCTAAAGTAGGATCTTTTTTCTCTATTTCTTCAATTACTGCTAAATTCATTGAGGGATCTTCTCGTATTGCAGTATGAGGGCACCCTCCAGTAGCAACCCCGATAATCATATCTTCTGGCATTAGTTTTAATTCTGTTGCAAGAGTTCGTTGCATACGTTGTGCATCTTCTTTTGATATAACGTCGTTAGAAATAATACAACATCTAATATTTTTTCTTTTTAAAATTGGGACAAGCATTTCAATGAGTTTAGTTTTACCAGATCCCACTGGTCCTCCAATCCCCAACTTTGGAATTTTTAATTTATTTGAGCACATTTTTCAAACCCTAATCAAATCAAGTAATAAACATTTTAGATTCATTATGTTCATGGCACATTTGATGAATTTCGGTGAAAGGAGTTAGCTGCCAAATATCTGTTGAAGTTTTTTCTTTAATTTTATTTGTTACAAAAGTATTAACTGGTTCTGCAAGCAATCCTAAAATTTTTTGTGCGTCTAAATGTTGAATTATTCCTAAACGAATTGCGGCACTAACTATACTTGAACAAAAAGAATATAGCAATATTTTCATCGCACTTTGTAAGGGTATACCTAAACATTGTGAATAAATCCCAATAGCAACAGGATAGGTACAAGGAGTTTCATTTTTTTCAATTTTATTTTTAAACTGATCTAAGAAATGATTTTTATGATTTGTATCATTAACCATGTGCATTAAACAATTGAAAACTTGTTTACCAGATCTTGCCAGAGAGTTTCTTACATTCTTTGTAAGCTTCATTGAATAGAATTTGTTGTCAATAATCAAGGTCTGAGAAAGATCATTATTTTTAACTGCGTCCATGGTTATTGAAAGAATTCCACAATCGCAAGGAATCAATTGAAACTCAATTTGCTCAATTATGAATTCATAGATTTGATCCCTATTGGTCACAATATTGTGTTTGAATAGAGATTCTAAGCCACCTGACATACTAAACATTCCTGACGGGAAAAATGAATCAGAAAGTTGCATTATTTGAAATTCTTTATCCGTGCTCATGTACATCCATTCCATATTTTGGTTCGAAAATTCGTTGCTCAACTTTCATCTCTAAATAGTCTATTATTTCTGAAAACAATTTTCTGAAAGTATCTAATTCTGAATCTGAAAGTATAGGGAAGAATATTTGGCCATTTTCATCAATTTGAATGGGTCTATGCCTATTGCCAATAATATGACCTAATTTAACTAGAATTTCCTCAGAATTTGTCTTAATTTTCTTAATTTTAATTGAAATAACTTTTTCAGGAATCTGTTCAATTACGATGAATTTCTCAGGATTTGAATACAATACATCTCCGTTATGCAGTTTATGTTCTGAATCAAGTATACATCCTATGTCAGTTCCTTTTTCAGTTTGTTTTCGAAATCTTGTTTTATCTAATTCTGATCGGGTAAATCTTAAAACTTCACACACCATAGTTTTTTGTAGCTTCTCAAATTTAACTGCTAATTCTTTATCTTGAAAAATGTTGCCAATAACAGATGAGATCGCTATCATGTTATTAGATAAACACGATCAGGTTAATACTTTTTAGTCGCTACTTCTGCCACTTTATTTAGATTATTACAATGATGCTTACTCCACGTGAAATTGACAAGATGTACATTTTTTTAGCAGCTCAAATTGCACGTAGAAGAAAAGATCGAGGATTGAAACTAAATTATCCTGAATCTATGGCATTAATAGCTGATTTTGTGATTGAGGGAGCCCGTGATGGAAAAACTGTTTCAGAGCTAATGAGTTCGGGAAGAAAAGTATTATCAAAAAATGATGTTTTACCTGGTGTGCCAGAATTAATACATACAGTTCAAGTCGAAGCTACTTTTGATGATGGAACAAAGCTTGTAACAATTCATGATCCGATAGTGTTGTAAAAATGATACCCGGTGAATACATTCTTGCAGATGATCCGATAATAGCTAACAAAAATCGAGAAACAAGAAAAATTAAAGTAAGTAATTCTGGGGATAGGCCAATTCAAGTTGGGTCTCATACGCACTTTTTCGAAGTAAACAAAGCGTTAGATTTTCCAAGAGAACAGGCTTATGGCTTTCATCTCAATATTCCTGCAGGTACTTCAATTCGATTTGAACCTGGAGATTCTAGGGAGGTAGAAATTACAGAATATGGTGGAAAAAAAATTGTTTTTGGGTTTAGTGGCCTTGTAAATGGCGAATTAGGGGTTAAAAAACACGATGCGATGAAAAAAGCAAAAGAAAAAGGATTTCGAGGTGCTTGAATGACATTAATCATTCCTAGAAAAAGATACGCAGCACTTTTTGGCCCCACAATTGGGGATAAAATTAGACTTGCAGATACTGAATTAATAATTGAAATTGAAAAAGACCTACTCAAATATGGTGATGAAGTTGTATTTGGTGGTGGAAAAAGTGCACGAGACGGATGTGGTCAAGCATGTGGTGTATTAAGCAAAGATTCACCTGATCTTGTAATTACTAATGCAATTGTTTTAGATCCAATTTTGGGAATAATCAAAGCTGACATTGGTATTAAAGATGGATTAATTGTTGCTGTTGGCAACGCTGGAAATCCAAACGTGATGGATGACATTGACATGGTAATTTCATCAAATACTGAAATAATTTCTGGAGAACACTGTATTTGTACTCCTGGAACAATTGATACGCACATTCATTTCGTTTCTCCACAACAAGCCATGGAAGCAATTTGTAACGGAACAACAACTATGATAGGAGGTGGTACAGGACCTGCAGAAGGTACCAAAGCTACCTCCTGTACTCCTGGACCATGGAACATACATAGAATGATTGAAGCAGTCGAAGAATTACCTTTGAATTTTGGATTTCTTGGAAAAGGAAATGATTCACAAGAACCAGCTTTGATGGAACAAATTAAAGAAGGTGCACTTGGACTAAAATTACATGAAGATTGGGGAACTACTCCAGCAACAATTGACGCTGCTTTACGAGTTGCAGACAAAACAGACACTCAAGTTGCAATTCACACTGATACATTAAACGAATGTGGTTTTGTTGATGATACAATAGATGCGATAGCGGGAAGAACAATCCATACATATCATACTGAAGGAGCAGGAGGAGGACATGCCCCTGACATTATGAAAATAGCTGGGGAAAAAAATGTCTTACCATCATCTACAAATCCAACAAGACCATTTACCGTTAACACAATTGATGAACATTTGGATATGATGATGGTTTGCCACCATCTTAATTCATCAATTCCTGAGGATGTGGCTTTTGCTGAATCAAGAATTAGGGCTGAAACCATAGCTGCTGAAGATGTATTCCATGATAAGGGAATTTTGAGTATGTATTCCTCTGATAGCCAAGCAATGGGAAGGGTTGGCGAGGTTACTACAAGAGCATGGCAAACCGCTGATAAAATGAAAAAGATGGTAGGCAGATTAGAAGAGGAAAACGGTGAAAATGACAATCTTAGAGTAAAGCGATATCTAGCCAAGTTAACCATTAACCCTGCTATTACTCATGGAATTTCAGAGTATGTTGGTTCCTTAGAGACTGGGAAGATTGCAGATATTGTTTTATGGACACCACAATTTTTTGGAATAAAACCAAAACTCATTATCAAAGGTGGATTTATTGCATATTCGCTTATGGGAGATCCTAATGCATCTATTCCAACACCTGAGCCCGTCTATTACCGTCCTATGTTTGGTGCAATGGGAACTGCAAAACAAAATACATCTGTTACATTCACGTCAAAAGCTGCAATAGATAATGGTTTAGCAACAAAGCTAAATATAAAAAAGAAATTGTTGCCAGTAAAGAACTGTAGAAAAATTAGCAAAGACGATATGGTTTTCAATAATCTAACTCCAAAAATTGACATTGATCCTGAAACTTTTAAAGTAAAAGTTAATGGCGAACTAGTCTCTGTAGATCCTGCAAAAATAGTATCATTAGCAAGGTTATACCAATTATTTTAGATCGATAATCCACTAACTATTCTGTTTGGAAATTCTCCGAAAAAATAGATTATGCTGTTAGAATTTTTTTTGCTTCATTAACTCTGTTTAACAATTCTTTTAGAAAATAATCTGCAAATTGATCAAATGTTTGATTATCAGTTTTATTTTTTTGGATTTCTTGTTGTTTTTTGTATTCTTTAATTAACCACTTAAAATCGGAAGCTTTCAATTTAATGATATGATTTTGTGCTTCTGCTTTTGACTGAAACATATTCACTAAAAAATAACTTAAGAACTGAGAAAAACTCTTAATTCGATATTTTTTCTCATACTCTTCTCTAAAAATATTATAGTTTTCCTCAAGCCATTCTTTTACATCTGAACGAATAGTAATCGAATTATAACGTCCTTCTAAATTTAGCTTCAAATTATGGGCATTTACATTATAATAGTCTCTCTTAATCTCGTTCATCATGATAATTAGGGTACTTGGAAGAAACATTCCAGGAAAATATTCATCTGTAATATAATGCAATTTTTCTAAAATCACTGGTTTTAATCCTATAGTAGAATATCCCTGCCCCGGCATAATATTCAAGAATATTTTAGATGTTTATAATTTTCCATACTTGAAAATAGTATCTATGAGCGTTTTTTGAAGGATTTGTAAGCCCTAATAACAACCCAAACACATCCCATTCCAATTGTTCCCCAAGCTGCTCCTAAGACAAATCCACTTTCTCCACCTTCAATTTGAGTCAATCCTAACCCTAATAGAATTACAATAACTGCTAATGCATATTGTATATCCATAACCGAAAGTTATTTTTTGAATTATTAAGAATTTCAGAAAAGCGTACTATACGTATTCCCTATTATACCAAAGGCGTAAAATACACATTTTACCGAATGCTTAAATAAATACATGTTATAAAACTCGAGGGATGGCGGGGCTAGAAGGTTATGGTATTGCCGTTATAGGATTTTTGGCTCTTACTCTTACTGTAGGAATACTAACCAATAGACTAGTTAAAAAAAGCAGTAGAAGATACATGGTTGCAGGAAAGAGCTTGCCTTTATTCTTTGTAGGAACAATGCTTGCAGCTCAATCGATTGACGGTAATTCTTCACTTGGAAATGCTGCCCTTGTTTATCAATTTGGATTTTGGGCAGGAGCAGTTATTCCTATTGGACTTGGAGCATGTTTAATTCTTACAGGCTTGTTTTATGCAAAAAGGCTAAACAATTTAGCAATGTTTACTCTACCTGACTATTACTACAGAAGATATGGAAATGCCTCAGAAGGAATCTCAAGTGTTTTATTGATAATAAGTTTTACAGTACTAGTAGCAGGAAATTTTGCTGCAAGTGGTTTTATTCTACAGACAGTTTTTGGTATTGACTTTTTCTGGGGCATACTTGCTGCAGCTCTAGTTGTTTTAGTTTATACATATGCAGGAGGTCTTTTTTCATCTGCATATACAGATATTTTTCAGATTTATCTTGCAATTGCAGCATTTTGGGCAGCATTAATCTTCTTTGTAGGAGGCTATGCTGGAGTTGACTTCGCTACCATTCTTGGAGCCGCACCGCCTGGGTACTTGGATCTCTCTGGTCTTACAGACATAGCAAATGGTGCTTTGATTAATTGGGCTGGAATAATGGCATTGGCGTTAGGCGATATTGTAGCACTAGACTTTATGGAAAGAGTTTTTGCAGCCAAAGATCCGAAAACTGCACAAAGAGGTGCATTCTGGGGAGGTGGCCTAACTTTATTCACAGTTATTCCAACGAGCATGCTAGGCATCGTTGCGTTATACTATCTTCCTGGACTCGAAGATCCATTCACTGCTTTACCTGATCTAGCTATTAATCACATGCCATTTGCTATAGGGGCAGCCCTTCTTATGGGTGTACTAGGAGCTGCAATGTCAACAGCAAATGGAGGCTTGCTTGCAATATCTAGCGTAATTTCAAGAAATCTGATTCAACGAGACATCTTGCGAAGATGGCTTAAGAAACCTTCTATGAACGATAGAAAATTGCTCCTGACTACAAGAATGGCTACTATCCCAATGATGGTAGCTGCTCTAGCTCTTGGTTACTTCTTACCGCAGCCAGGAATTTATTTGATCTTAGCATTTGATATTGTATTTGCTGGTGCATTTGCACCACTAACGCTAGGTTTGTTTTGGAAAAAATCAAACATGCCTGCTGCTGTTACATCCCTTATCGTTGGTTCTGCACTACGATTAGTAATGTTCTTTGTCATTCCACTAGAGTGGGCAGGATTAGATACAATGATTCCTCCACCAATATCATTTGCACTTTTTATAATAGTGGCTCTTGCTACGCAGAAGAAATATCCAGGCAAACAAAGACACGGTATCAATGATTACGTTCCTCCAGAAGAAGATATAGTCATAGGTGAAGATTTGAAACACTTCCAGGCTCCTGGTGACGATGATTCAAGCAGAACTGCAATGGGCAAGTAAACTAAGAGATTTTAAAAGTTTACATCCAAAAATTTTACTATTTTTTCAATTTTTTAAAGAATGAACTCTTTTTGTTTTTCTCAATTTGCCTTAGAACTTTACTTCTGTGATAAATTGCGGTTTGATTATGAGGTTCAATTTCTAATGCTTTATTATAATAATTCAATGATTCATCATATCTTCCTAGTTCAAGAAACAATTTTCCTTTGTAACTTAGTGCATACACATAACTAGGATTGATTTTGATAGCCTCGTCACAATACGGAAGAGCATCTTCGTATTTTTTCATATGTGCTAGCACCCAAACCATAGTGCATAGCGCCTTTACATTTTTAGGCTCTAATTCTATAGCGTTTTGACAGTAAAACCTAGCTTCTGCGTATTTTTTTAACGAAAAGAGGGCAACTCCTTTGCTATAAGCGGCTCTAACATTTTTTGGGTCTTTTTCTAAAATTTTATCAAAACATTCGATTGCTTTTTTGAATAATCCTGTACGATCAAGAACGAGTCCTTTTGTCATTAATGCTTCTACATAATTAGGATCAATTTCTAGAGCCTTATCTAGGAAAACAAAGACATCTTTATTTGAAAAACCGGCAAAATCAAGTGTCCATCCTTTTGACACTAGTGCATTAAGATTTTTAGGATTTACTTCAAGTGCTTTAGTGTAATATTTTATTGCATCTTCATGTTTATTTTGTTTTGCAAGTTTTGCACCTTCTACATAAAGTTCCTGAGATATTCTTGAATCCTCTTCTAAGGCTTTATCCAAATAAAATACTGCATCTTTATTTTTCCCTAATCTTCCTAAAACTATGCTTTTATTGTAAAGTGCATTAGAATTTTTTTGATTAACCTCTAGAACTTTATCAAAGAGAGATATTGCCTCTTCATGTTTTCCTAGTTGACTAAGATTTGATCCTTTGTAGGTTAGAGCATCTGCGTATTTTGAATCAATTTCAAGAATCTTATCAAAACACCTTATTGCCTCTTCATTTCTTCCTTCCTTGTCTAAAGCAAGACCCTTGTTTAGAAGAGCATCTATATTTTTTGGATCGCTTTCGATTACTTTATCAAAACATTCTATGGATTCTAGGGTTCTTTCAAGTTTGTATAACGTTGTACCTTTATGAAATTGTGCTACTAGATTATCAGATTCGAGACGTAGTGCTTTATCAAAACTTGATAATGCTTTGTTCAAATCGTTGTAATTAATCAATGAAATTCCTTTGTTAATAAAATACCAAGAATTTTTTGAATTATCTAAGATCATATCGATAAATAATTTTTATCTCATGTTTTAATTAATTTCTTTTCCTCAATTTCTATTGAAAATACAATCCCATAATAATCCGAAAATGATACTTCGGTGATTCTGAAATTGTATTTTTCCTTTAGTTGTTCAAGAAATTCAAATTTTACTGTATGTTCGTTAGTTTTAATTTTGACTTTATTTCCATCTAATAATCTCTCCCAATCAGGCTTGTATTCATTAATAAAATTAAAAATATCATCATAGGTTGTCAAATTATTATTTTTAGTATCCATGCAAAATTCTAAGATTGATTTAAATCTAAACCTTATGTTACTGTATCTTTTCTTTTGACTTTTTAATTTTAGTAATAATGATGCATTTGTCTTTGTTCCAGTCCTTCTTGTTCAAAGTGGTTATGGGCTTTTCCACCATCATGATGAGCATGAACTGTGCCATCAATATGGCAATGAGTATTATCAATAACGTCTTTCATGAATATATCATCGACTCTAATTATCATATTAGTTACTTCGACTGCGGTTTTAATGATTTGTTGTTTTACTACTAGTGGTTCAATAACATCATCTGGAAATATTTCTGAAACCTTTCTTTTATCAGAATCTATTCCGTACCATTTGAGTGTACCTTTTGGACAATTTGCATATCTTGATCGCAATTGTGTTAATGTATCTATTGGATCCATACCTACATTTCTTGCTAGGGTTACTGGTATCTCTTCTATCGCTTCTGCAAATTTCTCAATCACTATCTGTTCTCGTCCTTCAACAGTGGAAATTAAGTCTGTAATTTTATTAGCAATAATTGCTTCAGTAGAACCTCCACCACGAACAATGAACGAATTCTCAATAAAGTTTCGTAGGACATAAATTATATTCAGCGTATCCCTATGGAATTCATCAAGATAGCGTTTAGAATTACATCTTAATAAAATAGTTACAGATTTAGGATTACTACAACCTTCTATAAACACCATTTTATCACCTCCGACATTTTTTTCATATACTTTCTTTGCAAAACCAAGTTCATCCTTGTAAATATCCTCCAAATTTTTACACATTTTTGCCCCAGTAGATTTTTCAAGCCACAAAAGATCATTGATTTTTACTCTTCGAATAGAAATTATTCCTTCTTTTGCCAGATATTCCTGTGCGATGGAATTAATTCCTTTTCTGGATATTACTACATTAGCTCCAGAATTAACAATTTTTTTAATCTTTGAACATATGTCTAGAGTTTCTTGATTCAAAAAAAGTGCCATTTGTTCAGGCGAATTTATTTCAATTTGGTCATCTGTTTTGGTTCGCATTATTTCCAGAGGCTCGTTTAGTAGCAGAATTTTTGCATTTTCAATACTTCTTGGCATAGCAGAACTGTCAATTGTTTTATCAATTATTGTTCCGCGGATCAATTGAATGTTATTTGCATTTCCTGTTTTTTCTTCAATTTTAATATCGTCTACATCTATCTCTTTTTTTTGGAAATTAGTGACACTGCAAACTGCCTCTACAATCAGATCAGTAATCGATATCTCCTCAGATACTAAACTTGTCATTAATTTTCCTGCTGAACATGAACTGGTCAGCTGACGCATGATCTTTTTGTTCGTAATACTTTCTTCCTTCTTAATTTTATCAAGGATGTCTAATGCAAATTCTAAACTTTTTTCATAACCTTTAGAAATTATTGTTGATGATATTCCCATTTTCAATAATTCTTGTGATTTCTGAAGTAACTTCCCAATTAAAATTGCTGCAGATATTGTTCCATCGCCCACATGAGTATCAACAGTATTTACTCCCTCGATGATAGCTTTTGCAACTGGATGGTGAACATCAATCTTCCTAAAAAATGCTCCACCATGTTTTGTAATTGTATCTTCGCCAAGAATATCAATAAAAATTTTTTCCATTCCACGGGGTCCAAGAGATGTTTTAATTGCGTCTGTAACCATTCCGCCTACAATTAAATTTAATTTCCTAGACTCTTCTATTCCAACTCGAGCTATATCATGATTTAGAATACCAGGATACTTCATATAATTCGGGTGCCTCTTAATTATTAAAGCATATACAAAAAAATTAAAGAGGAGTCTTTGTATCTAATAATCTCGCATTAGTGACTTGACCATCCTTTTCCTGGATTTCAAGATCAACTGTGTATTTTAGATCATTGAGCATGAAATTAACTTGAACATCCCATGCTTCTCTTTGTCCTTTTTCAGGCATTGCAAAGGTTTCATTGACTCTAAAATCGCTCACATTTCCATATAGGGCAGAAATTACTCTTTTAGATTCTCTTTCGATATCTTCTTTTGAACTGACTTTAGGCATATCTCTGTAGGTCACTTAACAGGTATAAAAATTTTGTAAAATTTTTTTCTAAAACAATCAATTAGTTTTAAAATTGAAGTGTGGTGTAATAGGCTTCTAAACATAATGTAATCCTTTTAAGAAAAATTTATTTGTGATGAAAAAAGAATAAGGAAAAATGTAATGTACGCATTATTATTATCGATTTATCTCTATTTCTCAATGTTAATTTTATAAAAATAAAAAATAAATACGTAGTTTACTTAAAATGTTTAATAATTCAACTTTGAGAATATAGTAGATACAAAATGGGAATGGAATTTTATGGTGATGATTATAATGGAGCTGATGTTGCACCATTTGTTGGCATCAACACATTCTTACATTTACCTTGGATAAGATCACATCAAGAATTAATTAATGCAAAAGCTGATGTTGCTATCATCGGTGAACCTTTTGATTTTGGAACCACCATTCGTCCTGGTGCGCGTTATGGTCCACGTGCTATTCGTGCAGCATCTACTATTCCATCACCCCCATATGAGAGATTTAATATTGAGACAGGAGCAGATCCATTTGGGACTTTTAGAACTGTTGATTATGGGGATGTACATGTTTCACCCGGAGATGTAATCGAATCACACAAAAGAATGACAAAAAAAGTTAAGGAAGTTCTTGATGCTGAAGGAATTCCTGTCATGTTAGGCGGAGATCACTCAATTACTTTCGCCAATGTCCGTGCATTTGCTAAAAAATATAAAAATATTGGAATGATTCATTTTGATACTCATGCCGATTGTGCGCCGCAAGGCCTTACAGGTTACAAGTATGATCATGGAGCACATATTAGAAGAATAATGGAAATGGGCTGTCTGAAAGGAAAAAATTATACTTTAGTAGGACCAAGAGGATATTGGCCAGGACGTGATTTGTACAAATGGATGTCAGACCAAGATTTTCAATGGTTTACAATGCTAGATGTTGAAGAATTAGGAATTGACACGATTGCAAAAGAGATTGCAGATAGAGCAAATGATGGAACAGATGCAGTTTACCTTAGTTGGGATATAGACTCTTTTGATCCTTCTTATGCACCAGGAACAGGCGAGCCAGAACCAAATGGACTTACCTCAAGAGAAGGAATGAGAATGGTAAGATTATTATCAAAATCGTTTGATCCTGATAGATTTGCAATGGATCTTGTGGAAATAGCCCCTGCCTATGATGTAAGTGACAGTAGTTCATACAATGGAGGAATCACCTCTGGACTTGGACAAAGACTCATTGTGGAATTATTAGCTGGTTTGTCACTTACAAAGAGAGGTTTACAAGACGGTGATCCAGTACGACCACATAATTACCGTGGAACTGGTAATACATATCACTTTAGTAAAGGTCCACGTGCACAAATTCCAAAACGAGATTGATCCACATCAAGATAACAGTACAAGGGGAACCTGATGTTTCTCCTTTTACAAGTATTTTTCACTATTCTACAAAATCAGACGAAGAAATTTTTACCAACACCGTAAATATGATAAAAGAGAGACTCAACAAGAATCTTAAAATCAATATCAATGAAGTTATTGTTGTTTATGCCGCGTTTATCGTTTCTGAACTTCGCAATGATAAATCAATAGAACAAATTCATAAAAAAATATCTTGTCTCTTAAATCCAGAACAAGTAATGATAGGAGTTCCTGAGACATTGAGAAAAATATCTTTTGAGATTACACTTGATAATGATTCTATGAAGATTATTATTTTAACCACACCAATCCGAATTGAGAATTATGTTCTAAAATCTACTTGAATTAAAGGTCAAAACTATGCTAGACGAACTAATCAAACAAATTCTAACGGCGACTCCTTTTTTTGTGCTTGTTGGTGGATTTTTGATAGGTCTTTTGCATGCTTTTGAACCTGATCATGTTGTTGCTGTAGCGACACTAAATTCAAAATCATCCCACAAAAATTCTTTATCATTTTTTCAGAAAATTAGCTCAGGAGCTATTAAAGGTTCAATTCTAGGTGCATTATGGGGAGCTGGACACACCTCTTCACTAGTTCTAATAAGTTGTTTAATTTTTGTTTTCTCAATGAATATTCCAATTGAAATGTTAGCCAATTTTGAATTTGGAGTAGGAATAATGCTAGTGGCTCTTGGATTTTTCACGTATCGTAACAGAAAATTAGTTGGAGAAAAACATATTCACAATCACACTCATGGTGATGGTGTAACTCATACACACCCTCATGTACATGATAAGATCCATAATCATGGGCACAAATCATACATTATTGGTTGTATACATGGTTTAGCTGGAAGTGGTAGTCTTGTAGTTTTGGGACTATCAACATTACATGATCTACAAACTATTTTATCATTTGTCCTAGTTTTTGGGATAGGATCAATTGGTGGAATGATGTTGATAAGCAGTGTCATTGGAATGCCATTTTCCCTTACACTTTATTCTGAACGAATAAACAAGATTGTTCGTTATTTGGTTGGCTCAATAAGCATTATAATTGGTATTGGCATTTTATCCAATATTATAACAACTGGAAGTTTTTTTAGTTGGAGTTAGATACAAAAAAATTATTGAGTTTTCTATTTAGTTAAGTTTTTCTTTGGGTTTTGTCAAAAAAGAAGATAATTGTTTTATTTTTCTAAATAAATCTCTTCAATGATTTTTATTTGTAAAGTTTTGTAAGTTTTATGAAAATATTTGTAACAATCATAAATAATACAAAGGCAATAATTTGTGCTATGACAGAGGCCTGATATGCTTCTAATCCAATATTTAGGAAATGGAATTGAAAAAACCATCTACTTGTAAGATATACAACTTCTCCTATTCCTACTGAAGATAGAATTTTTTTTAAATCAGATTTTACAGAAGACCAATTAGTTTTATCTGAAATTGATCTGTATTTTTTTCTATTATCAAATAAAAAGAGTGAAATAAAAACAGAAAAATAAGTTATAAAGTCAGCAACAAGTGTAACAGTTGTATTAAGATATGGTTCAAGATTTGTTAATTTTTGGGCTACCAGTGCCGAAATAATAAAATCTATACCAGCTGCAATGAGTAGATTTTTGTTTAATTTCAGATGTTCTTTGTATTTCGAATTCAATTATCTTTGTCCAAGTAAGGCTTATTTCCTAAACAAATTAACATTTTTGAGAAAGTCTTTATTGGAAAATTTCATTATCTATAGAGGGTTATGCAAAGATGCCAATTAACGTATACGTAGATGGATCTGGTGGTTCAGCCTCTGGTTATGGATTTTTTGTAAAGGAAACTGGAGAATCATTTTATGAAAAAAAACCGAATATCACAAATAATCAGGCAGAATACTTGGCAATTATTGCAGCATTAAAAAAATTTGTAGATTCTGATGAAGAAGTTACAATATTTAGTGATTCAAAAAATACTGTTTCACAACTAAATCATGAATATGCCATAAACAGCGAACAACTAAAAGAGCTAGCAAGAGAGGCATGGCCTATTATTTCTAAATTTTCTCATCTCAAAATTAAATGGATTCCAAGAAATGAAAATCTAGCTGGTAAAATGCTTGGAAGCTAGATTGCAGATCGCCCTTGTCATGGTTAGCTTTATTATGTAAAATATTCTGATCCAAGTTCGTTATACATGACAGAATCAGTTTTCCTTTCTCCAAAATCTATTGCAATTATTGGTGCATCTGATAAAAGAGGTAGTGTTGGACGTACCATTACCTCAAACATCATGAACGGTTTTAAAGGTATAGTTTTTCCTATCAGTCCTACCAGACCCACAGTATTTTACAAAAAAGCATACAAATCTGTTCTTGATGTACCAAGACCCATTGATCTTGCAGTAATTGTTACAAAAAATACTATCGTTCCAATTGTTCTAGAAGAGTGTGGTAAGAAAAAAGTAAAGGGTGTAATTATAATCACTGCTGGTTTCAAAGAAGTAGATGAAGAGGGTGCAAAATTAGAGCAGCATCTCAAGGATATAGCAAAAAAATACAAAATCCAAGTCATAGGACCTAATTGCCTTGGAGTAATGAATCTTGATCCAAAAACAATGATGAATTCTACATTTCTAAAAATTACACCAAAGTCTGGTGAAATAGCTCTAGTATCTCAAAGCGGGGCTATATGTGCTGCACTTTGTGAAGATGCCAGTGCACAGGGCATTGGCTTTTCAGCTGTGGTAAGTATGGGAAATAAGGCAGTCATGAGCGAAATTGATGTTCTCAATATGCTAGCGAATCATAAACAGACCAAAGTTATTGTTATGTATCTTGAAGACATGGGTAATGGACAGGAATTTCTTAAAGTTTGTAAAAACATTACACGGAAATTAAAAAAACCAGTCCTAGTTCTAAAATCTGGTCGAAGTCCAGAAGGTGCAAAAGCTGCAATGTCTCATACTGGTGCTCTTATGGGTTCTGATGAAATCTATGATGCTCTACTAAAACAATCTGGAGCTATCCGGGTAGATACAATGGAAGAATTATTTGATTATGCAGTTGCATTTTCAAAACAGCCACTTCCAACAAAAGGGGAACTTGTAATTGTATCAAATGCAGGGGGACCTGCAATCATTTCAACTGATGCATGCTCAAAAAATGGAATTAAAATGGCCAAAATAGATAACATTCGATCAAAGATTGATGCAGTAATTCCACCTTGGGGAAGCTCAAGAAATCCTGTTGACATAGTTGGTGATGCAGATTTTAATCGGTTCAGTAATGTTTTGAACCATGTTTTAGGTCATCCAAATGTTGGCTCTGTTATCTCAATGTGTACTCCATCAGGAACATTAGATTATGATAAACTTGCAGAAGTTATAGTAGCAATGTCAAAAAAATACAAAAAAACTATGCTTGCGAGTTTAATGGGTCTTGATGAAGGCATTACAAATCGTAAAATTCTTGCCGAAGGAGGAATTCCATATTATACCTACGCAGAAGGTGCCATAAGGACATTAACTGCTATGCTAAGATTTGCAAAATGGATTTCATCTCCTCCAGGAAAAATTTCCAAATTCAAAGTTAACAAAGCAGCAGCCAAGAAAATTATTGATAAAGTCAAAAAAGATGGAAGACCAAATCTTCTTGAAGAAGAAGGACAAGAAGTATTGCGTGCATACGGATTCCCACTTCCAAAGAGTACTCTAGTCAAAACAGAAAATGATGCAGTAAAAATTGCAAAGAAGATTGGTTATCCAGTGGTAATGAAGATTGCATCCCCACAAATAATTCACAAATCTGATGCAGGTGGTGTAAAAGTTAATCTCACAAATGACAACGAAGTAAAATCTGCCTTTGAAGAAATCGTTTCAAATGCCAAAAAGTATAACAAAAAAGCTGAGATTAAGGGAGTTTTAATCGTTGAAATGATCAAAGGAGGAAAGGAGATGATTATTGGATCAAAACTTGAACCTGGAATGGGACCCGTGATTATGCTTGGAATGGGAGGAATTTATGTTGAAGTCTTAAAGGATGTAACTTTCAAATTAGCACCAGTAACTGACAAAGAAGCTGATGACATGATATCTTCAATTAAAATGAAAAAAATTCTAGAAGGTGTTAGAGGAGAAAAACCCTCAGACAAAGCTAAATTATCTGAGTGCATACAAAAACTCTCACAACTTGTGACAGATTTTCAAGAAATCAAAGAGCTTGACATGAATCCAGTATTAGTAATGGAACAAGGTAAAGGCTGTAAGATTTTAGATGTTAGAATAGGACTCTGACTATCTATATTCTAAAAATCATTTTTACTATGATCTGAATATTTATACAACTTCGAGCAACCTTTTGTATGCCGATCAGAACTGGCAAAGAATACATTGATAGTCTACGTGGAAGAAAACTCAAAATTTTCCTATTTGGTGAAGAGATAAAAGATCCTGTAGAACATCCAATAATTCGTCCTTCAATTAATGCAGTAGCTGAGACGTATGATTTAGCAGTAAGAGAAGAAGAACTTGCATCAGTGCAATCTTCCATCAGTGGTAAAAGGGTAAATCGTTTCTTACACATTGCTGAAAGTGCTCAAGATTTAGTTTTCCAAAATAAGATGCAAAGAAAGATGGGACAAAACACTGGAACATGCTTTCAACGTTGCGTTGGCATGGATGCAATAAACTCACTTCATTCTACTACATATGAAATAGATGAAAAACATGGAACAAAATATCATAAAAGATTGCTTGATTTTATAAAAATGATGCAAAATGAGAACTTTGTCATTGGTGGTGCAATGACTGATCCTAAAGGGGACAGGAGTAAAGGTCCTGCAGAACAAGTTGATCCCG
The DNA here is from genome assembly GCA_052390375.1 of Nitrosopumilaceae archaeon. Lineage (GTDB taxonomy): Archaea > Thermoproteota > Nitrososphaeria > Nitrososphaerales > Nitrosopumilaceae > CSP1-1. The sequence continues at coordinate 24,708 of JBQTHA010000037.1, forward strand.
ATATGTTTGTTCACGTTGTAAAAAGAGATGACAAAGGAGTTTACGTTACTGGTGCAAAAGCGCATCAAACTGGTTGTATCAATTCTCACTGGATAATAATAATGCCTACCTTAAGACTTACAGAAAATGACAAAGACTATGCTTTAGTGGGAGCATTCCCAGCAGATGCACCCGGTATAACCTACATTTATGGTCGCCAGTCGTGTGACACCAGAAGCATGGAGGATGGTGATATAGATTCTGGAAATGCTCTATATGCAGGACAGGAGGCAATGATAATTCTTGATAATGTGTTTATTCCATGGGACAAAATCTTCATGGACGGGGAATACGAATTTGCATCAATGCTTATTGAAAGATTCACTTGTTATCACAGAAGAAGCTATGTTTGTAAAACCGGACTAGGTGATGTATTAATTGGTGCTGCGTCAACAATATCTGATTACAATGGCATACCAAACGTTTCTCATATAAAAGATAAATTAGTCGAGATGACTCATCTTAACGAATCTATATTCGCAGCAGGTATAGCATCTTCATATCAAGCACATAAACTGAAATCAGGAGTGTATCTTAACGATGACATGTTAGCTCAAGTTTGCAAGCATAACGTTACCAGATTTCCATATGAAATAGGCAGACTTGCACAGGATATTGCTGGAGGACTTGTGGTAACTATGCCGTCTGAAAAAGACTTTAGACATCCTGAAGTAGGTCCTCTTTTGAAAAAATATTTGGTAGGAAGAAAAGGAGTTGATGTTGAAAACAGAATGAGAATATTTCGATTAATTGAGAACATGACCATGGGAAGAAATGCTGTAGGATATCTTACAGAGTCCATGCACGGCGCAGGTTCCCCGCAGGCACAAAGAATTCAGATTGCTCGTCAAATGCAACTAGGTTACAAGAGACAATTAGCAAAGAACTTAGCTGGCGTTAAAGATGACAATGAAGAAATAAATGAACCGTCAGAATATTTTAAAAGAGTATTCAGATTAAATTCAGAAGACTAGATCAAAAATCTATCTTATATTTGAATTTCTTAGGTAAAAAATAAAAAATAATAGATTAGGAAACTTGAACGCTTCCTGTCATCCATGGGTGAACCATACAGAAGTAATCAACTGAACCTGATGAATCAAACGTATGCTCAAAGGATTTTCCACCTATCAACAAACTACTATCAAACGTTCCACTTGGTCCATTTGCAGGACTTCCACTTGTAACAGTATGTGCAGCAGTGTCATCATTTGACCAAACAACAGTATCACCCTTCATGATGGATACCGATGATGGAATGAAGCACTTGTTGGTCTCTTCACAACCCGGTACTGATGTTCCAGCGGGTATTGATACCTCAACTGTCATTGGTCCAGTAGGTTCTTCCATTACTGGTTTGCTAGGTTCTTCCATTACCAGAGGTGCAGTATTAGGAACTGTTGTAGCAACAGGTGATTGAAATTGACCACCTATAGATGCAATACCTGCCCCTACTGCAACAATAGCAATAGTCCAAGCAATAGCTGCTTTATCGATTGCGGCCATAAAATGCGTTAAAATTTGTCTAATTATAAATGATCTTATGATTCTGTGATTGGTTTAGTTAGAAGAAAGTTTAGATTTTATTTTTTATTGTCTTTATTTTTTGATTGGACATCAGTATAATCCTTTGATTCTGAAATTTTTTCATTATATAATTCAGATTCTGAACTCTCAGTTTTTTTCAAATCTTTAGAGTATTCCTTATCATCTGGAATATCAAAATCATCTAACTCTTTAGGCAGTTGATTGTCTTTATTCTTTGAATCAAAATCAAATGAATCAGATAATTCATGTTCCTTTTTAGTTTTCCTTAATTGTTTGCCAATCATAACAGCAATAATTATAGCAATAATAATATAATTAATTGGAGGAGTAAGGACTCTAGTTACATATCCAACTTGTGGTATTACATATGCAACCTTTCCAATGTACTCTTCTTCTGTTATTGGAAAGTCAGTTCCAGGAATTGAAGCTGGGTTTGCATCTCCTTTGGTTCTAATAGTATAAGGATCTTCATTGAGTATTGCAGCAACCCTATGTACAATTACACGATCTTGACCTTCAGGCCGGTCAAAGACAATTACATCGCCAATTTTTACTGATTCAAATGGATCGTTTCCTTGTACAACTAGCACATCAAATACCTGTAGCTCAGGTATCATACTTCCGCTTGAAACAACATAAAATGGATTTTCAGTACCAAAAACTACTCGAAGACCCATCCATATTATTAGAACACCAATTACAACAATAATGATATCCTTGAGAATTCCCTTTGGAACCATACCGCTTTTCATTTTATGTTCCATCCTTTGATTTCATCAGAAAACCTTTGTTTGTTACCTGCTATACTTGAGAACCACAACTCTGACAGAATTTAGAGCCTGGCTTGTTATCAAAACCGCAGCTAGAACATTTTAAGACTGACGGTACTGTGCCAATATTTCCCGTTTGTCCTTCACCTAGCAGAATTATCTCTCCGATTTTTTTAATTTGATTCCATTTTACACTTACTTCACTTCCATCATTTTTTGTTATAATTAGTACTACATTTTGAGTTGCATCAACACCTACTTGTTTTACTGTTCCCATTCGTTTGGCTTTCTCGTCATAAACTGTCATTCCTGCGATTGCATTAAAAGACGAATTAGTTTGCTGAGATTGACGTACAATATCTTCTTGTAAATTAGAGCTTGGAAGCATCTGAGAATCAAAGTCAGGAATTGTAACAGCTGGACTAGGTGATGTAAATGATTGTTGAATTGGTTTAGAAGATGATGTCATTGAATCATATCGTGAAGTCATTGGTCTTGCATTACCTGTGTCTATTGCCTCATTAGGTTTTTTGAATTCTCTGTATTCAGCTAAAGTAGATCCACAAGTTGTGCAAATGTACTGCCCCTTCTCTACAAGAATTAGATTTTCTGCAACCTCCTCATTTGGATTTTCAAATTGGATCCTAGGAGCTCCTTCATAGTCTTTTTCACACGTATTACAATAAAATTTTGAAATTTTCTCTGAATCTATTCGGCCAACTGGCGCCAAAAATAAATCTGGCCCTCCCAAGTTCCCCTTTCTTTGTAGATCGTCATTGATTGAGGCCATAATATAACCGCCAGAACCCCTTAATTTCTTCGTCCTTGATTCGAAGCTCATATCTGAGATTTCCTAAAAGGTCATTTAAGTATATATTCATCAAATTTGAAAACACCCTAAATTTTTTGAGAACAATTTGAGTTTTCAGTTGGCTTCAAAATAGTGTGAACATATTTAGGGACGTTTGGATGAATTATGTTTACAATGGCAGTCAAGCAAGTGTCAGACACGAAGAGTTGGGAAACTGATGTAATGAGATCTTCAATGCCAGTTTTTGTTGACTTTTGGGCAGAATGGTGTGGTCCCTGCAGAATGGTCAGTCCAGTTGTAGAAGAACTATCAGAAGAATACGACGGCAAGGTAGATTTTGTCAAAGTAAATGTAGATCATGCCAATGAACTAGCATCAAAATACAACGTGTTTAGTATTCCTACTCTAGCAATTTTCAGTAAAGGTCAGATTATTGCCCAGCAAGTTGGTGCTGCATCAAAAGAATCATACAAAAATATGATTGAAAGAGCACTAGAAAAAGTCTAGACTTATACTGTTTTTTCGTTTTTAATCTAAAGTAATTAATATTCGAAATGTCAGATTAAAATCACATGTCGCTTGGTGAAATAGATACATTAAATCTTCTAACAGACAAATTAAATGCGTTGTTTGATCAGTCGCAAGGATACTATGAATCATTTCTTGATGCAAATAATCTTTACAAAAATGGAAAACTTACTGATAAACAATTTTTTCAGAAGCTAGGTGATTATGTTGTTGCGTATTCTGCACTTGAGTTTCTTTCAATCAAAGTTATTTTTGAAATGAAAAAAGCATTTGACAAAATTTCTGGGGGTGTAGCATTAGGTGGAACTCATTCACCTGGATTAATGCCTGGTATGGGTTCTCCAGGAATGATGGGTGGAATAGGAATGCAACCCTCTGCTGCACGTGTTGGAACTAATCAAAATCCAGTAGGTGCACCACCTTCAGTAATTTCAGCCCAACAAGGTTTTAGTCAACCTGGTACACTTCCAACTCCAGATCCTTCATTAATATTACGATCTACAGGTAGTGGAATGCATTGTACAGGTTGTGGTACAGAACTTAGACCACACGCAAAGTTTTGTACAAAGTGCGGAAACAAAGTTTAGAAAAATTATACTTGGGTTGCACCACATTCAGTACAAAATCTTGCTGCTGAAGCAATTTTACCTCCACATTCAGAACAAAATTTTGTATTAGAACTGGTTTGAGGCGCAGTATTACCATACATCCCAGAACCCCTCACCGCACCTGTTGGTTCATATTTTTCATCATCAATAATTTGAACAGGTTCAAAATCTTTTTCTTCAACAAATGTCAGTAATCTTGGTATACTATTTTCTTTCTTAGTTGGATCGGGAACCATATCTCCTAACCAAAATGAAAATCTCATCAGAGTCAACTCTGGAGTAGAAAATGCAAGTGTATGACTTGACATATAGTCTTCTGCAGCTTGTTTTCCATTGAAAATCTTCATGAAAATCAATATTCTTGGTTTATGTATAATAGTTTCTAGGTGGTGGACCGGGAGGGAATTGAACCCTCGACATCCGTGTTGCGAACGCGGCGTTATACCACTAAACCACCGGCCCTTCCCTTACCACAAAAGAATCTGTTTTTATTCATTTACTCAACGAATAAAACCCAGAGATGTCTTTTCAGAAAAATAGATGACATATGATACTGTAATTGTTGATTCACACGTAATTCTTCCACAAGGAATGGTTAACAAAAACATCGTCATAGATGAGGAAAAGATAGTTGATTTTACTAGTGATATTCCATCTTGTGATAAAAAAATAAATGGAAATGGATTGATCTCTATTCCAGGTGTCATTGATCCCCACGTACATTATGGTGTTTATTCTTCAATAGAAAAAGCAGCTGGAACAGAGTCTCATGCAGCAGCAATTGGTGGAATCACCACAATGATGAGAATGCTTAGACTGGGAGGATCATACAAAAATTCATTGATCCCACAACTTATTGCAAGCTCCCAAAGTCATTATATTGATTATTCCATTCATGCTTCGATTTTTAATCATCAACAGATTGATGAAATGAAATTTTGTTTTGATAAATGGATAACTTCATTCAAAATATACATGAATCTAGGTGGAGATGTTGATCATGTTTACATGGATATGGAACCTGGTACAAATTCTCTGTGTGAGGCTAAAGTTGAGGTAACCTCTGAAATAATTCAGAAGGTTGTTCAAAATGCCGCATCCCTTAGATGTCCAGTTTTAGTTCACGCTGAAGACTATGAGATGTGTGCATGTGGTATCAAAACTGCCAAGGAAAAAAATGAAGATGGTCTTGCAGCATGGTCTCAAAGTAGATCTACTCAGTCTGAAGTCAAATCAATAAAAACAATTTCTAAATTTGCAAGAGAATACGGATGTACATTATACTTTGTTCATATTGGTTCAGCTGATGCACTAAATCAGATACTAGAAGAGAAAAAAAATGGTACCAAGATCTTTGTAGAAACATGTCCTCATTATATGACTTTATCCTATGAAAAGCAAGATGGATATCTTGCAAAGGTGATGCCTCCAATTAGGACATCAAAGGATATAGAAAGTGTTTGGAATGCTATTCATGATGGACAAATCAATACAATTGGAACTGATCATGTTGCAAACCAACTGAAGCTAAAACTGGGAGGAAATGATGTTTGGGATGCCCTTGCAGGTTTTCCTGGAATGGGAACACTTTTGCCTATACTATTGAGTGAGGGCGTAAATAAGAATAGAATTACACTTGAAAAATTAACACAGATTACAAGTACAAACGCTGCTAAAATTTTTGGAATGTATCCAAATAAGGGTTCACTAGAAAAAGATTCAGATGCAGATATCACAATGATTGATTTGAAAAAAGAAAAAAAAGTCACAAGTGAGCTATTTGAAGGATTTTCTGACTACATTGTATATGCTGGATGGAACCTCAAAGGTTGGCCAGTCAAGACCATTGTACGTGGAACAGTTGTTGCAGAAAATTTTGAAGTTATAGGAAAACGTGGATATGGAAAAATGGTTGTAAGGAAGCCCACGTCATTTGTCGCATTATAATCTGACTAAGTTATTATCTCAAACTTTCCGTTTGTTTTGGCCTTGTAAATCACGTCAGGCTTTCTAGTGAATATGCCTACTTCCATAACTCCTGGAATAAGTTTAACCTTTTGTGCAAGCAATTTTGGATTTTTTATAACTCCAAAATCACAATCTAAAATTACATTACCATTTTCTGTTATGAAAGGATATCCTCGTTCTATTGTACGTATTTTTGGTTTTCCACCAAGAGTATGAATAGATTTTACAACCGTATTTCTTGCAAGTGGATGAACTTCAACAGGTACTGTTCTGTTTAAATATTTTACAAACTTTGATTTATCTGCCATAATAACGACTTTTTTTGCTGCGTTAATGAGAATATTTTCTCTAAGAAGAGCCCCCCCTCCACCTTTGATTAGATTTTTCTGTTCATCAATCTGGTCAGCTCCATCAAAAACTACATCAATCTTCTCCACTTGATCTGCTTCAATTAAGTGAATTCCACCCTCTTCTGCAATTATTTTTATCTGTAGTGAAGTAGGAACCCCTCTAACTTTGATATTTTTTTCACGTAATAATATTGCAAGTGATTTGACGAATGCAGTTGCTGCCCTACCACTACCCAAACCAATAACATATCCATCTTTAACAAATTTTAATGCATCTGTTGACAATGCCGAAATGGCATCATCAAATGACAACTACTCTACCTCTGCCTGCTCAAGTTTGGAGAGAGTTTTCATTATCTCTCCTTTAATTCTGTCAAGATCATCTTCATCATCGTCTTCTATATTCTCCTCATCTGGAAGCTTTATCGTGGGCTTTGGTTTGTGTTCTGGTACAACAGGAAGAGTTTCCAATCTTGGAATCTCTTCCATTATTTCAGATCTTTCTAAATCAATAGAACTTAAACTTGTTTGTAGAATCTCAGTTTTTTCACCTGCTTTTGGTTGAGGTTTTTCAATCTGCTCCTGAATTATTTCCATTTGTATCTCACGTGGTTTTTGTTCTATTAACGGAAATTCTAATACATTTGATGGTAATTCTGTTAGAGTTGTAATTTCAAATGCTCTTGACTTTAGTTGTACTGGTACTTGAGAAATCTCCTTTACTGTTTCTTTTTGTATTTGTGGCGTAACCTCAATCTTTTTGATTTCTTCTTTTGGTTTCTTTATAGGTTCTTCAATATTTGGTTTTGTTTCTTCTATCTGCATGTTTGCTACGTTAATTTTTGATGTGAGATCGTATAACCTCTTGTCAAGCTGTGATAGCTTTTGGTCCATTAGTGTAATTAATCCATCTCCTAGAGGACCCAAATCAGGATGTTTGTTTGCAGCTTCTAATTTCTCAATTTTAGCTAAAACTATGCCTAACTGGTGTTGGTATCTTATTAGTAGTCTGTCGCGCTGAATTTTTGATAAATCTACATCTTGTTGATAAAGTCTTGAGATAGTCTTAGTTAGAATATCTCTTTCTATATTCAATGAATTTAACTGGCTCTTAATGTGAGAATTGGCCCCTATTGCTATGACTTTGGACTTTGAAAATAGTAAATTCATGTATCTATGTGTACCATTTGATCCAAGAGTATTTTCTTAGTTTCGAGTCGGGAAATCCACAACTAGCACATTGGTGGTGACGCCTATGAAATGAGTTCTTTCCACATCTTCTACATCTGATGTGAACCTTCTTTCGAGTAAAATTACCCATTGAAGTAGTGCCTCTTACCATATCAAATCACTCCTATGAAGGTGGTGGTGAAATCATTACCACATTGTCTCCTCGCACAACTATGGTTCCAAGACTCTTTGAATCGCCTTCAGAAGGGATCTCTTCTGACTGGTCGAGTAGCAGGTTCATGTGTTGGTCAAAACCGAGTAGATTACCTCGAATCGTCTTTCCGCCTTTTAGCTTTATCAATACGATTTTGTTGATACTCTCATCCAGTACTTTTACTGCCATGTCTACAGACATTTAATTCACTTATTAGATCTGGTATTGTGGGATTATATTAAAATTTCAATGGTGTAACTTTCGACTTTTATCTGTAAGGCATGTTTGACTCTTTTTTGTTAAATTACGTACAATTTCTGCTAGAAACTTCTTGCCATCTTTTGCAGTTGATTTCGTTGGGTTCCCCCATATTCCATTCCTAGTCGCAGATGGAAATGATTTTGAAGCCAGTTTTACTAATCTTGATTTTTCTTTTTTTGACAAATTCTTTGTAATCAACCCTATCTTAGCACGCTTCATTTTGACTTTATTAGATATAGCAAGCATTAGTGATGTTTCAACAAATCCTGCATGGTCAAATTCGTGTTTCATAAAATGCCAATATGAAAAGACAAAAACTCTAATCTTTTTCTTTGATAGTATATTGATTTTCTTGCTAAGATTTTCTACTGCCTTTTGATTTCCATGATGCCCATTCAGTATGAATATTGAGTTTATATCATTGCTTGAAAGGGAAAGACAGATATCAATTAACAACTGTTCCAAGGTTTGTCGTTTCAGACTCAGATTGAAAAAAGGTGCATGTTCAAATGAAACACCATATGATATAGTAGGTAATAACAAAAAGTTGCATTTTTCTGATACACGCCTTGCTACCTCATAAATAATATCAGAATCTGTTGATACTGGTAAGTGAGGACCATGTTGCTCAATAGAGCCTACCGGAATTATTACGGCTTTTTGTTTTTTTATAATTTTTCTTAGGTCTGGATCAAGTTGATCTTTTACAACAACCATTCAATTCACTTTGTGTGAACCTTTCTCCAACGTACTTCTAATTTGTTTGTAAGATGCATCTTAACGGCTCTAAGAAGAGTATCAGCTTCCAGTTTTTGTCCCTTCTTTTTGATAGATTCAAGACTATCTTCTGGGTTTACATTAAAGGAATCTTGGAAAATAATTGGTCCTTGATCCAAATTCTCTGTAACATAGTGTGCAGTAACCCCTACAATCTTGGTTCCACGTTCATATGCTTGGGCGTATGCCAATGCGCCAGGAAATGCAGGCAGCAGTGATGGATGAATGTTAATGATTCTGTTTGGATAACGCCACACAAAGTTTGGCGTTAGAATTTTCATATAACGCGCCAAAACAATTAGATCAACATCATATTTTTTACAGACATCAATAAGTTTTGATTCAGCCTTTGACTGCTCTTTCTCATCTACTAACACAAATGGAATCTTCGCTTTTTTTGCCATTAATGATAAAGTCTTCTCTGTTCCAACGATGACAGAAATTTTTCCTGTAATCGCACTTTTAGAATTAAGTAATGCTTTAAGACAATGAAACTCCTTTGTTACAAAGATCGCAATATTTTTTTCTGAGTCAATTTCATGATGCGTACTTACATCCATTTTATGCTTTTTTGCAACTTTTTGCAACTCTATTTCAAATTTTTTAATATCAATTTTTTTGATAAATGATATCTCAAGATACATTCCAAATAATCCTTTGATGACGTTTTGGTTTACCTTCTCAACATTTCCTTTCTTTTGAAACACAAAGTTGGTAAATGCAGCAACTATTCCTTCTCTATCCTTTCCAACAACTGTAATTCCTACTATTGTCTTTTTCATGAACGTTGTTGAAATGTGGTACTTATAATTTTTAGAATTGATGCGGGAGGTGGGATTCGAACCCACGAACCCCTAAGAGACAGGGTCCTAAGCCCTGCGCCGTTGACCAGGCTTGGCAACTCCCGCACCCACATTGCCTTTAAACACAAATTTATCTATTATTGAGAGATGATAGTATGGCAAAATTATTTGGAACAAATGGAATTCGTGGAATCTTTGGACAAGATTTCACATTAGAATTCATTCATGATATTACATTATGTATTGCAAAATATTTCAAAGAAGGTCCAATACTTGTTGGATATGATGGTAGAGACACTAGTCCTTTAATTGCTAAAATCATTTGTTCTACATTAAACTATGCAGGACTTGATTGTAAAAATGCTGGTCTTGTTCCAACTCCCTGTCTTGAATTTGCAACAAAAACACTTGGTTATACCGGTGGAATCATGATTACTGCATCACATAATCCTCCACTCTACAATGGAATCAAGCCTGTAGCAGCTGATGGAGTGGAGATATCGAGAGAAGATGAGATAATTATCGAAGAGATTTACTTTGACAAGAAATGGAATAGTAATTTATCCCAATTCGGATCTACACAAAAGGAGGATTCTGCAATTAAGGTATATCTTAATGGTATAAAGTCTCAAGTAGATTCATCTAAGATCACACAAAAAAAGTTCAAGGTAGTGTTAGATCTTGGAAACGGAGTACAGGCAATTACTGCACCAAAACTTTGTGAGGAATTGGGATGTCAAGTTATTTTAATTAATGAAAGAATAGATGGCATATTTCCAGGTCGTGGTTCAGAGCCTACACCTGAAAATCTTTCAGAACTTTCTGATATCGTAAAAAAAACTGAATCTGATTTTGGTATCGCATTTGATGGTGATGGTGATCGAAGTCTTTTTTGTGACAATAATGGGACAATCTTAACTGGTGACCAGTCGGCTCTTTTGTTTTCAAAGTACATTTTAGAAAAAAATCCCAAATCTACTGTTGTCACTTGTCTTAACTCTGGTTCTAGTATAGAAAAAATTGCTGATAATTCAAATGCAACTGTGATTCGAACAAAGGTTGGAAGTGTTGAAGTATCAAGGAAAATGGTTCCAATAAACGCAATCATTGGATTTGAAGAAAATGGGGGATTTATGTATGGAAAACACAACCAAGTCAGAGATGGTGGTATGACTTTGGCATTGGCACTTGACTTACTTGCAAAAACTGGTAACACCCTGTCAAAGATGGTTGATCTTTTGCCACCCTCTTTTACTACAAAAACTAAAATTTCATGTTCCAAGGAAGATGCACAAAAGATTATTACTAAACTAAAAGAGGAAAACCCAGATTCTGATACCACAGATGGCATTAAAATCACTTTTAATATACAAAACTGGATTATGGTAAGACCTAGTGGAACAGAACCAATCATTAGAGTTTATGCAGAGGCTAGCTCCAAGGAAAAGCTTGATAATCTAATTGCAGAGTATGTACAAAAGATAAAATCAATGTTGGGCAGATAACACTTTTAAAACGAATCGGGTGGTTGATGAGAATGGCTAAAGGTTACTACGTAAAATTTGAGACACCGCCGGACCTCGTAAATCCTATTTTAGAGGCACTTAGAGTGGCTTCTCAAAGTGGTAAAGTAAGAAAAGGAACTAATGAGGCTACAAAGGCTATTGAGCGTGGTATTAGCAAACTTATAGTAATTGCTGAAGACGTTGAGCCACCAGAAGTAGTTGCACATCTTCCAATAATTTGTGACGAACAAGGAGCTGCTTATGCATTTGTTCCAAGCAAACAAGAACTAGGAAAAGCACTTGGTATAGATGTTACATCAGCTGCTGCAGCCATTTTAGATTCAGGTGACGCCCAACACATAGTTGATCAAGTAATTGAATCAATTGCAAAAGTAAAGGGTGGCAAGTCAGATAAATGAGCGTTCCACAAGAAGTCTTAATCCCAGCAGAAATTATTCAAATTGTTGGTAGGACAGGAATTGCTGGTGAAGTTATTCAGGTTCGAGTAAAAGTTTTGGAAGGAAAAGATCAAGGACGAGTTCTTACAAGAAACGTAAAGGGTTCAGTAAGAATGTCAGATATTTTAATTCTCAGAGAAACAGAACGAGAAGCAAAGAAAATTAGGTGATTTGAAAATTGAGTCTTTTAGTAAAGCCTTGCAGTTTTTGTGATAGACCTGTAGCTAAGGGTTCAGGTACAATGCTTGCAAAAAATGATGGAACAGTATTGTGGTTTTGTTCAGCAAAATGTAGAAAAAACATGCTTGAGCTAAAGCGTGATCCTAGAAAATTAAAGTGGACTAAAAAATACGTCAAAGGCGGAATAAAAGTCAAGAAGTAAATTGACTGAACAATCACTTTTCATAATAAAGCCAGATGCTGTTAGTAGAGGATTAATCGGTGAAGTTGTTTCTCGCTTTGAGAAAAAAGGATTTAAAATTATTAAATTAAAAATGTACACTTTTACAAAGGAGAAGGCAGAAAAATTTTACTCTGATCATAGATCCAAACCATTCTTTAATGAACTTGTTTCATTTATCACATCAGGAAGAGTAATTGTAGCAGTCATTGAGGGAAATAATGCTATTGCTACAACAAGAATCATGATTGGCTCTACAAAGTCTTTTGAGGCAGCACCAGGTTCAATCCGCGGTGATTTCGGACTTGGACTAACTGACAACATTGTCCACGCATCTGATTCCACAGAAAGCTTTGAAAAGGAAGTGAAGGTAGTATTCGAGTGAGCTGGGTTGCGTATAAGACAACCAATTGTGGTAGTATTAGGTCATGTAGATTCTGGTAAAACATCTATTTTAGATAAGATTCGTGGAACTGGAGTTCAAGGAAGAGAAGCAGGAGGAATTACTCAGCATATTGGTGCAAGTTTTCTTCCAACTGAAACAATCAAAAAATTGACTGGACCTTTGTACGAAAAACTCAGCAAAGGAGAACATACTATACCAGGGCTGCTTGTAATTGATACTCCAGGACACGAGATTTTTACTAATCTTAGAGCACGTGGTGGTTCTGCAGCAGACATTGCCATTCTAGTAGTGGATGCTAATCGTGGATTTCAACCTCAAACTACTGAAAGTCTAAAAATTTTAGAGAGCCGTAAAGTGCCTTTTGTTGTTGCTCTAAACAAGACAGATATGGTCTCTGGATGGAAAAAAAGTGATACTCCATTCATATCAATGGCTATCAAAGAACAGGATACATTTGTACAGACATCTATTGATGAGAAAATCTACAATGTAGTTGCTGCACTTTCTGTTCTTGGTTATCAATCTGAAGCATTTTACCGCGTACAGGACTTTAAAAAAGAAATTTCAATTGTACCAGTAAGCGCAAGAACTGGAGTAGGAATTCCAGAACTTTTGGCAGTTCTAGTTGGATTGGCCCAACAATTTCTCCAGAAAAGACTAGCACAGGAAGAAAAATCAACTCGAGGCATTGTTCTTGAGGTCAATGACGAGGTTGGATTGGGACCAACTGCAAACATAATACTAATTGATGGGCATTTGAAAAAAGAAGACAATATAATAATTGCAAAAAGAGATTCTGTTGTTATTACAAAACCAAAAGCCATGTTATTACCAAAACCGTTAGACGAAATGCGAGATCCTCGTGACAAATTCAAACCAATTAACGAAGTATATGCTGCTGCAGGAGTAAAAATTGCGTCGCCTGACTTAGATGGTGTATTGCCAGGAAGTACTGTCTATGCCACTGATGATGATGAAGAAGCTAAGAATCTAAAAAAATTAATAGAATCTGAGATGAAATCCGTTTTTATAAAGACTGAAACAAAGGGAATTATTCTAAAATGTGATACAATTGGTTCGCTTGAAGCCCTAACTGAAATGCTGAGACGACAAAACATCCCAATTTCTCTTGCTGATATTGGACAAGTAACTCGCCGTGATATAATGGAGGCAAAGGCTGTAAAGGAAAACAATAGACACCTAGGAGTTATTCTTGCATTTAATGTTAAGATAACCCCTGAAGCACAAACTGAATCTGATAACTATCATGTAAAGATTTTTGATGATAAAATTATCTACAGTTTAATTGAAACATATACTCAATGGGTTGATGATGACAGTGCAGATATTGAAAACTCGATGTTTTCTGAACTTACACCGATTAGTAAGTTTACATTTCTTAAAGGATATATTTTTAGAAATAGTAATCCTGCAGTTTTTGGAATTAGAGTAGATGTAGGAACGTTACGTCAAAAAATTTCTTTTATGAATAAGACAGGCAAGAAAATTGGTGTTATTCACCAACTTCAACATGAGAATAAAACTGTAGAAACGGCAAAGACTGGACAAGAAGTTGCGTGTTCTGTACAAAATATTACAATTGGACGACAAATACAAGAAGAAGATGTTTTCTATACCCTTCCACCACCTGATGACGCAAAACAATATCTTAACAAATTCAAAAATAAACTAAGCTCTGAAGAACTTCATACACTAAATGAAATAGTTGAGATTATCCGTGTAACAAATCCTATCTATGGTTACTAGAAATTTCCTTTTAATTTAAAATTAAATTATTAATTTTCTAACAACATTTCTTGGTGATACTGTATTTAAGACAATCATTCAAAACCTTTGAGAAACTAACGGATTTGTTTGATTTTTTTAACAAATCTGCCTGTATAACTCTCAATTTTTTTGCAACATCGCTGTCAATCATTATCGTGATTCTTTGTGAAGTCAAGAATAATAATTCGTCATCATCTTCTAATAATAATCTAATGATATTTTCTTTTTTATGTTGGCACTAGTTTATTGAAATGTAATAAAAAAATGGGGCTAATTTAAGTAAACAAAAATTGTGCTCTTAAATTATAAAATATTTCTTACCTAATCTGCTTTTTTGACGTTAGTAGCATTAGGTCCTTTTTGTCCTTGACCTACCTCAAACTCGACTTTGTCTCCTTCGTTAAGAGTTCCATCAGCAACGTCTGATTTGTGAACAAACAAATCGTCGCCAGATTCTCTTTCGATAAAACCAAAGCCCTTAGTTCGGTTGAACCACTTTACGGTACCTGTTTCCATTTAATTATAATCGATAATTATCCGTATATTAAGATATCAAGAATATTTTTGTGCAATCAGGTTAATTCCTGGCTCACCAACTGCGCCAACTACCTTGTCTACAGGATTTCCATCTTTAAACATGATAAAAATTGGAATGGATTGAATTCCTAGTCTTGTTGCAATCTCTTGGTTTTGGTCGATGTTTAACCTTGCAAATCTAATTTTTTTGAATTTTCTTGCCATTCTAGTAAAAATAGGATGCATAACCCTACATGGTCCACACCACTCTGCCCAAAAATCCACTAGGGTTGGCGTTTTACTTGCTACTATTTGATTAAAGTTTGCTGAATCAAGATCAACAACACCAATTTCTTTCTGATCATTAAACTCTTGTTGTTTTTTAATCATCTCGAATAACTTTTTTTGTTTTATTTGTTCCAGCTCTTCATCAGACATGTGCAAAAATGTTATTCAAGGATTATTTAATAGGTTATTATCTAAGAATAATCACCTGAACCATGCATCCATTATTTCAGCTAAGTACTAGGAAATACAAAGACGAAATTGAGCTCATAAAAAAAGCAATGATGGAGCTTGAAGGTATTTGCAACATAAAAAATGGATGCATAATTAGTGAACCATTTACTAGGGCTGGATGGACTTTTTTTAATATTCAACTAAGCTCAGATCTGTCTTCTCGAATTGAAAAGTCAGGAATGATGGAAGGTGCAGGTGGATATAGAATTGCCGAACAGCTGAAGAATTTTTTAGGTCACTTTTTAGAAGCAAGAGGAATTCAAGCTAGAATTGAGAAAATTGATTATTAAATAAGAGAGATTTATCGATTCTGATCGCTGATCATCTAGATTATTTCTGTCTTCTAATTTCAAAACCTGTTGTAAAAATTCACAAACAACATGTTATGTAGAATAATTGTAGTATTTTTCAAGGAATGGTAGAATGGATATTAAGATAAAGGCATTTCAAATTATTTATGATGTAATTGGTATTGTCTTAAGATGGGATAAGAATCAACTTTCAGATAAAGAAGCTATGAAAGAAATTGTTGAAATCTTGGCTTCACAAGCAGACAATGACGAATTTAATAATACAAAAAAGAAGAAAAAATTTAATTCTTTTCCAAAAAAATTAGTTGCTCCCTTGGCAATTAGTGCAGTATTTAGTGTAATTTTATTTGTAGCTGTAATCCCACTAGGATTTTTTACAAATATTGAAACTCAATTACCTACTGAGGATAGTAAGATTGGATTTGAACAACTCGAAGAAAATCCGTATTACGTTACTGAAAAAATTCAAAACAATACGACTATAGAGGAATTTAGCAATATAACAAACTTTGTAAAGGTTGAATCAAAAGACTAATGCGATGTAATACTCTCTAGATCACGCATCTTCTATTTCCTGCCAAGTGAGCTGAGATAAACCAAACCACCCTTCATACCACAGGTTTCACATCTGGCATTTTTTCTTACTTCATCTTCTGAGATCATTTTAATTATCTCAAAAACGTTAATTCGGTGACAATTCTTACAAATTACTTTAACATTATATTGTCTCATTGGTAGTCAGTTTACAGTGTATAAGATAATGCTAATAGATCATTGGTGTTTGATTTGAACATACGACAATAGATTGAATAAAAATTCAGAATTTCCTTCTAACTAAAGCCAGCTCCAAACTGATCTCCTTCTTTGATAGGATCTGCATCTTGTGCATTTTTTAATTTTAAATACAAAAATGCTTCATTAACAAATTCTTTTGCAGATTTGCCTTCCATTTTGAAGTTAGTTTTTACATATTGATAGTATTTTTTCAATTTTTGTGGATTTTGCTCATCTAGCGAGATTTGGTCTTTAATTATTAGAGATGCGACATTTTCTATTCTAGAATTGTATTCATTTTCTGCTTGCTTTTCATTACTTGTACTCATTAATTCTAATATTCTGGTATAGTATACAAACTTTAGAAATTGATTCTATCTAACCTAAAAATGATTTGTTATAATTGTAAGGGAAGAATGGCAAATGCCGTTTGAACGGGAGTTTATCGTTCCGAATTTTAGCAAGTTGCCCCTTACAGAATGTTACAAAAGTCAGTCCAATATATCTAATGCGGAAAAAAAATCCTAGTATTTAGCAAAATTGAACTATTTCTTTTTCTTTTTGTCTACAACATTTGAATGAACTTCTAGATGATCATATAGTTTTTCTTTCGAATCATAAATTTGTTCACAATAATAACACTGATGGCTCAATCTAGACCCTCTTTCATTATTTCTTATACGTAGAACTAGAAATTAAGATTTTTATGATAAATTAGCATATCTGTTCTTATCTGGTGCAAACAATTTTCTGTATTGTTTGGTAGTGTGCTAAATTGAGTTAGCTAAATTGGAAGCTAACGGGTAGACAAAAACTTTTTGGAGTAGTTATTCACGAGGACCTTTTCAAGGTATCTGACTTGCAGGGGATGTTAGCTTCCAGTATGCTATACGTCGTCATTCTACATAAGTTATTACTATTACGAAACAGTTTAGGTGTGTAAAGTCTAGAAGTATAGTTTATTTTTCAATTATCGCTAAATCAAATTCTCTATCCATCATTTCTTTGATTTTAAAGCGTTGTTTTCTTACAACGTCGATTAATTTAGCCTCTTCTTCAGCATCTGGCTCTCTCTCAAAAGTTTGCATAAAATAAGTATGACATGCTCCTTGTAAAAATCCTACAAACCATCCATGAGAGAAATTTTTCTGATCCGACCAACCCCAAGTAGAGCTTTGTTGACTCTGAGCATTTTTCTTAGAAGCTTTTCCCATAAAGCCTTCTAGGAAATTATCTAATCCAGAAAAAAAATCTTCGTTAATTTGCATTGTTTTTGTAATATTCAAAATAGAATAAAACTGGATGTATGTTTAATATGCGCAATTTGAATACCTAAGTAATTGAAATTACAAGTCAGCTTTTGAGATTGGTGTGTGTTTTTTGATCAAGCATGAGTCTATGTGTAAAAATTATTATGTTTTATTGGGTGGGAATGTCATTTTAACACTACCAAACGGGCGTGCAGATGGTGTTCTCACCCTCTAGAAATGTTATAGGCATAATAGTAATTGTGAAATACATAATCTAGATTAGATCGTTCTAGATTTATTTAAAATTAGTTTTATCAAAGACTTTTCTATTTAATACAGTTTGAAAAAATCCATTCTAACTGCAATTGTTGTTTTATCTTTTCTGGGTGGTTCTGCTCTAATTGGGTTTTTGTTGAAATCAGACTCTGAAGTAAGGCCTGAAATATGTCAGGGAACTGCTGCATGCTTTATGGGTAAAGTTACTGCAATTACAGATGGTGATACAATTAAAGTTGAAGGTAATGCAATTAGATTAGCACTAAGCTCAGCTCCTGAGCTACATGAGAGTGGTGGAATTAATGCACGAGAGTTCACTATACAGTTTTGTCCTGTTGGAAGTATTGCTATTGTAGATGAGGATGATGGACAAAGGCAAGGCAGCTTTGGAAGAACCATCGCTGCAGTATATTGTAATGATATGTTGCTAAATGCTGCAATTTTGGATGCAAAAAAAGCAACTATTAGTGAGGAATTTTGTGGGGTCAGTGAGTTTGGGAATGAAGATTGGGCAAAAAGAAATGGATGTTGAAATTATTACAAATCCAATAGAAACCGCATTACCACTTTTTTTCCTTCTGAAATTTCCATCAAATGAAATGTTGGTGCTTTAATTTCTACCTTAAAATGATGTTTTTGAAGATCTATTGGTTCACCATATGCAGTAGCTATAAGCTCGTACTCTGATTTTTTCTCAATATCCATCTTGAATCTATGAATTGCAAACCCCTCAGTAATTAGCTGAAAAATTACTTCTTCAAGCCAATTAAACAAAAGATATCTTAGATCTTTTCCTGTAACTGCAATTGTTCGTTTTTCCTTCTCTTCAATAGTATCTCTATCTAGAGTAGTTTCCACTACAGAATTTCCAGCTAGAGTAAATGCCTCTTTTAGGTCAGAAGCAGTTATCTCAATGAAAGCATCTGTGGCATGTTCTAATAACTTGAAGCTCAATTTAGATTCTGAAGTAAGTTTCTCGTATTAATAGATAGAATGAATTGGAAATATCGTAAAGCCTAAATCACAAGATCGTAATCACACAGTGAAATGGATCTTCCACGGGGAATGAAAGACTTTGATGGTGAAGAGATGTTCAAAATCAAATATGTCCGAGAAAACTTCGTCCAAACTGCTAATCTATTCGGATTTCGTTTCATGAACCCTTCTCCAATTGAGCTACTCTCAACTTTAGAAACTAAAAGTGGACCAGGCATCAAAGACGATATCTACTATTTCAAAGACAAGCACGATAGAGAAGTCGGATTAAGATTTGACTTTACAATGGGGTTAACCAGATACGTAGTTTCCCAAAAATCGTTAAAGCTGCCTGCAAAGTTAGCAAGCTTTGGAGGCGTATATAGATATGATGAACCTCAAAAAGGCAGATACAGATTTTTCCATCAATGGAACATAGAAATTTTTGGAAAACCAAGCTTGGCAGCAGACGCAGAATTAATCGAGTTTACTTCAAGGCTTTTTGAAAAACTACATCTCAAAAACATAATTATCGATATATCTCACAGAAAGCTAGTCGAATCCTTCGTAACTAGCCTATTTCAAACATACGATACCAAGATAACCTCTGAAATATTTCGAGCAATGGATAAGGTTCAAAAGAAAAGATCAGACGAAATTCTAGATGAATATCATAAAAAGGGTATTGATAAAGAAAAAATGAAAAAAATTCTAGCATTTTCAGCCATCAAAGGAACGCCAGAAGAAATCCAAAACAACTTTGATGTCTCATCGCTAGACGGCTGGGATGAGCTAAAACAGCTATATCTCTCACTTACTGACAGAGACATCAAAAACATCCGCATTAACTTTGGTATAGTTCGAGGATTGGACTATTACTCTGGAATGGTGTTTGAAGCATTTGATACTAGTTCAGACCTTGGCGCACTAGTTGGAGGAGGTAGATACGATACTCTACCGAAGGCATTTGGACGAGATGATCTAGGTGCAACTGGAGTAGCGGGTGGAGTAGAAAGAATAATTCTTTCATTAGAATCACAAGGTATCGCACCAAAAAAAGAAATTGTAATGACTTCTGTCTTGTATGCAAATGATGAGATGCATGCAGAGGCTTTAGCAATTGCATCAA
>JBQTHA010000038.1:0-25622 GCA_052390375.1 Nitrosopumilaceae archaeon
AATCTATTGAAAACGCACCATGTTTGACATGTCCTGTGGAACAGAAATGTTCTTTGGAAGGAGAGATAAGTCCACTAACCTGTCAGTTAATTGAAGACTGGGTACTTGTAGAAATTACAAAATCAAAAAAATAGATATGAAACTAATTGATGCACGAAAAGATCATTATAGAAAACTTGCACATGACGAAGGCTATAGAAGTAGATCTTCCTATAAACTAAAGCAGATTAACAAATCCTATAGAGTTATTGGTAGTGGATTTTCTGTTCTTGATTTAGGATGTGCTCCAGGTGGATGGACACAAGTTGCAGCAAAGCTAGTTGGAAACAAAGGCAAGGTTATGGGAGTTGATCTATCCTATGTGGAAGACATCCCTCGTGCTCAGCTTATTCGAGGAGACGTAGAAAATGACGACATTGTAGCTGAAGTAAAATCGTATTTTGGGGAAAAAATTAATGCAGTCATCTGTGATCTTTCACCACAGGTTACAGGAAATTGGTCAGTTGATCATGCAAAACAAATCTCATTGAATTATGCTGCAGCGAAAATTTTAGAGCAGGTGCTAGCAAGCAAAGGTAATGCAATTTTCAAGGTTTTTGATGGAGAATATACCCAAGAATTTTATCAGTACATTAAGAAAAAATTTACAAAGGTAAAGATGACAAAACCTCTAGCAAGCAGGAAACCTAGTAGTGAATTATACTGTGTTTGTCTTGGTTATCATGGTTAATTTGTAAATAATTCACAAATTTGATTAATTTTACAATTTGTTCTAAAGCCAGTTGGATTAAGCGATGTTTGACTAGCTAGAAAGCCTGCCATTTCTAGTTTTTTTATTATCTTTTCTAGTCCTATTGGAGCGACCTTCATTTTTGCAGCAATTTCATCTAAGGTAAAATAGGTACCAGGCATGTCTGATTCTAATAGACATTTTTGCAATGTTTTTTCACAACGATTGCTTACTGTATAATTTGGAATTTCTTCTAGCATAGTTTTTACAAATTCTTTATCAAAAAGTTTTCCAATCCATAAAGGACCTGCTATGTCAATTTTAGAATTACACAATTCACACGAAAAACTTTGAGTCTTTTCAACACTTCTATGCCCACATAATTTACAATGTAATATGTAACCTATGCTATCTTCTTGTGCTGATCGGTTTAGTATCTTAACGTATGTTCTGTAGTAATGCATGGCATTATCTACAAAAAGAGGAATAATTTGAATATCTAACCTGTATGCTACTAGACAAATACATCCTAAAATTAACCTTAATGCAATTTCATTTGCATATTTTGTTTTTACTGGAATTCCAGAATATCTTCGCTTACAAGCCATATTGAATAATCCATGGAGAACTTGTAGATCAGTTGCAGTAGCTGAAAGTAACCCACCATGCATTGTAGCTCTTATTGCACAATCCAGATATTTTGTAGGTGAGCCAAAGGGATCAAGGTCTATAATTGAACCTCTTTCATTTTTTGTAGAATATGCATTAAAGAATTTGCAAACCTCATTTTCTGAAGTTTGTAAATTTTGTAAATTATTAATAGCCGCTGATTTTTCACATAATTTTATTGCACTTGGATTGACATCATTACAAATTACTTTATCTGTTTTTTTTTATTTCGTTAGTAACTCTTAACCCTCTAGCTCCAAGTCCAGATAAACCATCAAGAAAAATTTTTGGACCTTGGAAATTTTTCCAAAAAGCAGAGTAAGCAATAATTGAAAAATCTCTATTTAATTTTGCCATGGGATTGAAAAAAGCAGGATCCCTTGGTGGAACTTTTTCATCCATTGACCCGCGTGGAACTAGAATCTTAGTTGTGCCCTCAGTAATTTCAATAATTTCTTTTACATTAGTTTGCAATCAGAATTCTAAAATTATTTCACCTATAATGGTTCTGCAAATGTTTTCTCCAGTATCGTTTGAGTTTTATTAATTTGACCATTTTATGTTGTAATGCAAAAATCAATCACTTTAAAATCATTAAAAAATACATACTAAAATGATATATTTTTCCTTCCAAATCGGGTATTTAGTAACTAAAAATTCATTAGATTTCTTATCTATTTAGGTTCAAGAAAAATAATTTTACAATAGTTTAATAAAAGCATAATTTTTCATTTTTTTAGTAAGATATGCCATTTGATAGAGAACGAGAAATGTTCAAAGCAACTTGCGGTGACTGTGGAAACGAATGTGAAGTACCATTCAAGCCAAAAGATGACAAACCAGTCTATTGCAGAGAATGTTTTCAAAAGCACAGACCACAAGAACGTAGTGGTTCTAGGTTTGGCAGAAATGATAGAGGCTCTAGGTTTAGTCGAGGTTCAGGGGATAGCCGACGTCGAGAAATGTTCAAAGCAACTTGCGGTGATTGTGGAAACGAATGTGAAGTACCATTCAAGCCAAAAGATGACAGACCAGTTTATTGCAAAGAATGTTTTCAAACTCACAGAGAAAATTGAAAATAAAATCAATTTTTGTAGAGTAAAGTTAATTTCCCAAATTTTAAACCCTTTAGAATTTTTTTAGGATTTGATCAAAGTAACATTTAGTTTTTGATTAATCTGTACTAGATGATTATAGTTTAGGACTTTTTTTGATCAGTAGAGTTTTTTGAATTTCATTCATGGCGCTGATAAACTTTTGTTTTGCTTCAAATTCTTCACGTGTTGCAATTGTTATCTCTGTTGAAGAAAGCATGACATCTTTTACAACAAGTGGTGCACTTAGGCCTAGTAATTCGCTTAACACATCAAAAATATTATTAAATTTTGCACCATCGCGATACTTGTAAATTGTTTTGCCCTCTTTCAGGTTAGGATTTGGTTCTAGTGGAATAACCAAATCTGGTGAACTAATTTCAGAAATAAATGAGGACATGTCAGAGGTTACTGCATCACTTAAATTTTTTATTTGATTTTCAAGATTATCTTTTGATTTTTTAAGCTCATCTATTCTATCATCATATCCCACTCCAATAATCTTTGCAAAAGTTGATTCGGTGTTGCGCTTTAGAGGAATTTCGTGTATTTCTGTGTTAACGTATGCCAGAGATTCTTCCAACTGAGCTAATTTTGCTCTATTTTCTTTTATTCTTACTGCAATTTTCTCAAGAAAATTAAAATCGGCCATTTTCGTAATAGCCCTTTAGCTAAATTGGTGGACTACATCCATCAATCCTTGCTTGAATTCTTCTGTTGATAGGCCCCACCTTCCATATTCTTCTTTATAGCCATCCCATGATTCTTCTGCCTCTGTTGCAATTTCAAGAATTTTTGGTCCTATTGCTTTAGTATTGATCAAGATGGTGACATTTGCCTGTTCTCCATCCATAATTGGAATTTTTACAAAAATCATTCTGGATTCTTCGATATTGAATTTATCTTTTATAATTCGTTTAATCGTTTCACGTTCTTTGATATCAAACTCTCCCTTAATTTTTACTAAAACACAGCAGGAATCCTTTTTGCCACCATTGTTTCTAATCTCATTTTCATCAACGTCAAAAAGTAATGATGATTCTTTTTTTCCTATTCTAGTTATTACGTCATCCATAGTGTTTAATTTTCCACCCATCAATTCCTTATTCCATTGACTTTCTTCTGCAATTACAGGTACTACCCATGGAATTGCAAACTTTGGTCTCTTTGTAGTTAACCACGTTCTATAATTTGACATGTCCCATTCTGTCTCCCTTGCAAATGAAGAAATAAACATCGAAATTGCATTTGCTGCAATCAGATTCATTCCCTTGTAATCTTTCCATCCAACTTCCTGTTCTTTAGGCAAGTCATCAATTATGGATGGAATTTTTTGTAATCTTTTTTCATGTTGGTGTGCTAGTTGTCTTAGAGTTTTGTTTGAAAATAATATAGAACAATCACTGTATTTTATCTGATATTCAAGATTCATGACGATGTTTATTGCAGCTGCCTCAAAAATTACTGGATCCCATCCAAATTCTGGAAGCAATCCAAAAGTAGCTACTGTGGCATGCTCTTTAGAATCTTTTTTTGCAAATTCAATAAATGAGCTTGCAAACGAACTACCTGTACCACCGCCCATGGCAAAAGGAACTGTAAATCCTCGCACTGGTTCTGGTGAGAGAGCAGTCAGATGTTTTTGAATCTCCTCTTTTGATTTCATTTCTTGGGTGAATCTTGTTCTCCCTTCAGCCCAATTCCTTGCCGCACCACCAGCTCCATGTATTACATGTTTTTCACGCAATGCAAAAAGATCTGGATATGATTGAAGTATCAGGTTTGCAGCTCTTGGATCTAAATCCACAAGTAGGGCTCTTGGAATAAGTGGAATCTCACCGGCTCCATAGGAAGGAGCGAATCGGAGTATGGTACTTCCATATCGTTTTAAAACTCTGGACTCTTCCTTTGAGCTTTTCAGGGTTGGCTTTAATGGATTTGCCCCAACATCAAGCAATAATCTACGATAAGTCTCGGCTCCTAATCCTATCCCGCAGTGGCCAAAACAAGTCATTAAAACCGGTGCGGGGGGAAGGGGGGCTACCTTTGTCATACTCTCAGGATCCCAATGTACGTGCCCAATCAATTAAGACTTGCTATCAACATATCGTTACATGGGATAATATGAAAGTGGAAAAATCATGCTATTAATTTTGTAAGATAAATTATGATAAATTCTTTAATATGGAAAGTTGGAACTAGACATTTCATAGGTGAAAGAAGATCAAATCATTACTTGGTAAAGTAGAGTTGTTGATAAATAGCGGAATTGGAGACGTAAGCAGATTAACCCACATCAAAAACTCTATTATTGAAAAAAAGAAGGTATACAATTCAGATATAGAGTATGTTGAATCTCTTATAGATGTTAATTTTGAAAAAAATGAGCAGCCTACAAATAATTTAGAAAAAACAACGTCTTTTAATTGTCCCAAGTGTGGAAACACTATATTACAGTCTTCAAACTATTGCTCCTTTTGTGGAATTCCTCAGCAAAAATACTTTGATACTGAAGTATTTTCATCAAGGTTTAGCTCACGCTCATTTCCATTTCGTTTTCATTTTGGTGTAAACTTTTACCAGCTCCTTGCCATACTTGGTGGGCTGGCTGCGCTAATTCCTTCATTGGTTGCAGTATATACAATTCAAAGAATACTTGTCTCTTTAGAGTCATACACAGGACGAGACCTTTCTGGCTTTACCAATTTATTTATCGCAGCAGGAATAGCTGCAAGTGTTCTGTGCATTTTTGTTATAGTAGTTTCTTTTCTTGTCAAAAAACCAAAGACAGTTGGAAAGATACTGTTTTTTGCTTCATTTATGATCTTGGGTATATCACTAGGAGTAGGCGTTGTTGGTTTTGTATTAATTCTGTTAGCTGGAATTGTTGCACTACAGAGAAGACACTACTAAAATGATTCTTCTGATGCAGATAATGTTAAATTCTTAAAGCGTGGTTTAATTTGTATGGCAAAAAAGTTTGCATGTGGAGATGTAGTAAGTGGCTGTGCTTGGTCTACTACTGCAAAAGATGAAAAAGAACTGTTCCAAAAGATATCCGAGCATGCTAAAAAGGCTCATAAAATGTCAGAAATCCCTGACGAAATTATTAAAAAAATAAAGTCCAAGATAAAAGATATTTAATTACTAAAAGTTAGATTTTAATCTACTCCTCTCACTAAAATGGTTTAATACTTGCATATTTTCACAGACACTCGTGCTCATTTGTGGGGTAGATGATGCAGGACGCGGTTCTCTTTTGGGCCCTCTTGTAATTGCTGGCGTCTCACTCAAGCCCTCTAAAATTAAAAAACTCTCATCAATGGGGGTTCGTGATTCAAAGAAACTTACTCCTGCAGCAAGAGAGCGACTGTATGAAAAAATTATCAAATACGCTGATAATTATTACATTGCAAGAATTTCTCCCAAAGCAATAGACAACAGTGTTAAAAAACACCAGCTTAATTTCTTAGAGGCAAAATATATGGCTAAAGTAATCTCAAAACTCAAACCAAATATTTCATACGTTGATTCTTGTGATGTCAATCCTACTCGGTATGGTAATGAGATTGATAAAATGGCAAAAAGTGGTAAGATTAGGTCATATCATCATGCCGATAGTAGATTTGTTATAGTTTCTGCGGCATCAATACTTGCCAAGGTAAATCGAGATAGGGCACTTGCAAAACTGCGTAAGGTGCATCATGATTTGGGCAGTGGTTACCCATCTGATTCAAAGACAATTGATTTTGTTGCTAATTACATCTCTGATGGAAAAGTAGTGCCAAGTTTTGTTCGTAAGAGCTGGAAACCATACAAGGCAATGCTAAAATGATCTAGTTTTTTTCTAAATACTTTGCAATAACCATTGCATGATCCTTGTCGTATGGAATCAAATCAATTACTTGAATAATCTCAAAATTTTCTCTTAATTTGTTTATTTCATTTTCAATTATTTTTTTAGGTGCCTTTGTTACATCAATGCTTCTAGTTTTTATTACTAAAAATATGTAACCTCCATCTTTTAGAAACATTTTACAATTTTTAATTGCTATATCTGTTTGATCAGGCTGTGCAATGTCTACATAAACAATATCGACCTTACTGTACACAGAAAAATATTGCTGTGGCTGTCTTGCATCTTGCAATATTGGAATAATATTTTTTCTGTGACTTGCTACTCTGTCTAAAAAGTCTCTTGCCACTCGGCTTGCGTGCTCTACTCCAAAAATTGTTCCCTGCGGTCCTACAATATCAGATATATGGCTGACAGTAGTTCCTGTCGATACTCCAAGGTAAAGCACCTTTGATTTTTCTTCAAATGGAAAAATTTCTAATCCGTTCATAATTGCTGCTGCAAGCTTACTCCTAAATGGATCCCAAAGCCTGTACTCTATGCCTTTTTTTGTAACAAGTTTTTCTTGGTAAACCTGGTTTCCAATAACTAGATTCTCAGTTGCCAGTTTTTGTTGCCCATCTACTTTAACCCAAAAAAAATTCTTATCTTCTTCCAAACTTCTTTCGCTTTTTACCCTTGGGCTTGTTGAATTTTGATCTAAATCTGTCTCTAAATGGCTCTGGCTTTATCTCCCTTGGAGGTGGGGCATCTACGTATTTTTTTTCAATCTCAACTACCCTGATGTTTAGCTTATCTAGTAGCACCTGATTAAGACCACCACCATGAAAGTCTACACGAGATGCAATGGCCGCCTTTCCTGCAACAGCTCTTGCAATTTTTCCGCGCTGCCAACGTGGTGCTGCATGTACTAGTGCATGTTGGAACAACAGTCCATGCTTTGGAGGCTGTGCTCCAGTCTTTAGTGAACGAAACAGTGCTTTTTCTGCTCCTAAAACCTGAATTGTACTTGCAGGCATTACTGCAAGATTTTTGAGGCTCCCAGCACGGGCAAGAATTCTTGCACCAACTGCAGTACCTAGTATGACAGAAAGATTTGGAGCTATCTTTTTCATTTCTGTTTCAACATGTTCTTCTAGACTCTTTCTTAGATCAAATAGCTCAAGAATTTGTTTTGCCAGAGTCTGAACAATTGCAAGGTTTGCATCTGAAATATCGCCCCCGCGACTTTTATCAGTGACTAGAGTAAGCATCTCAACTTTTGATTCTGGAAATCCCGCATCCTCGTAAATAGTTTTTGATAAATCGTCTCGCCTTCCTGCCAAAACAATTTGCGAATAGCCGTTTATGCTATCTATTATGTTATCAAGTTCGGGAAAATGCAATCCATACCATTCTCGTAATCGAGAGCTCATTGCATTGATTATTTTATCAGTTTCATCTAGTGAATTAATTGCCTGGATTATATGTAGATCTGGACTTTGGGAGACCTCTGAAACTTTGGATGATGATAGATCAAGTGCAAACTCTCGCAGTCTTGCCATTGCATCATCTTCATCTTCTGCAAACCCTGCAGCCTGTAGTATTTTTGGTTTTGATGACTGGATTTTGGCGCTATCTTCCTCACTCATCAACTGAGCGTTGATTGATTTTTTCTTAAGTATTGCAAGTAGGGCATGATCATTTACCTCGATTCCTTTTTCTATATTTGATAGGAATTTTGCCAAATCACTTAGCCGTGATTCTCCCTTTTTTACAAAAATATAATCTTCAACAGGTTCTAAAAAAGGAAATGTCTTTAGACATCTTTGATTTTCAAATACAGCAATACCTAATTCCGTTAGAATAACAGAATACATAATTAAATAATCCTCTAAGAGCCATTAAAAAACGTACCAAATAGAAATTAACTGTTATATGAGAACGGTTTGCTAGGAATCAAAGTGAATCCAAGCCTTTTGACATCTATTGGCTCTATAAAGCTGGCAAGACCGACAATTTTAGCGTCTGGAATTTTAGGTATATCACTAGATGTTTTTAATCGAATTTATCAGGCAGGGGCAGGAGCTGTTGTTACAAAATCACTTAGCAAAGAGCCATGGGATGGATATCCAAACCCGACAATATTTGGTGTAAAGGGAGGAGGATGGATTAATGCAGTTGGTCTATCAAACCCTGGTGCTCCAAACTTTGCAAAAATGATTTCAACTAACAAGGATGTGCCAATCATTGTATCACTTGTTGGTTCAATACCTAAAGACTTTGAATTTATGATAAAACAATTTGATGGCATTTCAGTCCTAGCCTTTGAGCTAAACCTGTCATGCCCACACGTAGCAAAGGTTGGACTAGAGGTAGGGGACGACCCTGACTTGGTTAAAAAAATTGTAAAAACTGTAAAATCAAAAACTGATGTTCCTGTAATTGCAAAGGTTGGTCTTGGTACGACTAACTATCTAGATACAGTTGGTGCTGCATGTAAGGCAGGAATTGATGCAATTACTGCAATTAACACATTGCGTGCAATGGCAATAGATGTAGAAACAGAGCGACCAATACTTAGCAACAAAATAGGCGGCCTGTCTGGCACTCCAATTAAACCAGTTGCGGTGCGATGCGTATATGAAATATCATCACAATATGATATCCCAATAATTGGTTGTGGCGGAATCTCTAGCTGGGATGATGCAGTGGAATTTATTCTTGCAGGAGCATCGGCAGTTCAGATTGGTAGTGCAGTTGGGGACAATTGGATCTCAGTTTTTGATGACATTAACAAGGGAATACTCCAGTACATGGAAAAAAAGGGATTTTCCAAAATAGAGGACATGGTTGGTCGTGCAAAGAAATTCTAATTGCCAAACAATTTGTAAAATTGAAAAAGTTACAGACGAAACCCCTACCGTTAGGACACTAACTTTTTCTGATGATGTACTGTGTAATGTTTTGCCTGGACAATTTGCACTGGTCTGGGTTCCAGGTGTAAATGAGCTTCCAATGAGTGTTATGATTACACAAGAAAAAGGAAAGGCTGCATTTACTATACGAAAATATGGCCAATCTTCTACTGCATTATACAATCTTAAAGTTGGAGATCTAATTGGTGTACGTGGTCCATATGGCAATTCATTTACTGTAAAAAAAGGCAAGCTATTGCTAGTTGGTGGTGGAACAGGTCTTGTTCCACTAATGCGACTATTGACATTTTTTACACACACTGATGATGTTACTCTAATCATAGGGGCAAAAACAAAAGGCGAGGTATTCTTTGAAGATTATGCAAATAGGCTGCTTGATAAAAACACGCACAAAGTAATAGTTGTAACAGAAGACGGCAGCTATGGGCAAAAGGGGCTTGTCACTGAAATAATGGATAAGCTTTGCCTGAGTGAAAAATTTGATGCAGTGTATACCTGTGGACCAGAATTAATGATGTCCAAGGTAGTTTTGATAGCAACTAGCAAAGGCATGTTTGTAGAAGCCAGCCTTGAGCGAATGATGAAGTGTGGCGTAGGAATTTGTGGCAGCTGCTGTGTAAATGACCTTCTAGTGTGCAAGGATGGAACAATATTTGATGGAAAGACCTTGCTCTCAAAAAGTGAATTTGGTCACATGCACAGAAACAAGGCAGGTATCTTAGAGGCCTACTAGTCTCTGAAACCATCCTTGACTAGACCCAGAAGGTTTAAAATCGATTAGAAAAGTAATCTCGTCTAGGGTAAAAGATTGGGCCATCCAAAAATTGTATTAACCGCAGACCGTACACTAATGTCTCCATATCGTGGAATATCTCTTGCAACATTTTTTGGTTGTGCGCCAGCCATTGATCCTGACAGACCAAAAAGCGACTTTTGGTATAAAATCCTAGGACAGCAAGTTACACCAAAGATTTTGTTTGACTTTATCTGCAATCCTACATCTCACACAAATGGAGTTGCAAACTATGCTCCATATGGATTAAGAAAAGTAGAAGCTGGTTTGTTGCGTGACGGCTTTAAGCGAAACGAGGTCGTTGTCGCTCATCCTGATCACATTGAAAAATTCATTGGTCCAGAAACTCAAGTTGTTGGAACATATGAGATGGACCCACTTGGCATGGGCCCAGTTACTATGACATTTACTTATGGACGCAAGCAAATGTCGTATGATGAATACTATTGTAGAGACCTTCACCGAAGAATTAATGCTGCAAAGAAAAAAAATCACAGCAACGCAAAGGTAATTGCAGGAGCATCAGGAACATGGCAATACAACTATGATCCTGCAAAAATTGAAGAGTATGGCTTGTATGCAGTTTTAGAAGGAGAACTTGGCGGCATTGCACCAGAAATAGACGGTCATGCTGGACGATTTTTTAATTATTTAATTAATGGGGACTTTGATAACATGGATCCCTTTAGAAAAAGAAGTGACTTTAAGGTAAACATCAAGGAGTTTAAGCGTGGCGATAAAACAATTCATGGAAGATTTGTTAATTTCTGGGACAGACCAGACCTTGATGACATTCCAGAAATTGTAGAGCCAAGCATGCACGGAATGGTTGAGGTAATGCGCGGATGTGGACGTGGATGCAAGTTTTGTGATGTTACGCTACGATCCTTGCGATACTATTCTCCTGAGAAGGTCAAAAAGGAAATTGAGGTAAACTTGAAAAAAGGTGGAGAAAAGTCTGCATGGATTCACAGTGATGATATTTTTGTTTATGGAATGGATCCACGAACTACAAAACAAATGGAGCCAAACCGCGAGGCACTAGTTGAGCTATTCACTGCAGTAATGTCTACAGGTGTAGAGCACACAAATCCTACACATGGCACACTAGCAGGAGCAATTGCTGATGAAAAGCTGCTTCCACAGCTATCAAAAATAATGAGGGCGGGACCTGGAAACTTTATTGGTGTTCAGTGTGGATTTGAGACAGGCAGCCGTAGACTGATAGAAAAATATGCAGACAGAAAACTTGCCCCATACAAGCCAGAAGAATGGCACTGGCTAGTAAAAGAGTCAGTAAAAACACTAAATGAAAACTATTGGGTTCCTGCATTTACATTAATCATGGGACTAGACAACGATGAAACACCAGAGGACTCTTGGGAAACCATACGACTAATCAGTGAGCTAGAACGAGAGCAACCAGATGCAATGTTTACTGCAACTCCACTTACCTTTGTACCAATTGGGTTGCTGGAAAAATCTGAATTTTTCAATATTGGAAATGAAATGGATCCTGCTCAGCTAGGTGTCATGTACAAGACTTGGCAGCACAACTTCAAGTATGGAATTCAAAAGTTCATGGTAAAGACTGCAAGAAACGGCTCGGTAATGAAGAGCATGTTTAATCTCATAGCAAGGTCACTAGGTGGTGTACCACTTGGAGCAATGGAAAGATATGCTAGAAAAAGAGGCGGAGAACACGAGCGAGTCATTGAAAAAATTAAGGTAAAGTACTGGTAAACGCAATACAAAAGCATAAATTCAATTTTATAAAGTGATTAATCATGGCAACCCACGGCTCGCTTACAAAGGCAGGAAAGGTAAGAGGCCAGACACCAAAGGTAGAAGGACGAAAAAAAATCGGTACAAGCTCTGGCCTAAAGAACAAAAGTAACTTTAGAAAAAGACTTGTTTTAAACAGATTCCCAGGACAAAACAAGCCAGGCCAGAGACGAAAGAAACGATAAATTCCTCAATTAGATACTTGTTTTAATTTTACACAATCTGTAATTAAGATATTACAAAATGGATCGCAGTAGGTAAATTTTTTCATAAAATTAGACAAATTCTTCCTTGTGTTTTTATATGGATACTAGAAAAAATGAAGGATGCAAACCAAAATATCATTAATAGCAATATTTTTTCTCGTCTGTATAATGAATTTTCCTAGCAGCTTTGCTGCAGGAGACATTGAATTTTCAAATCTTAGGCCAGTAGACTTTATGGGCACTCGTCTTAATTCCATACAACTTGGCCAACAAGTACAATTTACAGCTGATATTCAAAACAATCAAAACATAGAACAGGACTTTGCATTTGTAGTTACTACGGATAATTTACAAAAACAAGTCAAGTGGATTACAGGACGACTTGCTCCTAGTCAGACCCTGAGTCCTGCAATTTCTTTTGCATTTGACTCTGAAAAAGCCTATCAGGTTGACGCGTATCTGACCTTTCTCCCACAAAATGTTCTTGATAACAATAACCCATCAGACTATTCTCCTTTTATAAAATCTGAAAATCATTTATCCAGCCCATTGCAAGTAAGCTTCAAAGTAGGTGGCAGTATATCATATGCCACGTCTGCACAAAAACAAGTGGTTCCAGAGTGGATAAGAAACAACGCTGCATGGTGGTCTGAAAATCAAATTGATGACACAGATTTTCTACAAGGAATTGCATACTTGATTGAAAATAACATCATCGTGATTCTAAATCTGCCTGAACCAAAACCAATCCCAAGCTTTGTTGACCCGCAGCAAGATCCAACATATTACATTGAGCGATATACTAATGAGCCATCCTACAAAGATTGGTTTGATAGAAACTATCCTGACTATACAATCTATGAAGCAGTTGGACTTGATGCACAAGAACCAATTCCAGACTGGATTAGAAATAATGCACAATGGTGGAGTGATGGACTAATCTCAGATGATGAATTCCTGCAGGCAATCAAGTTTTTGGTAGAAAATGGCATAATTCAAATATAATCTTAGTTCAGTAACGACAGGTGTTCTTTTTTAGCAAAATCACTTTACAATTAAAAAAATTATGCGTTTGTGAATGGTTTGTTCAAAAAAACTAAACAAATTCGTATCTAAGTTAAATTATATGTTTTATCATTATGAAAAAACGCCCTGTAATAGGGTTAAGTGTAACTGTACTAGTATTATCTGTCATTATTGGAATTGCGTCATTGCCTGATGAGGTTTTAATCGACCCTTCATCAATAAAAAACACTCAAACTATACCAGAAGATGTTCCAATAGTTCCTACATTAGAAGAGTCACAAGAATTTATTGCAAATGCTGATTCACAAAAAAAAATAGATGATGCAAATGCAGAGCTTGATGCATTAAAAAAAGAAATGAGCGCATTAAAAAATGAACTAGTAGAATTAAAAATAAATTCTCAAGTACCTGATGAAATACCTACAATTACTGAAGTTAAAGATGTGGCACCTAAGGTTGACTCTCAAGAGGAATCTCAGGGAAAAGTATTCAAGATAAATATGAAAGATGGCGTTGGAGCAAAACAGAGGTAATTTTTATGATTAATTTTTCTATCTTGCAAGTTTCTAAATTGAAAAAATATTTCCTCTAGAAGAAATGGATATGATGAAAAGTTGCATAAAAAATCATTAAAACTAGTTTTTTCAAATCCCCTCTACCTAATTCTTGCAGGAGTAATTTTTTCTGGCATGTTAGTTCTTCTATTACACACTAGAGAACTTTTGTTCTTTGAACCCTTTTTTGTATTTTATCTGCCCCAAGATTCCACTCTAAGCTTTGGATTAATTATCATAACAGCTGGACTGATTGCTCTAGTAATTAGTATGGCATTATACAGAATCAAAACTGTAGGCGCAAGTACCAAAATTGGAACCGGGCTTTTAGGTTCTGTTTTAGGTGCTGGGGCAGGAGTCTGTACTGCTTGCGGTCCAATTGGATTTACTGTACTCTCTACCTTTGGGACAACTACTGCAACAACTTTATCATTTCTAACTATACATGAAATCCCGCTTCGCATTGTTGCCATTGCCATCTTGATTGGTACTTATTTTCTAATGGTAAAACCAAAACCCCTCTGTATTCTTAATTCTTATTGAAAAGGATCAACTATTGGGGAGTTTACTATATGATCTGCATTCATCGGTCTTGCTAGATTTACAGAAATTTGTCTTGCTTTATCATGTACAGTACAAAGCTGTTAAAGTCAACTGACGAGCTTTGACTCGTAGTCATTACATTAATTGAAGATTCTGAAACAACCTTTCCAGTTTCTTTTTGAACAATTTGCATGGCAAAGGAGCCGTCGCTTGGATCAAAATTAGAAAACTCTGTCCACGTGCGAATCATTTGGTCCTTTTCATCCCAAGCCAGATCAATTTCGGTATTGCCGTAACTTTCAAGTGCAATTTGGGTTGGACTTGAGGCCTGTGCCATAGAAAATGTCATTGTTGCTAATGTAAAAAGCGCAAAGAGTGATAGAATTTTTGGGGCCATCTTGAGTGGATTTAGTTTGACATAGTGATATCTTGTTGTTTGTTTAAAAAAATGAACAGCCTTTTTCATAGCATTTGAGAGAAACTCGGACCAATGATAAAGGAAGATTCCTAATAAAGTCCGTTGTCATACATAGAACTCTATAGGATCTGTATCTCATTTGATATGTGTAAAATCTTTGATCGCTACTTTACAAAAATAGTTAATTTTGTGTTAGCTCTAGTGGCTACCTTTTGAATTAGACACGTTGATAATAATGGCATTATATCGAACTATACATGGTTGAAGATTTACGATTAGACAGCCTTGAAGGCGTCGGTCCTGTTACTACTAAAAAGCTAGAAGACGCAGGCGTTCATAATATAATGGATCTAATAGTTCGCGGCCCAGTAGAGATTGCAGAACTTACTGGCATGGATAGGGAGACTGCAGAAAAAATAGTAAACAAATCCAGAATGCAGCTAATAGAGCAGGGATTAATTGCGCAAGAGTTTGTTACCGCTACTGAAATTTATAAAAGAAGACAAGAGATAGGCAAAATCTCAACTGGAACAGAGTGCCTTGATCTATTACTTGACGGAGGACTAGAAACACAAGCGCTAACTGAGGTTTATGGCGAGTTTGGCTGTGGAAAAACGCAGTTCTGCCATACAATGTGTGTAATGGTTCAAAAAACAAAGGAAGAAGGCGGACTAGACGGGGGAGTCTTGTATATAGACACAGAAGGAACATTTAGGCCAGAAAGAGTTGTCTCAATAGCAAAGGCTCAAGGCATGAATCCTGAAGCTGTACTTGAAAAAATCATTGTAGCGCGAGCATACAACAGCTCACACCAAATTCTAATACTAGAAGAAGCTGGAGCAGTAATTAAAGAAAATAATATTAAATTAATCATAGCAGACTCTGCAGTAGGACTATTTCGTGCAGAATATCTTGGACGCGGAACTCTGGCAGGACGCCAACAAAAACTCAATCACTTTGTTCATCTGCTAGTACGAATTGCTGAAACATATAACTGTGCTGCACTTGCAACAAACCAGGTCATGGCATCCCCTGATGTATTTTTTGGAGACCCAACTAGACCAATTGGAGGAAATGTTGTAGCACACACTAGCACATATAGAATTTACTTTAAAAAATCTGGCAAAAAGAGAATAGCAAGAATGGTTGACAGTCCACACCATCCAGAGCAGGAGGTAATCTTTGCACTAGCTGAAGCAGGAGTAGTTGATCCTGAAGACGGTACAAAGAAAAAGAAAGCACCTGGCAAAAAATCAGATATATCCACTGAAGACATAGATTCTGAAAATACAGAGTAAATGATTAATTAAGGGCTAGGGGATTGCTAGTCAGATATGACTACTAAAAAGCCATCTGGCCACTCTCATGGATTCCGGCACAAGTCTAGAGCAGTAATGACAAAGGATGCTCCAAGAGGAGTATCATTTTTGCTAAGAAAGTACAATGTAGGTGATCAAGCCCTAGTCATTATAGACCCAAGACAACACAAGTCACTTCCACATAGACGATATCATGGAAAGGTAGGTAGAGTGACAGAGGTAGGCAGAAGAGTCGTAACACTAGACATTAAGCTTGGCAACAAGACGAAAACCTTAATCACTAGATTAGACCATGTAAAACCGTTCGGTGTAAAGTAAAATGGAAGAAGTTAAGAAAAAACAGGCAGTCTCTATTTCTGAGGTTAAAGAAATTTTAGAAGAACATGATCTTGAAAAAATGGACCAGATACAGCGCTGGACTTATGATTATGTTTCAAAATTTGCAAAAATAGATGCAAAGGAGGCAAAGAAGATGAAACAGGAGCTAGTCAAAGAGTGCGGCATTACAGAAGAAGAGGCAGTAGAAATTGTAAACATTAGGCCAACTACTCTAGCTGAGCTGCGTTCCTTTACCTTTGGCTGGAAAAAACTCATTTTAGCTGAAACGCTAGAAAAAATGCTGAAGATTCTCAAGGAGCACGCGTAATTTTTTAGGTGATTAAGTTGGACAGGGGATATACCCAACCAAGACGATACGAAGAGTACGCTTACGTACTTGACTTTGTAGAGAGAGGAAAATCACATACAGTACGTGGACGTGAAGGAATTATTCTTACCGCGCTAGGGGAAGACAGACTTACTCTACTTGAAGTTCTTGGAGTGGAAAACTCTACCTTTGAGGTAGGTGAGAGAATATACATTGGAAAGCAGGGGCGAACCAAGGTCCAGTCCGTACTAGGCAAGCTAGAATATGCAAAAATTTCCCAGACTGCGCAAACTGAGATTGCAGGAGTGGTGCAAAAAATTGTCACACAAAACGAAAAACGATTTATCGACTACCTAAACAACTCCCAGCCGCTAACTCCGCGAATTCATGCACTGGAACTAATACCTGGAATTGGTAAAACGTACATGAAGACAATGCTTGAAGAGCGCGAAAAACGCAAGTTTGAAAGCTTTGATGACTTGCAGAGAAGAGTCGGGCTAAAGGATCCAATTAAACACATTGCTAAAAGAATAATGGAAGAAATTACCGGAGAGGCTCGAATGAATCTCTTCGTTAAAAAATGATAAAAAGAAAGCGACTCGGCCAGCACTTTTTACACTCGCAATCTGTTGCAAAAAAAATTGTAGAGGCTGCTGGTATTACAAAAAAAGATATTGTGCTTGAGATTGGAACAGGAAAAGGCGTACTTGTGCCGTTATTGTGTGAAAAAGCTGGCAATGTAATTTCTATCGAGTCTGATTTAGAACTATACAATACAGCAAAGGAAAAATTTTCTGATATAGCA
The DNA here is from genome assembly GCA_052390375.1 of Nitrosopumilaceae archaeon. Classification (GTDB taxonomy): domain Archaea; phylum Thermoproteota; class Nitrososphaeria; order Nitrososphaerales; family Nitrosopumilaceae; genus CSP1-1. Next base: position 17,363 of record JBQTHA010000038.1, read on the forward strand.
AACCTCACACTTGTACACGGCGATGGCTTTGAATCAGATGTAAAGTTTACAATTTTTGTATCAAACCTTCCTTATTCTAAGAGCAGGGACGCAATGGAGTGGCTTGCGCAGAAAAAATTTAGACAGGCAGTAGTTATGGTTCAAAAGGAGTTTTCAGAAAAGATTGCAGGAAAAAACAAGGCAGTATCTGTACTGGTAAATTATTTTGCATACATTGAGAAAATAATGAATGTTAATGCAAATAATTTTTCCCCACCCCCAAATGTTGACTCTGTTGTGCTAAGATTAACCCAAAAAAATACTATACCAAAGGCGATAATTCAGACAGTCAATAAGCTATTTTCGTACAAGAGAAAAAAAATTCAAAACATAGCAAAGCAGTTTGGAAAGGTTATAGAGTCAGACAAAAGACTAGAAGATCTTAGCGGAGACGAGATAATTAGCATTGCAAAACAAATTCTCAAATAATTCACCATATCCTCCTTCAGAGGATACCTATTTTCTAGAAGATAACCTAGTCAATGAGCGAGGAAAATATGCACTAGACATTGGTACTGGTTCAGGTTATCTTACCAGAACTTTATCTCGAAACTTTTCGCAAGTGATTGGAACTGATATTGATTTTTACTCCTTGATTAATCAAAATAAAAAAGCAAAAAATCGTATATGCTGTGATGCTGCAGAAGCCCTTAACTGTAAATTTGATCTCATAATTTGCAACATGCCTTATCTTTCATCTGATGAAATATCAGATAGAAGAGTTGATGGTGGAAAAGAAGGAGTAGAGGTTCCTCTAAAAATAATCAAGTCAGCCATTAAATGCCTAAGTGACTCTGGAAAGATGTTGTTTGTTACATCCTCGCTATCCAACTATGAAAAATTAATAGAAGAATCTCAAAAACTTGGTCTTGATTGTAAAATTGTATCTAGGAAAAAATTATTTTTTGAGGAATTGTTAATTGTAGAAGCTAAACGTCACTGATTGGCGTTACAGCTTTTAAAACACCAACGAAATTTCTTTCTTATTTTTGTAATTTCTTTTTTGCAATCTGGGCTATTGCATCTGCCATTTCCTTTGTCCCAGCATTGCCACCAATATCATATGTAACATACTTTCCTTCATTGATTACTTGTTCAGTTGCTGCAAAAATTGCATCTCTAATTTTTGGCTCGCCAAGATATTGAACCATCCATGCTCCAGATAGTATTGCTGCAGTTGGGTTTACTTTATTCATTCCCTTGTACTTTGGTGCACTACCGTGAGCTGGCTCAAACATTGCATATTTGTCTCCAAGGTTTGCAGAATAGACGCATCCAATAGAGCCTACATTTCCTGAAGCACATTCTGAGATAATATCCATAAAGAGATTCGTACTTACTAAAACAGAATTGTTGAACCTTTCAGGATTTTTTACTAGCTGCTGGGTCATATTATCAATATAGTATTCCTCAACCTCAATTCCAGAGTTTTCCTTTGATGCTCGCTCAATTTCTCCCCAGAATATTCCATCGGTCTGCTTGAGTATGTTTCTCTTTGTGATGGCAAATATTTTTTTTATATTATGATCCTTTGCCCATCTAAATGATGCATCAGCAATCCTTTTGCATCCCTTTCTTGTAATTTTTCTAATTGCAATTGCAGAATCATCTGATGTTTTAAATTCAATTCCTGCATAGAGGCCTTCAGTTGCCTCCCTAAAGCATACAAAGTCTAGTTTTTTGTCTGGAGATAATCTGTCATAGGTTTTAATTGGCCTGACATTTGCATATAGCTCAAATTTTTGACGGGTGGAAACTGCCACGCTTCTAGGGGCATCAGGCCTTGGGATAGTAGTAGTTGGTCCTTTGTAACATGCGTCACATTCCTCCATTATTTTTGCAGTCTGGTCTGGAATGTAGGTTGCACCGCCATGTTTTGCCCATTGTTCCGAACCTGCCTCACACAAAATTAGCTCACTTTGTGTATTGCACGCCTTTAGTACATGCAACATGGCATCAACTAGTTCGGGACCTGTTCCATCTCCTTTAATGACTGCCGCTTTTTTTGCCAATTTTCAAATTTGCCGAATGTACGTATTTAATTCTACCTTGGAGCTTTGAAAAAATGGAAAAAAATGGTATAAAATAAAAACTGAAAAAGATGCAATTTATTTAGTTTGTTACATCTGTTTAGAACAGCTTATCTTAAATAACAAATTAATCATAATTATTGTAAACATGACAGAAAAGAAAGACTATAAGATTATGGTAAAAAGAGACGGGAAATACTATGTTGGATATTGTCTTGAAATTCCTCAAGCACGAGGACAAGGAGACACAAAGTCTCAAGCCATTGAAGACACCAAAAAAGCAATCAAGATATGCAGAACGTATCTAAACAAAAAAACCACATCCTCTAATGTGATAACTGTTTCAGTTTGAGCCCTCCAGTTATTGGTTGGAGAGAGGTTCTAAAAGCATTAAAGCGTAAAAGATTCTATCCAGTACGACAGTCTGGCAGTCACTTAATTGTAGAAAACGGAGAAGGATTGTGGACATCTATTCCAAAGAAAAAAGAACTTGGAAAAGGTTTACTTTTGCAGATAATAGCTGATTGTGGTCTTACAAAGAAAGAATTTTTGGAATTGATTTGAGTTTAAACACAAAGGGCGCCTGAAATTCCATGAAATAGATACACTAGTTTTCAATTTTAAAATACTAATTTATAAAATCAATTTTTCATACATCTCAATATGATCCTAGTTCAGCTATCCGATATTCACATGGGTTCGCAGTTTCAGGGAGATGTTTTTGCCAAGGTAATTGATGAGGTAAACCAGATCAAGCCAGACGCCATTATAATAACAGGTGATCTTACAGACGAAGGACTAATCAAGCAGTATCAAAAATGCAAAGAACTCATATCAAAATTTGACTGTAAAAAAATATTTGCAATAAGCGGAAACCATGATTATAGAAACAGTGGATATCTTGCGTTTAAAAAATTCTTTCCATTTGAGACAATAAATGAGCTAAGTGATGATGTTGTGCTAGTTACTATAGGAACTGCAAGGCCTGACAGAAACGAGGGCGAGGTAGGCTACAGACAAAACCTTTGGCTGGAGCGAACCATGAACAAATACTCTGATAAGGTTAAGATTTTAGCAATGCATCATCATTTAGTTGGCATCCCTGATACTGGCTCTGATAGATTAACAGTAATTGATGCAGGCGATGTACTTAGGACCATTTTGGATACTAAAGTTGATCTTGTCTTGTGTGGACACAAGCACAGGCCATGGATTTGGAATTTTAAGGACCTGGCAATTGTAAATGCCGGAACTGCAGCATCAGATAGGACTAGAGGATTATTTGAAAACACCTATAACATTATAACAATCAAGGACAAAAAAATTCAGGTAGAACTGAAAATTGTTGGCGGAAAAAGAATGCTGCTAGAAGATATTGTTAAAAATTATACCCGATTTGGCGAAGAGTGACTTTATTTACAGATGTTGTTTAGCTTTTGATGTGCGGGGATCGCCTAGCCTGGTAGGGCGTGGGATTGCTAATCCCATGTCAGAAATGATTCGTGGGTTCAAATCCCATTCCCCGCGCCTTTTTTTGATATAAGGTTAGGATTTGTTTTTAGCAGTAACTAATTGAAAAAAGATTATAATAATTTCTGAAAAAATAAAAAAAGATGAAAAAAGACCTAGTCTTTTCTTGTCTTTAGATACAATGTGCCAAATGCTACACTGCCAATTACTGCTAGTGCAGATAATATCCAGACAGCGTTAGTTTGTGCACCTGCTACTAGTAGTGCTGTTGCATCAATTGGTAAGAATTTCCCACCTACTACTGGAGGCTCCTCGACTTGACAATCAGGATCATCTATATCTACTAATCCGTCACCGTCATCATCAATTCCATTATTACAAATTTCTAGACTTGCTTTTGCTGTGATAGAAAGAACTGCAAGGAAAATGTTGTCATCACCAGAAGGATTTACTGTATCGATATCCATCATAGTGTCGCCTTGAGCTAGTAAACCTGCAACATTATAGAGTTCATCATCCTCGCCACCCGGTCCATTAGGATCTGGTGGATTAGCTGTGTTATCACCAACCCCACCAACTGTGATAAGACCTCCGTTGAATGGTCCACCATCATCCCAGTGACCTGCACAAGATGATAATCTTACTCCGTTAATGTCAACATTACTGAATTGCCCACTTCCACATAAATGTGGAGTTGCGCCACCCTGAAAACTAAAACTAATTCCAAGTGACAATAAAGCTTCAAATCCAGAAATTGTTTTATCTAATGGCGCAGCAAATCCAATTAAAGTACTAGCACCAGTAGATTGAAGACCCCCATCTAAGCCTATAATCGAGCGAAAAGGCTCTCCAGAATTATTGAAGGTAACAAGCAGTGCCACTCCATCATTACCCGATCCACCAGGGTCATCATTTACTGAAAATGGTGTTAGCCCTCCACCACCACCGACTTTGGTAGCTACCTGTGTGGTTACATCGGCTCGGTAAGAATCAAGGAATGCGTGATCGTTCTGAGGTAGTTTTGTAGCTGTAACAGCTGTACCATCAAAGTCGATTGTGACTGTTGGTCCTAGATCTGAGTTTGAAACCACATAAACATATGCCTTTGCTACAGTCGAACCAGCAGGGACATCTGCATCAACACTACAAGGTGGCGAGTTAGTTCCACATGCATCAAGAGAATATCCCCCTTTTCCAGAGAAGAGAGGAGACAAACCATCAACAGGATCCAAGGAAGTTATCCCTACAAGATCGTCACTTGAAGCGCTAAGCTCTCCAGGATCTGCAAAGACTGATGGAAATCCTATACTAGTTATCAGAAGTGATAGTGTAATTGCTTGAAGTCTCTGAACATTATTAATTTTTATCATTAAATTAAATTTGTAACTTTTATTATTATAGATTGAGAATTATTCCATCTAGATTACAAACAAGATAAATATATTCTAGATTAGGTAGTACATGTTTAGCATGTTTTAGAAACTCTTTTCTCAGTAATCTGTATATAAAATAACAAAGCAACAACTGATATTGAAAACAAAATTAAAAATTATAATAGGCATAGCACTAATTCCAGTAATCATTTACCTATGGCCTTCTGCCTTGGGTGGAAATGCAGAGTTCTTGCTGGTTCAGGGGCAAAGCATGCTTCCAACTATAGAGCCAGGCTCTTTTGTAGTTATAAAGTCAAAACCAACATACGAAATTGGTGACATCGTTAGCTACTCTACAGAAAAATTTTCAGATTTTGGTGGAAGGACCATAGTCCACAGAATAATCAAGGAAACAAATGAAGGCTTTATCATAAAGGGAGATAACAACCCAAAGCCCGACCCTGGTGTAATAGCTCCTAGCGCAATTAGGGGGGAGGTGGTACTCTTTACACCATTTTTAGGTTATGTCCTTGTACTTTTGCGAAATCCGCTTGTAATGGGCGTTCTTGCAGTAGTAATGCTGATGGCGCAAATGAAATCAAAAAAGAAAAAGAAAAACCTGCAAATAGAGATAGAAAAAAAGCCAAAAAAGAAAAAAAACCAAAACTATGTTTTGTTTCTGCCAGCACTTGCCATTACCCTTTTTAGCTATATAGTAATTCAGTTATCCCTTGATGCCGGAATAAGACAACCAAAGGCCGACCCGTTTACCAGCCTTTTATTTAGTATTGGAGACCCATACATTGCAAGTACGATATCATTTGCACTTTATTTTTTAGTAATAATAGGATTTTATTATTGGGCAAAAACTCGCGATACTATACCTCGAAAGGAACTTGACTCTGGTGTGGTCTTGACACTAAAAAAGACCAATCCTGTAGTAGCTGGGGCAAGAATTGTTTGGCTCTTGTTTATAATTTTGGGAATTTTATTTTTGATTGCGCCGCTGCAAGAGCTACGTTCTGCACTCTGATACTTGAGAATTTCTGGCTTTAAAATTCAAAAGTCAAAAATAATTAAAAAAAGTTAAGATTCAAAATAAAGCTGTACCATCAGTAAGTACAATTAAAATAAAAATAAAGGAAAGTAGGAAGTTTAGATCTCTTCGCTATCTGTTCTTGATCTTATGAAGTAAATTCCTGTGCCTGCAAGTCCTGCAATTACTGGAATTATCCATATTGCGTTAGCAGATAGTCCTGCGACGAATAATGATGTTGTGTTAATGTCTAATAATTCGCCACCAACTGGGTTACAAATCTCTCTTCCAAGTTTGGCTTTAATTGCATCACCAAAGTCATCAAAGGTTGCTGCAGTTTCTAAAAATGCCCCTGTGCCACCTATCACACTAGCTGTGTAAAAGGCTTCAAGACCTGGTTCCCCAAGAATTACCACTCCGTTTATTACCTCAACACCGGCTGCTAAGGCTGCGTCTCGTGCAGTTGGTGTATCGTCACCGTCATTTTCGGCTCCGTCTCCTGATACATCAATTACTTGACGTGGGCTTGTAAAGAGATTGGAGAAAATTAGTGGATAGCCAAAGTTAATCGCAGATCCGGGAGCTGTCAGAGCGCCACCGCCAAATGCTGGACGAGCTGCTAAATCAATTGCATCAGCAAATGCATCTGCAGTTGTAGCATCTGAGATTTCAGTCCAATCTACTGCAATTACTTGTTGGGCACCGCCAGACCAGTAAATTAACTGTGCTGCAATCTTGCCATCGCCACAGCCAAGTATTCTACTTAATGTCTCTGCATCTCTAAATGCATCTGAATAACCAGTTCTTTGTAACAGAAACTCGGTATCGTCAACACTTCCAGAGACATCCATTAAGAGTTGTAACTCCAAGTCTACTGGACCTTGTTTTGGACCGACTACGTTGACTGGCAAATCTGCCGCTGAGGAAACTGTATTGAATCTTGATTGTTCCATTTCTTCTTCAGGTGTGATTGCAAAGGCTGTACTTGGTGCTATACTGCCTAAGAGTATTGCCATTAAGGCAAACATTGTGAATGTTTTTTTCTCTATCATTGCTGTGATAATATAGACTCAGTTAATATCCTGATTGAAAGACCTAATACAGATCAGTTGTTCCAGCTTTATCCACATGTTATTACTTTCGTTCGTAGACTAGACAATAGCAAAAAATATTTCATGGCTACATGAGCATGAATAATTTGAATCTGCCATAACATTTGTATCCATCTCTCTAGGTAAATATTTACAATAAATTACATCAAGACAAACGCAAAATTGCTTTAAAAATAAGTCTAGTTCTCTCTAACTCTAAATTTTACTAGATATAGTCCAATGCCTGCCACTCCAGCTATAGTCGGAACAAGCCATGCTGCACTTGTTTGAACGCCAGCTAGGAGCAAGGCGGCGCTATCAATTGGAAGATAGTTTCCGCCAACAACTAATACTGTTACCTGTGCCGTATCCATATCCACTACAGGATTGTTATCTGGATCAAGGCAAATGAATCTGACAATGTTCGTTCGGTCTGCAAATACTTCATCTGTATACGTAAAGGTCTCTGATTGTCCAGGAGCTAAGCTAAATGGCCCACCAATCAGTGCATCAACATCTATATCGTCACTAGTATCCAATGGAGTTCCATTATCATCTGTACCTTCACAAAGCAATAGGGTGCTTGAACCAGTATTAGTAATATCGACAGTATACGTAACAGTTTCACCAGCCTCAATCAAGCTAGGATCTGCAATCTTCACGACATCAATTGCGGAGGGTACAATTATATCAACTGAGTGAGAATCAGAATCTGTTACATCATTTGGAAATCCATCCGGATGGTAATGTACCGTTACTGTATTGTCAAGTGGGTCAGGATCGGTGATAACAACAGTTCTGGTAACTGAAAATGAACAAGAATCTCCTGGTGCCAGTACAGCACAATCAGGTAAGGCAACTGCGTCAAGTGGACCAATTAAACTGTCTATTGCAGAATCATATACAAGATCAGGAGAATCTGGAGAGCCTGTGTTTGTTATGATAAAGTCATATGTTACGTCATCACCTAAATTAGCCGTTGCAGGACCATCCTTTGTTACTAGTATTGATGGCTGGAATAGATCAACTGAATGAGAATCAGAATCTGTTACATCATTTGCAAATCCATCCGGATGGTAATGTACCGTTACTGTATTGACCAATGGGTCAGGATCTATTGCAAGAACAGTTCTGGTAACTGAGAATGAACAAAATGCTCCTGGTGCTAGAGAATCACATGCTGCTGGTGCAGCTGCAGCTAGGTTACCAAGCAAAGTATCT
>JBQTHA010000039.1:0-6028 GCA_052390375.1 Nitrosopumilaceae archaeon
TCCTTGAGACAAAATCAGATATAGATGAATTCCAGTCAGAAGGACAAATAACAGTGAATCTTGCAAGACCAATGAACAGTGATCACATAGTTAATTGTCCATTTATTGATCCATTCCAATCAACTAACTCAACTTCAGAAAAGGGATAAATTATCAGATAAAGAGTTTTATGATATCTTGAGTGGGAAACTTTTCATCGTTGGTGTCGGACCAGGACATCATGATCATATGACTTTTCGTGCAAAACAAGCAATTGAAGAAAGTGACACTATTGTGGGTTACGATACTTACGTCAATTTGGTTCAAGATCTTCTTAATGGTAAGGATGTTTACCGATATGCAATGACGCAAGAAGTAGAACGTGCACAACAATGCATTGACCTTGCCAAAGAAGGAAAAATTGTTTCATTAGTTTCGAGTGGAGATCCAGGAATTTATGGAATGGCTGGATTAATTTATGAAACCCTAGCCGAATCTGATTGGGATCCTAAAACTGGTTTACAAGTTGAGATTGTTCCCGGCGTTTCGGCTTTAAATTCATGTTCATCAATTATTGGTTCCCCATTAATGACCGATTTTGCTGTTCTTAGTATGAGTGATCTTTTGGTACCTTGGGAAATTATTGTAAAAAGAGTAGAAGCTGCAGCCCAAGGTGACTTTGTAATTGTAATTTATAATCCAGCAAGCAAAAAACGCATTCATCAGCTTCAGGATACTAGAAAAATTCTGTTAAAATATAGAAAACTATCCACACCTGTTGCAATAATAAAAGGGGCTTATCGAGAATCTCAAACAGTAGTTCTTACAGATCTGGAGAATTTAGAAAAACACTCAGATAAACTAGGAATGATAAGTACAGTTATTGTTGGAAACTCTTCAACATATACTTACAAAGATTTAATGATAAATCCTAGAGGTTATAAATCAAAATACAATCTTGGGCAAACAAATCCTGAATTAAAGACATCATAATTAACAACTTATCACACACTTTTCTTAATAGTTTTAAAAAGTTCGTCACTAATTGTCAATTTTTCACGGATAGGGCTAATAATTTTAATTAAATAATTACTTACCATTTGTTTAAGATCAGATGGGTGTAACTTTTTTTGGGAAAAATCAGATTCTAACTGAGAAGAATCTGAGTATATCACATTTCCTCCAAATTTTTCGGGGCGTTCTACATGAATTTCATTGAATTCATGAAAAATCACATGTTTTGTAATTTCTAACAATGGATTATTATCAGCGTTTCCTTCTTTGCACCAAGCCTTTTTGATTTTAGAGCTTATCTCATTATCAGAATCATGTATGAAAACCCCTGAATTTGGATCAGTTTTGCTCATTTTACCAAGAATTTTTGATTCTTTTGAAGCATCAGATGGTTCTGAAAGTCCTGGGAGAAGTTTATGATGTACTGCAATAGGCACTTTCCATTTCATTTTGGGAAAAATTTCTCGTACTAACATGTGGATTTTACGTTGATCCATTCCAGCATGAACAATATCCAAATCTAAAGAATGAATATCTACTGCCTGCATAGGAGGATAAAGTAGTTTAGATAAATCTATTTTTTCTTCATTTTCAGAACGACCCATAATTGTAAGTGTTCTCATTGTTCTAGCAAGTGACATATACTTTGTAAATTTCACAAATTCAAACCAATAGTCTTTTTTAGAGTCATATAGCTCAGAACCTAAAACGATCTTAACTCCTGGGCAGACAAGTTTGAAAGCATCAGCATAATACTTTGAAACTTTAGAAATTGTATCCCAATCACCTCCCAGTTTATCATTAATGAGAGTGTGCCAATCTGCCAAAAATACTGTGCAATTAATTCCAGCTTTAATGAAATCATTAATTTTAAACCCAGTACTAATCAAACTACCAAGATGTAAAAAACCAGAAATTTCTAAACCGATGTAATGCTTTGGTTTAGAATTTGTTTTCAATAACTCCATTAACTCATCTTGCGTTACTATCTCTTCGGTGGGTGGTTTTGCAATTAAATCAAATTTTTCAGTAACATCCAAATCAAAACAGATTTGAAATGTAAGCCTATAAAGTTACGTATCTAAATTCTTTCTTGGCTTTGTACTCAGATAAAATGCATGTGAACTTATTATAAATCCGACAAGGAACATTTTTGTTGCAAAGATTAGATTCCAAGGTCTGTTTTGATCTGGGTATGCAACAGTTAAGGAATCTATATCTGGGACACGGCCATCTATTATTCCTGCAGTAATTTGTGCATTAAGTACTGTAAAATTATACAAAACTTCGTATAAAGAAATTATTACAAAACCTAATAGCATTAGCTGCAGTAACGCCATCTTCCAAGTCATCAACTTTGTCGTTTTTTTCCATCCAATTCTTGAAACACAATACCAACCAATAATAGTTGAGAAAAAAAGCCAAGTTGTAAGCTTTGCAAAATTTTCAAAAGGAACTTCGGTCTTAACTAAAACTTCTCCCATGACATACGTTCCATTTTCTTCCCATTCAACATACATTGCGTAGAATCCATATGCTGTTATCGAAAGCATTAAGAAAGCACATACGTAAAAGATGTAAAGAAAAACCTTGTATCCAGCATCGGTCTCTTGTAAATGACGACGTTCCATTTATGCCGTTTGCCTGAGAAGGTGATATAAAAATTCACTGAAAATTCAAATGAGGTTTATTAAAGTAATTGATATCAAATCTGCTATGAAAATTCCAATAAATATTCCTATTCTTGGCAAAGAAGAATTGAATGAAGTAACCTCAGTTTTGCGAGATGGCATTCTTACCTCTGCTGCAAATATAGGAGGAAAGAATGTTCAAGAATTTGAAAAATTAGCGTCTACTTTTGTTAAATCAAAGTATGCAGTTGCAGTAAATTCTGGAACAGCTGCATTACAGGCAGCCCTATATGTTCATGATTTAAAAGCTGGTGATGAAGTTCTTTTACCATCATTTACTTTTGTCGCCACTGCTAATGCAGTAATTTCAGTTGGAGCTAAACCTGTTTTTGTTGATATACTAAAGGAAAATTATACCATGGATCCAAACGATTTGAAAAAAAAGATTACAAAAAAATCTAAAGTGATTATGCCCGTACATCTATACGGAAACGTAGCATATATGGATCAAATAATTGAGATAGCTAAAAAAAATGGCTTAAAAATTATTGAAGATGCTGCACAATCTTTAGGTTCTACGTATGGAGGAAAACATACAGGAACATTTTCTGAACTAGGTTGTTACAGTCTATATCCTGCTAAGGTTATGACTGCAGGAGAGGGGGGATTTATTGTAACTAATTCTAAAAATCTTTTTGATAAATTACGTATGATCCGAAATCATGGTATGTTATATGGTTATGATACGAGGATTTTTGGATTGAATTTGCGTCTACCGGAAATTAGTGCAGCAATTGCGAAAATACAAATCAAAAAATTACCAAGTTTCTTAATTAAGAGAAGAAAAAATGCTAGAATTCTTTCAGAGTTGATTTCAGATCTAGATATTAAAATACCAAAAGAAAGAAAAAATGAAAAAGTTAATTGGTACCTATATACAATTGAAACAAATAATCGAGAACAGGTATTGAAAAAATTAAATTCTAAAGGAATTGGTGCAGCTGCTTACTATCCTATTCCTATACATAAAACTCCCTTCTACAATAAAAAAATAAAATTACCATCTACAGATTGGGCTGCATCTCATGTTTTATCATTACCAATTCATCCTCTAGTTTCTCCTAAAAATATTGAATTTATAGCAAAAACTGTTCATGAATCCTTGACAAGATGAACATTATAGGAAATATTTTTGGTGAAGTCTGCAAAATTCTATTTCCCATTCATGAGGAAGTATATTTAGGAAATTCAAAATCTTCGATTTCGATATGTACTTTATCAAGCATACATTTGTTGAAAAATATTGCAAATTCAGAATTAATGAATAACATAGCCTTAGTTGGAAGACTACTTTCTGAAAATAAAGGAATTGATTCAATCATTCATTACGTTAATTCAAATCCTTTCGTGAAAACAATAATTCTTTGCGGACAAGAAGTCTTGGGTCATAAACCAGGATATTCACTATTAGCTTTATACAAACATGGTATAGATAGTACTGGTAGAATAATTAATTCATCTAGTCCTGATCCAGTTCTTAATGTTTCATCAAACGAGGTTCAAAAATTTCGAAGTAAGGTTAGAATAATTAACAAGATTGGAATCACAAACTTGGAAGAAATTACAAATTTAGTACAATCAATTAAAGACTAATATCCATTTCTTTGTCTATCTCTATTTATTTCGTTTTTTCTTTTGTATTCATCTAGAATATCATCAGGAGTTAATCTCAGCTCTAGTGATGCTTGAACTACAAAATGCCATATATCGATTAACTCTTCTTTAGCTTCTTCTTCATTAAATTTTGTAGGCTTCTTCCACCACTTCCAATTAGTAGTTCGTTGTAATTCAACCGCTTCATGAATTATAGCAGTACATAAAGCTGCTATCCGTCCTTCAACATCGCTTGGATATCTCTTAAGATTCATCATGTTTTCAAGACCTTTTTGAAGAGCAAAAATAGAATCGAGCCTGTCTTCCATAAAGACGGTTTTAATTTAACACCTATAACTTTTCAGAAACGAATCATTTTCTCATATTGGTTGACTCTTTCTAAAATTTGAGATTTTTTAAGATTTAATAAACCATCTAAACCATATTTTTCTACAGCAAAAGACCCTAAAACATTGCCATAAATGACAGCTTTTTTAATAGTTGAAAGATTTACATTTTTTTTACTTGCTAAATAACCTATCATAGCCCCTGCAAATGAATCTCCTGCACCTGTGGGATCTACTATATCTTCAAGTGAAAAAGCAACTGATGGAAAAATTACATCATCATAAAAAAGGAGAGAACCATGTTCCCCTTTTTTTATAACTACATATTTTGCTCCCCAACTCATCATTTTTTTTGCACATTTTATCAAATTGTGTTCTTTTGTTAGAAGTTTAGCTTCTTCATCATTAATTACCACTGCATCTACCGCTTTAATCATTTTAATTACTGAAGGCTTTTTGTTGGCAATCCAAAATTCTATAGTATCACACATAGAAAATTTAACTTTATCAAATTCCTTAATCAAAGCAGCATTTTGTTCAGGATCATTATTTGCAAGATACACATATTCAGATTTTCTATATTCCTCAGGTACTTTGGGTTTAAAATTCCCTAAAACGTTAAGTTCCGTTTTAAGTGTGGTTCTTATGCTTAGAGTTTCATCATACTTTCCATCATAACGAAAAGTCTTTCCATCTTTAACAGTTAAACCTCGTAGATCAAGATTTTTCAAAAGAATACTATGATATTCTTTTGGGAAATCTTTTCCTACTACAGCAATAAGACCAGGCTTTACAAAATAACTTGCTGATATACTAGCATATGTTGCTGCGCCACCTAATACTCCCTTTAACACTCTATTTGGAGTGCGTATTGTATCAAGAGCTGTTGAACCAAAAACTGTTAACACAATTTTCTCAAACTAATTTTGATGTATAAATTCTCTTGCTTGGTCATCAGAAGGATAATAGATGAAAGGAATTTCTATTGATGTAAAAAAAATATCATATTTTGTAATTCCACTAATTTTTACTGATGATGACTGGTACTCTTGAATTTCATCATCTTCAAGATAGGTTCCTTTTACAATTGTTTTACTCAAAGGAGGAAGAACAAAGGGCTCAAGTACTCCTTCAGCAATTTTCGTATCTTCAACTATAATGGTAAAGTCAGTTTCCCCAGCATTTAGTATTAACAAAGAAGGATTGCTAAATTGTAATTGTATATTATAGATTGAACCGGAATTATTTTTTTCCAAAAATTCGTTTTTAATAACAAAAACTCCAATATGAGATATTGCAATATATTGAGAATATCCAAAAATACCTGTTACTGCCACAAATAATACTACCAGTATGACTTTCCTAGAGGTTCTCATAAAACACCTTACAGAAATTAGTTTTTTA
>JBQTHA010000040.1:0-4903 GCA_052390375.1 Nitrosopumilaceae archaeon
CACAGATAGGATTCTAACAAGTTTGAATTTTTTTGGGTAGGCGCCTCATTACCCCAAGGGAATATTGTTTTTCTCATTTTTGTTTCGTTCCAACATGCTGCCTTTTCCCATTCTGCTTCAGTAGGTAATCTTTTTCCCGCCCATCTGCAATAGGCATCAGCTTCGTAGAAGCTCACATGACAAACAGGCTCATTTAGATTGATCTTTCGTTTACCAAGAAAATCACGCATCATCCATCTCCCATTTTCTTTTTCCCAATACATTGGGGACTGCCAATTATTTTTCTTTACTGTATCCCAGCCATCTGATAACCAGTACTTGTAATCTTCATACCCCCCATCCTCTATGAAACTCAAATATTGTCCGTTTGTGACAGGAAATGCATCAATTCTGTAATCATTAAGGAAGACCTTATGTTCTGGCCTCTCAATGTCATAAGAAAAGCCATCCCCATGATATCCCATAGTGTATAACCCCCCACTAATTACTACAGACACAGGTTCTACTTTAGATGGTGTAGGGGGAGTATTTTTTTTCACTGGTCTATATTCATCTGCAAGTAAGTGTTGCAGATCATATACAAGTAGCTCTTGATGTTGACACTCATGATGCATTCCAATTGTTAGGATCTTATCTGTCTTACTTGAAACTGAACTAGTTTCAAGAAATTTTGTTACACGTTGATTAACTATCTCAAAATATTCAAAAACTTGTTCTACTGTGGGTCTTGACATAATTCCTCTCTTGCCCTTCTCACGTGGTTCTC
This sequence comes from Nitrosopumilaceae archaeon, assembly GCA_052390375.1. Classification (GTDB taxonomy): domain Archaea; phylum Thermoproteota; class Nitrososphaeria; order Nitrososphaerales; family Nitrosopumilaceae; genus CSP1-1. The sequence continues at coordinate 767 of JBQTHA010000040.1, forward strand.
CAAACTGATGATAATACGAATTTAGATATTCAGAAAATTCTTTTGAATAAAATTCATAATCATTATTTAATTTGCTTAGAACAACCTCGTAAATCCAGCTAACATGGCCCAGGTGCCATTTTGGTGGGCTAGTATAATCCGCAGTTTGTACCACAAAATCATCTTTTTCGAGGGTTTTTACTAATTCTAGAGTGCGGGCTCTTGTCTCATTAAATGAATCCAATAGGCTTTTTGATTCTGAGATAGCGGTCATGAATTATTTACGATAAAAACTTGGCGCGTTTTAAATTTACTGCCAAATACTTGCTAGTATCCTCTAGCAAAAATTGGGATAATGGTACTTGATTTACCACAATAAACACACTTTGTATTCTGATTTTTTCCATCAAAAGGAATTACTCGTATTTCAGCTCCTGTTTCTTCCTTAATTTTTTCTTCACAGTTTTCATCACCACACCATGAAGCATACAAGAAACCCCCTTTTTCTAATTCCTCTTTAAATTTTTCATAATCATCTACAGATGTACTTCTTTCTTGAAGCATTTTTTTAGCAGCATCAAACATTTCATTTTGAATTTTCTCTAGGATTGCATTTATCTCTCCGCCAATCTTATCTATCGCAAGATCTGTTTTTTCTTGATTATGCCTTGTGGCAATTACCACTTTCTGCTTTGCAATATCTTTTGGACCAATTTCAATTCGTAAGGGAATCCCTCTAAGCTCCCAATCGTGAAATTTGAAGCCAGGAGTTAGCTCGCTTCTTCTATCCACATGAACACGTATTTTTTTATCAAACAAAATCATTTCAATTTCATTTGCCTTTTCTATTACCTTTTTGGCATCAGCTTCAGAATAGTATATTGGAACTATTACAACTTGAATTGGTGAAACTTTTGGTGGCAATATGAGCCCTTTGTTATCCCCATGTACCATAATCATTGCCCCAATTAATCTCCATGATACCCCCCACGATGTTTGCCACGCATAATTTTCAACGTTGTCCTTGTCTGAAAATTTTACATCAAATGGTTTTGCAAAGTTCTGTCCCAAGAAGTGTGATGTGCCCATCTGAAGTGCCTTGCCATCTGGCATTAATGATTCCATTGTTGTGGTGTACACTGCTCCTACAAATTTTTCCTTCTCGGTTTTTTTCCCAGTGATTACAGGAATTGCAAGTTCTTCCTCCACTGTTTTTTTGTAAATATCTAAAATTTTCATTACCTCTTCTTCAGCTTCTTTAGGCGTAGCGTGAACTGTATGTCCTTCTTGCCACAAAAATTCTGAATTTCTAAGAAAAGGTTTTGTTGCTTTAATCTCTGCTCGTAATGCTGTATTCCAAAAGTTAATTTTTAGAGGTAGATCACGCCAACTTTTAATCCATTTTGAATACATCGAGTAAGCTAGAGTCTCAGAAGTTGGTCGTAAAGCAAGCCTGTCCCCTATCTCATTATTTCCTGAATGTGTTACCCAAAAAGCCTCTGGATTAAATCCAGCAAAATGTTTTTTTTCTTTACCTAAAAGTGATTCAGGAATTAGTACTGGTAAAAATCCATTTCTTATTCCTTCTTTTCTAAATTTTTCATCTAAAGCAGATCTTATTGATTCCCAAATAGAGTATCCATCTGGCCTAAGAACAATGAGTCCTTTGACTGGTGCATAATCTGCAAGTTCAGCCTTTAGAACTACCTGTGTATACCATTCACTAAAGTCATCATTTTTTGTAACAGTAATTCCTATTTCTTTGCTCAATTTACCACTTCATGAAAATCAATACTAATGAGCTTTTCTTGTTTTAGAGAGAATCCCCTTTACAGAGAACCTTTCCCATAACTCTACTTTGAAAATTTGGACAAATAAAGCATTGGACAAAATGTATGTGATCTTTTAGAACTGGGCAATCTACATACTCCATTTTCATTTTTTTGAGCATTTTCGGGCTGACTCCTTTTAGTTTGAGCTTTCCTTTCTCATCCATCATTCCTGATTCCTTTAATTCCTCCTTTACATTATCAGGAATTTTTTGGCGATCTTCGGTAGCTTTTATTTCTACTTCGTATTTGTGTTCAAGCTCTTCCATTCTGTTGTTAGTTACAATATTCGATTTATTAATAGCTGTTGGCGATCAAAAACTTGTTAAACTTTAATATATTCTCGTTTTAGTTCACAAACAGAAAGTAATTGTTAGTAATTTTTGATGTTGAAGGAGTGCTTTTTGATGCAGAATATCTACCAATTCTAGCCGAAAAGATAAACAAGGAAAAAGAAATTTGGGAAATTACTAAAAAAGGAATCCAAGGTGAAATTAATTGGGAAGAGGGACTAAAAACTAGAATAAATTTACTTAAAGGTATTGATCATGCTATATGTCAAGAGGTTGCCAATTCGTTGCCAATTATGACTGGTGCAAGAGAATTATGTAGATCTTTAAAGAAAGCAGGATGGAGACTCATGGCAATCTCAGGAGGATTCACAATAATGACTGACAGACTCAAAAAAGAGTTGGATTTGGATTATATTTACTCAAACGAGCTACTATTCAAAAACGGAAAAATTGATGGTGTTAAAATTAATGTAGATTCAGATAAAGCAAAATCTGCACGAATCAAAATAAAAGAATGGGGAGAAAAAAAAGAAGATATCGTTGTTGCAGTAGATGGTGCAAACGATGTTAAATTGTTTGATATATGCGGCTTGGGAATTGCTTACAGAGCACAGGATTTAGTCAAAGACTTGGCAACAGTAACACTTGAAGAAAAGAATCTTGCCAAAATAATTGATATCATAAACCAGCATTATCATCTTAAAATAGAATCCCCTACCATTGCTTAAACCATATTTTTTGGACGGAAAATAACATCCTTAAATGAAGAAGTTCTCTCAAACTAAGTTAATGACCCTAGAAATTATTCCTATTCATATAAAAAAGGAAATTAACAGAGGTGATAAGTTAGCTGATCTAATTCTTTCTTCAGCAAAACAAAAAATTCAGGATGGGGACATACTTGTAATTTCCCAGAAAATAATATCTAAACAAGAAGGCAGAACAATTAATCTTTCTGAAGTAATACCTTCTAATCTTGCATTAGGAATAGGTGCAGAATTCAACAAGGATCCAAAACTTATTGAAGTGATTCTTTCAGAATCAAAAAGAATTGTAAGAATGGAAAACGAAATAATTATTGTTGAAACAAATCACGGCTTCATTTGTGCAAATGCGGGTGTAGATGAAAGTAATGTAGAGACTGGCTATGTAACACTACTTCCTCTTGATTCTGACAAATCCGCTTTACTCATACAAAGACAAATTCAAGAAAAAACCAAGAAGAAAGTAGCCATTCTTGTTTCTGACACATTTGGTAGGCCTTTTAGGATGGGTCAGACAGATTGTGCGATTGGAATTGCAGGAATGAATTCGATACTTGATTATCAAGGTACCACGGACAGTTTTGGAAAAATATTACGTGTTACAGCTATTGCTATTGCTGATGAACTATGTTCGGCAGCAGAGCTTGTGATGGGAAAGACACTAAATTGTCCAGTAGTTATTGTACGTAATTACAAGTATAAAGAATCAGATTCAAAAATTAATTCTATAATTCGACCTGAAAATGAGGATTTATTTCGATAATTATTTTTCAAGTACCATTTAAGATAAGAATATAATATCAATCACAAAATGCATTTTGAAATTGTCTACTAGATCTGAATTACACTGTCATAATTTATTTTCCAATTTTCATTTAGGCAAAGAAGAGCCGCCATACGATTGTAATGTTACTATTAGAGACCAATTAGAGCTGGCAAACGACTTGAATCTTGAAGCATTGTTTGTAACGAATCATAATACTCTTGATGGATATTCTCAAATGGTAAAATACAGAAATGAACATAACAAATTCAAAAATATTCAAGTTTATCCCGCTGAAGAAATAACTACTGACACTGGCGCACATGTATTAGCATATGGTATACATCAAGAAATCCCATCTGGTCTTACTATAGAAGAAATCATCGATGAGATAAAAAAACAAGGTGGAGTTTCGTCTGCCCCTCACCCATTTAGTTTAGTTGATGCACTACGAGAAAAATCCAAGACATGTGATATGATTGAAGTATTCAATAGTAACAATATTGACG
>JBQTHA010000041.1:0-29342 GCA_052390375.1 Nitrosopumilaceae archaeon
TGCTGCAGGTGCAAAACAAGCTGCATCACATACAGGTTCTCTTGGTGGTTCAAATGCAATCATTATGGGTGCATTCAAACAAGCAGGAATTATTTCAGTAGAGAGTTATCAAGAATTAGTTGGAGTCTTAAAGGCACTTGCATGGCAACCTCCTGCAAAGGGTAATCGTGTTGCTATGACTAGTAACGGCGCTGGTCCAATGATTGGTGGAATTGATCATTTAGAAAGATTAGGTCTTACAATAGGAAAGTTGTCGCCACGACTCCTCAAAAAAATAAAGGCTCGATTTCCGCCAACTGTTCCTATTCATAATGGTAATCCAGCAGATGTAGGTGGTGGTGCAACTGCAGATGATTATAGATTTGTTATCCAGCAATTTTATGATGAAAAGAATATTGATATTGTTATGCCATGGTTTGTCTTCCAAGATGATCCCCTTGAAGAAACAATTGTTGATCATCTAGCTGATTTCTCAAAGAAACAGAAGAAACCACTTGTAGTTGGTTGTAATGGTGGTCCATATACTGAAAAAATGATAAAATTGGTTGAGAAGAACAAGGTTCCAGTTTACCAAGACCTTCGAACTTGGGTTGCAGCTTCATCTGCTTTAGCACAATGGGGAAACATTAAAAATTCTAGATAACATTTAAGTCCTGCAAAAATTCGAATAAGATTATGTCTCTTGTAACAACCTCAAAGTCTGATGGCATTTGTACCGTCAAAATTAACAGACCTGACAAACTTAATGCAATGAATATGAATGTTGCAAAAGAACTTGTTAACATTTTCGAAAATCTTGGAAAAGACGACACTGTTAAGGTCATCATTTTGACTGGTGAAGGCGACAAAGCATTTTCTGCAGGAGCGGATATAGAATACATGTCTAAAATTTCTCCTGACGAATCTGAAGAATACGCTAAACTTGGTCAGCTAGTAACTGCAACAGTTGAAAACGTTAAACAACCAACAATTGCAGCTGTCAATGGATTTGCATTAGGTGGTGGATGCGAACTTGCAATGTCTTGTGACATTAGAATTGCAGCAGATACTGCAAAGATGGGTCAACCTGAAGTAACCATCGGAATACCCCCTGGATGGGGAGGTACACAGAGATTAATGAGAATTGTTGGAATTGCAAAAGCAAAGGAGATGGTCTATACCGGAAAAATGATCAAAGCAGAAGAAGCCAAAGAAATCGGTTTGGTAAACCATGTGGTAGAACTTTCAACTTTAATGGATGAAACAATGAAGATGGCAAAAACAATAGCTGGAAACTCTGCAATTGCTGTAAGAATGTCAAAAGCTGCAATCAACAAAGGAAGAAATGCAGACCTAGATACTGGTCTTGGAATAGAACTCTTGGCGTGGCGAAATTGTTTTACTCACCCAGATCGACAAGAGCGAATGACTGCTTTTGTTAACAAATCAAAAAAATAAGCTCTTCCTAATTTTCATCTTAATTTATTGAATTACTACTAGGTTGGGTATGAAAAGCTTATTATAATTAGTAACGACATTTTGAATCAAATGGCAACTGAACAAACCGAGAAATTGGTAACAGTAACTCAAAAAGCAGCAGAGAAGATCCAGGAATTCATGAAAGAAGAAGCTGAACACCCTGAATATCTTAGAGTATATGTTCAAGGGGGAGGATGCTCTGGCCTTTCATATGGAATGGGTTTTGAAACAAAACCAGAAGAAGACGATACAGTCATAGAAGAAAATGGCGTAAAACTACTCATTGATAGTTACAGTCAAGATCATCTAAAGGGAGCTAACGTTGACTATATCGAAAGTCTAATGGGATCTGGATTTAAAATAAACAATCCCAACGTAAAAAAATCCTGCTCTTGTGGTAGCTCATTTAGTACAGAATAAAATCACAATTTTTCCAATTTTTGAATTTATCTAGTATGAACTGTTTTTCTGCCTAAAAATTTCCTGTGCTTCATTGTATGTATAATTTTTTCTGATAAGCACTTATATTCTTGGAAAAAAAATGAAAAATAGTTGATTATTAAGGAGAAAATGTATTGCCTCAATCAGGAATTGTCAAATATCACGTTAAACTATCCTTCGATGTTGATGGGCTCGTTGAAAGAGCAGATATAATCGGAGCTATCTTTGGCCAAACGGAAGGACTGTTAGGCCCAGAGATGAATCTAAACGAGCTCCAGAGAGTATCTAAGGTCGGTCGTATCGAAGTAAATACTTCTTCATCAACTAATACAACAAAAGGTAACGCTTTACTTCCTATGAGTACAGATATTGATACTTGCGCATTAATTGCTGCAGCTATAGAGAGTATAGATAAAGTCGGTCCGTTTGATTGTAAATTTACATTAGACTCAATCGATGACATTAGAGCATCAAAAAAAGAAGATATTGTAAAACGCGCCAAAGAAATCAAACAGAAGTGGTCAACAAAATCAGTTAGTGAGGGTGATTCTATGCTAAAAGATGTACATGAAGGAGATACAGGCAAACTAACTACATATGGCAAGGAAAAATTACCGTGTAGTGATGGCGTTTTTGATTCCCCATGGATTATTTTAGTAGAAGGAAGAGCAGATGTAATTAACCTGCTTAGAGCTGGATATGACAACGCTCTTGCAATTGAAGGTGCTAAAATTGATGAATCTATTAAAGAACTATGTGATAAGAAAGAAAAAGTGGTTGCATTTTTAGATGGAGATAGAGCAGGTGGTTTTATTTTAAAAGAGCTAAAGTCTCTTGTACGCATTGATGTAGAACATCGAGCGCCTACTGGTGTAGAAGTAGAAGAGCTAACCCCTCAACAAATTGATGACATCCTCAAAGATACTGCTGCAGATATGAAAAAGGAAACATCAAAACCAACAATAGATGATCCTGATGATAAACCACTTGCAGAACTTGCAAACAAAGTTTATCCAGATTTGAACGAAAGTCTTGAAGCAATAGCTATAGGCTCTAATCAAAAAGAAATTTTTAAAGTTCCGATAAGTGAAGTAGTTGACAAACTTTCAACTCAATCTGGAATAAAATATCTTGTTTTGGATGGCATCATAACACAACGATTACTTGATGGTGCAAAACAAGCAGGTGTTGAATGTGTTGTAGGTCATCGTGTTGCTAAACTGGTTAGTCGCGATGGTTTGAAACTCAAAACATTTGCTGAACTTGGCATTGCCTAGAATCTATGACAGATCTTAAAGTTCAGCACATACTAACGCTAACTCAATTAATCGCTCAAGGAGCTAGACATAACTTTGTACCAATAACTACTTCTTACCTTGGAAAAAGTATCAATAAATCCCAACAATCTGCCTCACAACATCTTCGAGAATTAGAAGAAGATGGATTCATAGAGAGAATTATGAATGGAAGAAAGTTTTCTGTAAAAATAACATCCAAAGGATATTCTGAAATGGTGAAATTATCATCGATACTAAAATCAAGCTTGAATTCATTTCCATCTTTTGTTGAATTGAAAGGCACTCTTGTTAGCGGAATGGGGGAAGGCGCATATTACATGTCACTTAAAGGATATACTAGACAATTCAAATCTAAAATAAACTACATTCCATTTCCTGGCACACTCAATGTAAAGTTACACGAAAAAGAGTACATTGAAGCGGCACAGCAATTTCGTACACTAAATGGCGTAATCATAAAGGGATTCTATGATAGCAAGAGGACTTATGGTTGGGTGAAATGTTTCAAGGGTAAACTAAACAACTCAATTGACTGTGAATTAATAATTCTAGAACGTACCCATCATGATGATTCCATAATAGAATTAATTTCAAAAACTAACATTAGAAAAACTGCAAAACTACAAGATAATTCTAAACTAACTATTAGAATCCCTATAAAGAATTAACAAATTATTTTATTGGTAAATTTATTTCAAAGATGCTTGGGTTGTTTCTAAATGATATCTTACCTTCATGTTGTTCTACTATGTTTTTACAGGTAACCAGACCTAGACCAGTTCCACTTGGTTTTGTAGTAAATAATGGATCAAAAATCTGTTCTATCTTGTCTTCAGGTATTCCTGGACCAGAATCTTCTATCTCAATTTTAACATCTTTTTTATTCTCTATGAACCTGACTTTAATCTCCCCAGAATTTTCCATGGCCTGAATAGCATTTGTAATAATATTGCTAAAAACTACTTCTAGATATTTACCATCACACATTATTGATACATCATTATGGGGTTTTGTAATTTTTATCGATTTGGGAATAATTGATTTTAATGATGATTCTAATATCATAGATAAGGAATTTTTTTCAAGTTGCAATGGTCTTGTTCTAACAAAGTCTAAAACATCACTAATCTGACGTGCCATCCTTTCAGCAGCATTTTTAATCATGCCTACTCGCTTTTGCAATTTTTCATCAGTATTGTATGTAGAAGAAATTTCAATTAACTCAACTGCATTTTTTATTATTACAAGAAGATTTCTTAAATCATGCGCAACACGAGCTGATAATTCCCCAATTGTACTAAACCTCTGGGTTCGTATCAACGATTCTGTTTTTGCTAAGGAAGTTTCCAAAATAAAATCACATTTTATTCCAATATCCTGATGATGTTTTTCAATTGATTCTTTGTTGGGAGCTTCTAGTATACAGAATATCTTGTTTTCTTTTTCATTATAAAGAATTTCTTGATGGGTCACTCCATGTTTATCTGGAGGATTATTTACAATTTTTTTTATTTGTTCGGTGGTTAATCCCTTCATGTTATGACCATCTATAAAAAAAGGCATACAATTAATCTGTCATGATAATTTAAAAATCTAGTTACTTTATGCTAAAAATGAATTATCTAAATATCGTGAATGTTTTCCCCATATTTTTCTTCTATTTTGGAGCTTGATATTTCTGGGTTTGGTGATTGCAATCGAGCAACTTTTACTTCTAAATTTAATTTACTACATCCATCTGTAATGAACTTCTCTTGATGGACTTGATCATACCCTAACGCTATAATTTCTGGTCTAACCATCTCTACTGTCTTGAAAATATCTCCCTCATATCCAATCAAACAAAGATCAACCATTGACAAAGAGTTTACGAGCTTTTTTCTTTGTTCTTGATTATGAAGAGGAGTTCTGTTTTTCATTTTTTGTGCTGTCTTATCTGTAGCAACTACAACGATTAGTACATCCCCTAATGATTTTGCTGAATTGAGAGTGTATATGTGACCTGGATGAATAATATCAAATACCCCTCCGGCTAAAACAACTCTTAAAGATGTTCTTCCTAAATCTGTAAGTGTTTTTTTGTCTGGTTCCACGAGTCCATTTTTAATTAGACGATCTATTCTTGAAATAATATAATCCTCTGGCAAGAAGTTTTTTTTCTTAACAATCTCTATTGCATTACTACTGGTAAGAGATCCAACTAACATGGCTGATAAAATGGCATTGTCTAGTAAATCCAATTATTACTAAAACATTCTCTCTCTTTTTTAATTCATCGCTATAGACTACATTCTTGGTTCTAATCCCTTTGCAATTCGCAAAGCATCAACTAATCCATCTGCATATCCTATGTTTAATATTGCTACTTCGTCTTTGCCTTGTTCTAGGAATTTTTCTGCATCTTTAATGTACAATTCAGCATTTTCTAGCACCTCTTGGAATTCCTTTGAATTTTGGTAATGGGGAGCAATTTCTTCTAAGGCCTTTCTTACCATCGGAACATACTTTTCAAGCATTTGATCTGAAATTTTTTTTATATTTTTAGAATTATCAAAAGGAACATCAATGCACTCTGCTAGCACTTTGAGTGCATCTGATTCTGTAAAATGAAGATTACCTGGTATTATTATGGTATGGGGAGGTTTTCCAAAACTTTTTTTCATTAGATTTGAAATCTTTCCAGCTGTAATGGCTTGATTTTTAAATCCAATACGAGAAGCAATAATTGCAAAAGTAGAAGGCGAAATGATTTTTCGTTTTTGTTCTTTTTCAGTTTCTATTAGATCTGAAAGCGCATTAAGAGGCTCAAAAAAAAACTTTGCATCTTGATTATATTCTAAAAGTAGTATAGTATGGTATCCTGCTAAAGCATTTTCATATATAGCATAATATGGCGTTGTCATTGATTTTAGGTCATTCATGACAGTTACTATTCGTCCAACTTTGTAATAGTGTAGTCCACATTCGCCAACAAGGGCTGTTATTGAAGAAGCAGCATGGATTGTATTTGTTTTAATTTTATTTTGAATTGCCCTTGTTCGTAATTCAATATGTGTTGTAGCGATATAAGGGTCTCCGTAGGTTAAGAGCAACACCTTTTTTTTCTTTGCATTATTTAGAATCTCTTTACCGTCTTCAACAATCCATCGCTTTCCAATTTTGAATTCACCTTTTACGATCTTTTTGATTTTAGCTAATTCGGATTTGCTAATCGGACTAGTAAACTGTTCCAAGTATACAACATCTGCATTCTTTAGCAGTTTTTGTGTTTCAATAGAAATTGATTCTATGCCTGATAGACCAAGACCTACAAACCACAGCATTATTTTACTCTATCATGTAGTCTTTTTAAATGCTGTAACGTCTTTTTGAGAACTTCAATTCCACGAAGGTATTCGTCAATGGATACTTTTTCATCGATGGTGTGAGATGCATGTGGATCTCCAGGACCATAAGTCACTACCGGTATGTTAAGCTGATTGCCTATTACATTCATGTCACCAGTTCCTGTTTTACGAATTAGAGTAGGTCTAGAATGTTCAACGTCCATAACTCCCAAAGTAAATGCTCTAACTAGAGGAGAATTATGGGGAGCCTCAAACGGTTCTGTTTCATCTAGTATTGAATGGAACGCTTCAACTTTTCGCTTTTTTGAAATCTCTTGCACTGACGTTGATATTTTTTCTTCAATCATTTTGCAATTCATATCAACTGGAATTCTAATGTCCATAATTACATCACATTCCTTTGGAGTAACATTGTGACTTGTTCCCCCTTTTATTTCAGTAACAGTAGCTGTTAACAACATACCTTTTTTCTTGTTTTCTTGTCCAGACTCTAAAACTTTTTTTAATTCTGTAGTAAATATCAAAGATTCTTCAATTGCATTTTTTGAAAGCCATGGAGCGCTTGCATGGGAGCTGTTTCCTACATTTATTTTTAGATTAATTGCAATACGCCCTTTGTACGCAATAGTTACTTGTTTAATTCCACTTGGCTCTCCAAAAACTGCATAATCAATGTCTAGTTTACTTTTTACAAGATTTTTTATGCCAGTTGCATTTCCTTCTTCATCAACAGCTCCTACAAAAATTACTGTTCCGCTATTGTTTTGAACGGATGCTGCTGCAAATAACATTGCCATTAATGGAGCTTTGGCATCTGAAGCTCCCCGTCCGTATAGCCAATCCCCTTCTTTTCTTACCTTAATCTTACCAGGTACTGTATCCATATGTCCACACAAAAGAATTCTTGGCAAGCCAGAACCTTTTGAAGCAATCAAATTACCTACTTCATCAATACGTATATCGTCAAAGCTTAGATCATCACACTTGTCTGCAAGAAAATCTGCCAATGGCTTTTCGCCAAGTGAAGGCGTGTATAACCTAAGTGCCTTTTCTAGCATCTTTATGCAAAATCTGGGTGTTACTGTAAAAGCGGTGTTCATTTCTTACTTTGACAAATTTATTACATGGTCTATCATTAGTGATGGAATATCTATTCCACAAACTCTAACAGTATTCTTATATTCTGTTGTATTGTTTATTTCGTGAACTAGCAATCCTTTATCTTTACTTTCCATCAAATCTACTCCTACTATTTGTCCTTGAACTGCATTTTTTGCTCTAATACATATATCTTCCATCTCATTGGAAACTTTGCATTTCTCAGCTACTCCACCTAGTGCCATGTTAGTTTTCCAAGAACCATTTACAGAACTTCTGTAAATTGCAGCCACTACTTTATCGCCAACCACAATTGCTCTAATGTCTCGTGGAGGTCGTTGAACAAATTCTTCTAGATAATGAATTTGATAAATTGGATACATCTTTTCCCTACTTTCAATAATTCCTTCTGCAGAGTCACTGTCATTAATTTTAGAAACCATTCTGCCCCAACTACCGACTGTTGGCTTTATTACTTGAGGATATCCATGTTTCTCTAATGTTTCAAGTGCAGCATCTTTAGAAAACGAAACAGTTGCAAATGGAGTAGAAATTCCGTGTTTTTTTAAGAGCATATGTGTGAATAGTTTATTGCCAGCAAAAATTCCAGTGTTAAGACAATTTACGACATTTACCCCCATTCCCTCTAATCCAGCAGTGGAGTGTAGATTTCTGTAATAGCTTACACATCTTTGTAAAACTATTCCATAATCATCTGGTTTTTTGTCCAGATCTAACGATAATTTTTTACAATCTAACATCTGAAGATTCGTGTTCTTTTTCTTACCCGCCTCTAGGAGTGCCTTTTCTTCCCATCGGATAGTATCGTAAAGAACGGTAATTTCAGGGGTCACTGCCCCCAGTCCTCTCCAACCGTCTGAGCAGGTTTTAGATCAAATCCATCTGCTCCCTTGGCTAGTTCAAAGCTTGCTCCACAATCGGGGCAAGTTATGATTTCTCCTTCCAAAGCATCGCCTGGAATAGAAATATTTGCATCACATTCAGGACATTTAGTCATCTTGTTTCCTCTGATTCGTTTCCTTTATTGTCATTAATTATCTTTCTTTCAAGCCTGTCTTCTAGAGGAATTTCCATTAGGTCTCCCATTCGAAGGTTTTTGAGACCCAAGGCTACCTCTTTTGCACCGGCATCATCTTTTTTGAGACCTAAAAGAGACATAAGATAGGCGGCTCCAGTTTTTCCTGCTAATTCTCCAAAAACTATTCTTCGTCTATTTCCTACAACTTTTGGTGGAATAGGTTCGTATGCTGCAGGATTTTTTAGTATTGCTGCCAAGTGAGTACCTGCCTTGTGTTTGTATGCAGATGATCCAACTATTGGTTTCGAGTCGTATGGTTTTATTGAAGTGTATTGTTCGATAAGTCTTGAAAGATCCATTAACATATCTAATCTAAAATCATTAGGAGATTTGTACAGATATGTAAGTGCAACTGCAGTTTCTGCAAGAGATGGAATTCCAGTCCTTTCTCCTATGCCATCAATTGTAGTATGAATTTGATCTGCACCTGCATCACAAGCAGCAAATGCATTAGCTAGTGCAAGACCAATATCATTATGAACATGTGCATCTAGTGGTACCTTAATTTCTTTACGAACAGTTTGTACAAAATTATACATGCCAATAGGTCTCATTATTCCAACTGTATCGGGCAGACTAATTCTATCTACGCCCGCCTCTTCAATTGCTTTGCAAACTTGAAGTAAAAATTTTGGTTCAGCTCTGCTACCGTCTTCCACAGTAAATCTAATTTTAAGACCGTGTGACTTTGCATATTCGACAGTTTCTACTGCTCTTTTTAGTGCTTCTTCGCGTGTAATTCTTAACTTATCTTTAAGATGTATATCAGAAATTCCTAGATAAGCTGCAGTCCATGTTGCATCACATCTTAACGATATATCGATATCTTCTTTTAACGCCCTTCCATGTGAAACTATATCTGCTTTTAAGCCTTGTTTGATTATTGTTTTAGTAGATTCAAAATGATCCTTTGATATCACCGGCGAAATTTCAATTTGATCAACTCCAAAATAATCAAGCATCCATGCTATCTGTATTCTTTGTTTGTTAGTAAAAGAAACTCCTGGATGTTGTTCACCTTCACGTAACGTGCTATCTAAGATTCGTATTTTTTTTGGTTTCTTGTCGTATGCATTGTATTGGTTTGCATAGTAATTCGGATCACTCATTGCGAATTTAGGTGTAAAAAACATTGAATATAAACATATCCGTACTAAATTCGTCGGAATTTAAATTATTTGATCCTGTATTAGTTAATAATAAAAAATATTATCCGAATCTCGTTTTATGTAACTGTTCTAAGAATAATTACCGTATTGGTATCAGAAACCCCAGGTATCTTTCGTAATGCATCAATACATCCGTTTATCTCAGTAATGTTTGGAGCAGTAATAACTACTGTAATGTCATATTGCCCAGTTATTTCATAGACTGTTTTTACTCCAGGAAGTTTGGTAAGCTTTGAGGAAACTTTGGATGTATCCATTGAAGATTCAACTGAAATTAAAACAATTGCACTTGTGGAATTTCCTCCTCCGACTTCCACTGTAAATTTTTTAATCGTTCCACTATCTACTAAATTTTTTACTCTTCTTCGCACTGCAGATTCTGATAATTTTAGTTTTTTTCCAATATCTACAAATGATTCCCTAGAATCATTTCTTAAAAATTCTATTATTTTTTCATCAATATTATCTCTATACATGATTCCTTTTCTCCTCGGCACTAAATAATATATCTAATGTCTCTAAAACCTTTGTAATATCGTCTTCTGATATAACTAGTGGAGGCAACAATCTGATAATATTTCGGCCTGAATATAACAATAGTACCCCTTTTTCAATTCCATCCATAAGAATATCTTTTACTTCAAACTTTAATTCTATTCCAATCATAAGGCCCTTGCCACGTACTTCCCGAATTATGTTATGCTTATCTTTTAGCAATTCTAATCCATCTCGGAATTTTTTACCCATCTTTTCTGCATTTTGAATTAAACCATCTTGTGTTAATGCTTGAATTGCAGCTGTTCCAGCTGCACATGACAAAGGGTTGCCACCAAAAGTAGATGAATGCTCTCCTTTTTTCATACAAGCAAGAATATCTGGCCTGACTAGTGTTGCACCCATTGGTATTCCTCCTGCAATTCCTTTTGCAAGACACATTATGTCTGGTGTTGTATTCCAGTATTCTTCTGCCCACATTCGTCCTGTTCTACCAAATCCAGATTGAATTTCGTCAAAAATTAGAAGAATACCACGTTCATCACAAAGTTTTCTAACATCTTGTAAAAATCCATCTGGTGCCACATGAATACCGCTTTCACCTTGGATTGGTTCTAAAATTACAAAACCCGTATCATCATCAATTTTAGAACGTAATGCATCAATATCTCCAAAAGGAGAAAATGAAACCTTCTCTACTAGTGGTTCAAACTCATTCCTATATTTTGGATTAAAGGTAAGTGATAATGCACCCATAGATTTTCCATGGTATGATCCGTTCATTGCAATCATTCCCTTTTTCTGAGTAAATTTTCTTGCAAACTTTATTGCAGCTTCGATTGCTTCTGCACCGCTGTTGTTTAAATGAACTTGAGATAAACTCTTTGGAGCAATACTTATTAAATTTTCAAGAAACTTTTCTCTGGTTTTGTTGTAAAGCGAGCTATGGACCGTAATTATTTTTTCAAGTTGTGATTTTATTGCATTAACAACACGTTCGTTTCGATGACCTACTAGTGCTACTCCATACCCGCCCATGCAGTCTATGTACTCTTTACCATTTACATCCCAAACATGAGCACCCAATCCCTTTTCTATTGTAACTGGAAACCTCTGATACAGATTTCCAGTGAATTGCTCTTCAGTCATTTTTGAATTACCGTGCATTTATCATGAGCAATAGCTGCTGATATAGGATTTTCTCTTTGTCCATTTGCAATTAGTGCCTCTTTTACTCCCATATCTAATGCTTCAGTTGCAGCTAGGATCTTTTTTTCCATCCCAAATCCAATCTTAAGAATAATCGCTTTTGCTTCCTCAAGTGTCAGACTGTTTACTAATTTTTCATCCATTAATAATCCATCAACATTTGTTAGAAACAAAACTTTGTCACTTTGAATCTTTCCTGCAACATAAGCTGCTGCCCTATCCCCATCTACATTTAGGAACTCAAATTCTTCACTTAATGCGATTGGAGATATTACTGGAGTATATCCTTGTTCTAGGAGTGATTTTAAAAGAGCGGCATTAACATTTGTTATTTTACCTGTATATCCGCCATCAATTGCTTGTTTTCTTCCCTTCTCGTTAACTATGAGGAGTTTCTTTTTTCTCTCTGCTTGAATTATCTTTCCATCAATACCTGAAAGACCTATTGCATTAATTCCATTTTTTTGCAACATGCCAACAATTGTTTTGTTTATTTTGCCTGACATTACCATAGTAAAAATCTCTGCTGTTTCTTTGTCAGTATATCTACTCTTTATTCCACCAGGTGATACAACAAACTTTGGTTCTTTTCCTAGCTCTTTAGAAACTTTTGTAACTTCCTTTCCTCCACCATGAACTAGTACTACCCCTTCTTGCTTTACAATTTTTTTAATATCTGAAATTGTTGTAGGATGTAGATTATCTACTACACTTCCACCTATCTTAATTGTAATCATAGCTATACTGGAGTCAGTGGCGTGTACATAATTCCTTCTGTCTCATCAAAACCTGACATTACATTCATGTTTTGTATAGCAGAACCAGCTGCACCTTTCATCAAATTATCTGATGCAGATAATGCAACAAGTCTGTTGTTATCTGGGTCAAGATCAAACCCAATATCGCAAAAGTTTGAACCCACAACAAACTTGGGATCAGGGAATTTGTAAAATCCTTTCTTGTCCCGAATTAATCTAATGAATTTTTCATTCTGGTATTTTTCACGATACATCTTCCATATGTCCTTCTCATCAACTTGCTTTGTTAGAAAAGTATGGTTTGTACAAAGTATTCCTCTAACAATGTCAACTGCATGAGGACTCATTGACACTTTGATCTTTTTTCCAGCAACCTCGC
This sequence comes from Nitrosopumilaceae archaeon, assembly GCA_052390375.1. Taxonomy (GTDB): domain Archaea; phylum Thermoproteota; class Nitrososphaeria; order Nitrososphaerales; family Nitrosopumilaceae; genus CSP1-1. The sequence goes on from JBQTHA010000041.1 coordinate 12,752, forward strand.
TAAGTTCTTGCTCAATTTCTCCTGTGTGCCTGTGTTTTGCAGGCTTGTATGGTCTTATGACGCCAGATCTCATTGCATGATGTGTTCCTGCACCGGCTCCTGCCCCAGCTCCTGAAGAGCCAATTTTTGAATCGACTACGATGTGTTCTGTATCAATGACATTATTTTCTATCAAGGGATACAGCGCAAGTAGTGAGGTCACTGCCATACATCCAGGACACGAAACAAGTTTTGCATTTTTGATTTGTTCCCTATGAATTTCTGGAACTCCAAATACTGATTTGGATAAATAATCAGGATGAGGATGTTCCCACCCATACCATTTTTGGTAATCTTCTGGGTTGTGAAGTCTATAATCTGCGCTAAGATCAATTATCTTCATTCCTCTGTCATAGAGTGTTTTTACAATCTCTGTTGCAGTTCCATGCGGAACAGCAGTAAATACTAAATCACATTTATCTGACATTTTTTCATAATCAAGCTCAGAAAATGTTAGATCTGTAAATCCCTTCAAACTTGGCTGTATTCTATGTAAATATTCGCCAACATATTGTCTTGAAGTAACCATTGTTATCTCTACTTGAGGATGGCTTACAAGTAGACGTAACATTTCACCGCCAACATAACCAGATGCCCCTACAATTCCTACCTTCATGATATTATCTACGTAAATTGGTATAATTTATTTCCTAGCAGTAAACGTTTTTTCTTTAATTCCTAGCTATAACAGAGAGTTTTGTTTTATTGGCCAGCAATCAAATATACGCCAATGCCCATTCCAACCAGAATCCCAATTCCAAAGAACAAAAGGTCAAAGGAAACTACTTTTCTGAAAGATGCATGAACCATTGTATCCCATTTGCTTACCTTGGGCTTTTCTTCCATAGCTGTACTATTTTTTTTGGGTTTGATATAAGTTATGTGACAGTGATTAAGCAATATTACTTTCTAGCAGAATTTAAGGCATATTCTACCATTTCTTTTGGGATATTGTGTTTTGATACTTTTACCAATCCCTTAAACTCTACAGTATTATTTACTTCATGTACTACAAGGCCATTTTTCTCATCTTCCATCAAATCCACGCCTAAAATTCCCCCACCAACTGCCTGAGACGCCTTTGCGCAAACATCTTCGATATCTTTAGTAATTTCACACAGTTCAGGTTCTGCGCCTAACGCAATGTTTGTTTTAAAACCACCAGATGACTTTCTGTACATGGCAGATATGGCACGATCCCCTACAGTAATTACTCGAATGTCTCTTGGAGGCCGTTTAACTAACTCTTGAAGATAAAAAATTCTATCATGTGGATCATCACTTAACTCGCGTAGCTCAAACATAGCTTCTACTGTGTCCTTGTCTTTTAATGACATTACTCCTCTCCCCCAACTGCCAACAATCGGTTTTAACACTAAAGGATATCCAACTTTTTCAAGATTTTCTTTTGCAGCATCGGCTGAAAATGAAAAATATGTTTTGGGAGTTGGTACATTGTTTTTTTTCAAAAGTAATGATGTGATAAGCTTATCTCCACAATTATTAGCTACACTAAATTTGTTAATTACAGGTATATCTAAGAATTCTAAACATGCTGTAAAATGAAGGCCTCTAAAGTAACTAATACACCGCTCTAAAACAACATCCCCAAAATCAAAATCATTTTTTTGACTATCAGTATTGAAATGTGTAATTTTAGCATCAATCATAGTTGTATCGTGACCAAGCTCCATTGCTTGTTTTTCAAGCATCTTTTCTTCCAACCTTAGTCGGTCAAAAACGATACCGATTTTTGGCAATTACTCTCCCCAATCTTCGCCTACGGTTTCTGCTTGTTTTAGTTGGACATTTGTGCCATCTTTTTTAGAGATCTCAAAGTCTGCTCCACAATCAGGACAGGAGACAATTTCTCCCACCGTGGCGTCATCAGGGATGTTTAGACTTGCGTCACAATCTGGACAGTTCATCGATTTCATTCACCGATTCTTATGTAATTTATTAGCTTCTGTTGACTGCATTCCCCACAATTCAACAAACCCTTTAGCTAGTTTTTGATCGAAGGTAGAACCTTTTCCATAAGTTGCAATGTCATGGCTGTACAATGAATACCTAGATTTTCGTCCTACTACGCGTAAACCTCCTTTGTACATTTTGATTTTTACCGTCCCACTAACATATTTTTGAGTGTGATCGATAAATGAATCCAGATCCCTCTTTAACGGATCTTCCCACAATCCAGAATATACTAGCCATGACCATTCATCATCTACAATGGATTTGAATTTCGTTTCATGTTTGGTATGTACCATTTTTTCTAAATCAGAATGAGCCTCAATAAGACAAGTTGCTGCTGGCGTTTCGTAAACTTCACGTGATTTTATCCCGACCACTCTATCTTCTATATGATCAACAATTCCTATCCCAGCAGCTCCTGCTTTTTTATTAATATACTCTATTAATTGAACAGGATCCTTAAGTTTTCCATCAACTGCTACTGGAATCCCTTTTTCAAATTTTATCTCAAGATAGCTTGGATTTGCAGGTAAATTTTTTGTCTTGACCCAAATAAACGCATCATCAGGAGGTTCCTTGAATGCGTCTTCTAATACTCCCCCCTCAATTGCCCTTCCCCATAGATTCTGATCTATGCTGAATTTTTTGGCTACAGTATCAATTTTTATTCCATGTTTTTTTGCAAACGCCAATTCTGTAGTTCTATCCAAATTCATATCCCTTATTGGGGCAATGATTGGAAGATTTGATCCAGCACGCATTGTAATGTCAAACCTAACTTGATCATTTCCTTTTCCAGAGCAACCATGTGCAAGAGCTGTTACTTTTTCTTTTTTTGCAATTTCAAGAACCTTGCTTGCAATTAATGGTCTAGCAAGAGCTGTAGCAAGGCAATATTTTTTTTGATATAACGCATTAGCCTTTATTGAAGGAAAAATATATTTTGTAACAAATTCTTTTTTTGCATCAATGTTATAATGTTTTTTTACTCCAAGCTTTTTTGCCTTGGCAGCAATTGTATTTGGGTTATCTCCCTGTCCAACATCAACTGTCACTGTAACTACGTCCATACCATGTTTTTCTTGGAGATATTTTACCACTACTGATGTGTCCAGTCCACCAGAAAATGCCAGTATAGCTTTTTGTGTCAAGGGCAGCTCAGTGACTGTATCTGTGCTTTTATTTTTTGTGTTATCTTCTTGGAATCATCAAAATACTAAGATTAGAATTAAAGTTCATTTTTTGAACAAGAAAATTTCCTACTAGCTTGAGCTAAAATCCGAATATTTTTTATCTATCGATTATAACGGTGTTTTATGAGTATTTTATACTATATCCGGGAGATTTTCAATTGACGAAACTTGAGGCCAAAAACATCACAAAATACTTTCAACATGAAACTCATCAAATAAAGGCATTGGATGGAATTAATCTCAAAGTAGAAGCTGGAGAGTTTGTATGCATAGTAGGACCATCAGGATGTGGCAAGTCTACATTTTTGAGGATAGTCGCTGGCTTGGAAACTAAAGAGGAAGGCGAAATCCTATTTGATGGCAAACCAGTTAATACAACTAGTCCTGAAAGAATTTTAGTTTTTCAAGAAGGAGCACTGTTTCCATGGCTAACTGTATCTGACAATGTAGAGTTTGGACTAAAAATGGCAGGAGTCCCAAAGGATGAACGAAGAGAAATATCGTCAAGATATCTGGATATGATGCAACTTACAAAGTTTGCAAATTCTTATACGTACCAGCTTTCAACTGGCATGAAACAACGAGTTGCTATTGCAAGAGCATTGGCAATGGATCCAGACGTACTTTTAATGGATGAACCATTTGCAGCATTGGATGCACAAACAAGAGATTTACTTTTAGTTGAAATGCAACTGATTTGGGAAAGAACTAAAAAAACAATAATTTTTGTTACACATAATGTAGCAGAATCTGTAGTTCTAGGCACCAAAGTCGTAGTCTTTAGCAACCGCCCTTCTGTTGTAAAAAAAGAGATAGTTATTGATTACCGTCGACCTCGTCTTGTTGAAGATCAAAATTTAGCTAAATTTCAGCAAGATGTCATGAAGGAACTCAAACCAGAAGTTAAGGCAGGTAGCAAAAATCAAACATGAAAATAGATCTAGATGATGTTGCCAACGCAGTATTGTTTTTAGCAGTATTTGTTGGAATATGGCAGCTTGTATTTGTCTTAGGTATTTGGCCAAAGGTATCTCTGCCATCTCCATCTTCTGTTGCAGAATCTTTTGCAGAGGTTATTTTGAATTATATGCTATTCAAGGGCATAGGTATAACTCTAGGAAGACTAGTTGTTGGATTTTTAATTTCTATTGTACTGGGAACTGTAATAGGACTTGCAATGATCAAATTCAAAGGATTTGGCAAGACAATGAGTTCATTTTCTGCTGGTCTTTTGTCTTTTCCAAGCATTGCGTGGGTACCATTTTCAATTTTATTGATTGGCTTTAATGATGCAGGAATCTTGTTTGTGGTAATAATGAGCTCAGTTTTCTCTATCACAATTTCAACTTATAGTAGTGTCAGAAACATTCCTCCAATCTACATAGATGCAGCAAGAAACATGGGTGCCAAGGGGCTTTCGCTTTTCTTGCACCTTACAATCCCTGCTGCAACCCCCTCACTAATTATAGGAATAAGACAGGGCTGGTCATTTGCCTGGCACGCAATCATAGGTGCAGAGATACTCATGTCAATAGTTGGGCTAGGACACATTTTGTCTGTTGGTAGAGAATTTCAAGACATGGGACTGGTAATTGCTAGCATGATTACCATATTTACAATTGGGCTTTTAGTTGACAGGCTTTTGTTGTTTAAGCTAGAGGAAAAAGTAAGATCCAGATGGGGATTAAGTAGTGATAGATAATCTATGAATCCAAAAATAAAATTTGTAATTGCAGGAATAATTATTGCCAGCGTAATCGCAGTTTCGATTGTTTCAAATTCAGAATCTTTTTTCTCACTAAATGACACAACCACAACTGCAGATGTTGTAAGAATTGGATATTTTCCAAACATTAACCATGCACAGGCCGTGATAGGACTGGGAAATGGAAATTTTCAAAAAGCCCTGGGCAATGTGAAAGTTGAAACACAAATCTTTAACGCAGGTCCTTCAGCAATTGAGGCGTTATTTGCAAATCAAATAGATGTTACTTACATAGGTCCTAATCCAGCAATAAACGGATACATAAAATCTGATGGCGAAGTGCTGCGCATAATTTCAGGTGCAGCAAGTGGGGGGGCAGTTTTTGTTGTTAGAAATGATGCAGGAATAAATTCAGTTGACGATTTTGCTGGCAAAAAATTTTCTTCTCCTCAACTTGGTAATACACAGGATGTAGCACTGCGAGCATATCTACTTGCAAATGGATACAAAACCACTGAAAATGGTGGCACTGTAGAAGTAATTCCAGCAAAGAATGCCGACATTATAACTTTAATGTTAAAAAAAGAAATTGATGGTGCATGGATACCAGAACCTTGGGGGGCAAAGATAATCAAAGAAGCAAATAGTAGAATTTTCCTTGATGAGCGAGACTTGTGGCCTCAAGGCAAGTTTGTAACTGCCCACATTATAGTTAGCACAAAATATCTCCAGAACCATCCCGATGTAATAAAGAAATTCCTTGTTGCACATGTAAACCAAACACAATGGATAAATCAAAACAAAGAGAAATCATTCAATGTTTTTAATGCCGAACTAGAAAAGATTACAGGTAAAACAATTCCTGAAGATGAATTACAAGAGGCATTTTCAAGAATGGAAATAACATATGATCCTGTTAAGGAATCTCTTTTCAAGTCTGCCAGTGATGCCTTTGATATAGGATTTCTTGGAGATACTCGACCAGACATTTCAAAGATATATGATTTGAAACTCCTTAACGAAGTTTTAGAAGAAAAAGGACTAGAACAAATACCATAAGATATGCACTGAATTGACATTCACACGGCCAAAAATTATTCCTTAATCTTCAATGAAATAAAAAATCCACAAATAATTATGGCAATTGCAAAATACATCACAGATGCATATTCAAAATAAAACGCAAGTGTTCCTGCAATTACTGGCCCTATGACAGTTGCAATAGAAAGAGTTGAACTGAAAATACTAGTTGATGTTGATTTTGGATAATTTTCCATAAGGTGAAAGTTTCCGCCTATGAAGAGAAATGCCCAAGTGGCGCCAACTAGTGCCATAAATGGTATGGCCATCCACCATTCAGTAATTAGCATCAGTCCAATGAAAACAAACGTAGTTAGCCCAATTCCAATCTTGAATTTTGTAATATTTCTAATTTTGATCCTGCTTGCCATCAAACTCATTATTACAAATGAAGTCAGTGTGTTTGCAATATACGCTATTGAAATTTCATAGAGCTGAGCACCCATCTGTTCCATTAACATTATTGGAAGAATTGTCCAAACAGAGGCTGCCCCTACATGTCTCATTAATAATGACAAAAACAAAAATCTATTCTTTGAAATTATTCTCTTTGTAGTTCCAGGCTCTAGCTCCTTTTTTGAAACAGTATTAGGTAACCTAGCAGTGACAGCTAATCCTGCTACAAAAAATCCCGCACTTATCAAGAAAATTAATCGCTCATCGTTTACAATCCCTGCTGCAACTATTCCAACTAACCATCCAAGTGCGTGAAATGAAATCACAGATGCAACTTTAGCTTTTTCTTTTCCACTCTCATAGGTGTAGGCAATCATTGCAGGAATCATAATGCCACTTGCTACACCTGCCCCAAGTCTGGCTAACATTAGAAATAAAGCGTCGGTAGCCAAGTACTGCAAGCCAAAAGTAATGGCACATCCTACAAATCCGGCACGAATAAAGAGAAGTCTGGTTCCTTTTCTGTCTGAAATTCTCCCAAAATAAATCTCTGATAGAATTTGTGCAAAACTAAATGAGGCTACAATTATTCCAACCTCAAAAAGAGAATCAGTTACGCCTCTTGCGATTATGGGCATGAAAATAAAGATTATTGCAATGCCTGCATGCTGAAAAAAAGTTACACTTCTAACTAAATTATTAATACTAATTTGCTGCATTATAACTAAAAATCCTTAATTTGCCCACCTAATTTGAAATATGCTGCTTAGAATTTCACACAAATGTGAAATCGATGCACTTTGCAAATAAATTAAACTTGAGAATAACATAAAATGAGTTAAAGATTTGACCAATAAAGAACCACTTTTAGAAGCATTAGAAAAAAAGATTCTTCTTTTTGACGGTGCAATGGGAACAGAAATACAAAAATTCAATCCTAAACCCGAAGACTTTCCAAATGGCAAAGATGGGTTCAACGATGGTTTAGTTTTAACAAGACCAGAATGGATAAAAAAAATTCATACAAGTTATCTTGAAGCTGGAGCAGACTGTATAGAAACAAATTCATTTGGTTCAAACAAATTAAAACTAGACGAATATGGATTTGGAAACCAAACAGTGGAGTTTAATAAAAAAATTGCAGAACTTGCAGTTGAGGTAGCTTCCAAATTTACTGACAAGCCACGCTATATCATTGGTTCAATGGGTCCTACTGGATTTTTACCAAGCTCAAATGATCCAGATCTTGGACAAATACCACTTGACAAAATAAGACAAGCATTTGAACTACAGGCAGAAGGTCTAATCCTTGGTGGGGTAGATGCGTTACTGATTGAAACAAGTCAAGACATCTTAGAAGTAAAGCTTGCACTAGAAGGATGTCATAACGCTATACAAAAAACCGGGAAAAAAATTCCAATAATTGCAAACACAACTCTTGACCAATACGGAAAGATGTTACTTGGAACTACCATTCAAGCTGCATACACTACAGTTTCAGATATGGGAATTGACGTTTTTGGATTGAATTGTTCTACAGGACCAATTGAAATGACCCCAAGTATACGGTGGCTAAACGAGCAAAACACGCACAAATTACTTGTTGTCCCAAATGCAGGAATGCCAGAAAATATTGGAGGACACGCAGAATACAAAATGACTCCAGATAATATGGCAAAGGCATTAAAAGATTTTATTTCAAAATATGGAAAAATCAGAATAATAGGTGGATGCTGCGGAACAAATCCTCATCATATAGCTGCACTCAGGAAAGTAATTGATGAAAAAGCTTAATCCAATCAGGGTTAAGTATTTAGAAAAATCGCAATAATAGATAACATTGAGTACTCCAAGAGTTAGTTCTGCATTAAAGGCAGTTGAGCTAAGGCAGTTGCCGCCACCACTGATCATTGGTGAGCGAGTAAACACCCAAGGTTCACGTAAAGCAAAACAAATGGTGCTAAATGATGACTTTGATGGGCTAGTTGATTTAGCTAGATCACAGGTAGAGGAGGGAGCACATTGTATTGATGTGTGTGTTGCAACAACTGAACGAGCTGATGAAAAAGAGTTTATGCTAAAACTTGTAAAAAAAATTAGTCTAGAAGTTGATGCACCACTTGTAATTGACTCTACAGATCCAGATGTAATAAAATCTGCAATTGAACAAATTCCTGGAAGACCCATAATTAATTCAATTAATCTAGAAGGGGATGGTACACGTTTTAAAAAATTAGCGCCACTGATGGCAAAATATGGCGTTCCAGCTGTTGCACTATGTATTGGTCCTAAAGGAATGGCAAAGACTCCTCAAGAAAAATTACAAACAGCTCAACTTTTGCTAGAAACAGGAAAACAATATGGATTAAAACCAGAACAATTCATCTTTGATGTACTAACTTTTACTCTAGCTACTGGAGAGGCCGAATTTTTAGACGCTGGCAAAAACACACTAGAAGGAATAAAACTAGTCAAAGAAAAATTACCACGTTCGTATACAGTTCTTGGTCTTAGCAATATCAGCTTTGGACTGACTCCATATGCAAGAAAAATTCTAAACTCAGTATTTTTGTATCATGCAGTCAAAGCAGGTCTTGATTGTGCTATAGTTAATGCCAAAGAAATAATCCCGTATGGTGAAATTGATGAAAAAGAGAAAAAACTAGCAGAAGATCTCATTTTTAATAAACAACCAAACGCTCTTTCAGATCTTATCATACACATTGAAAAAGCAGGCACTCTAGCTGGTTCTGCTACCAAAAAGGTTGACATTGATCCCTCATGGAATGCAGGAAAAAAATCAAACTTTAGAATTGTCAATCGTCTAAAGGACGGAATACAAAAAGACGTAGTTACAGCTATTGCTGAAAAAATTTCAAAAACAGATTTGTTAGTTGAAAAGGATGGAATTCTTACCCTTAATGTGCCAAAAGAAATGACACACGAAGGTGCAATTAAGACTCTAAACGAGGATTTGCTTCCTGCCATGAAAGAAGTTGGAGACAAGTTTGGGGCAGGTGAGTTGATTTTGCCTTTTGTCCTAAAGTCAGCTGAATGCATGAAGGCTGCTGTAGTTGAGCTTGAAAAATACTTGCTAAAAGAAGAAGGCACAAGCAAAGGTAAGCTGGTCCTCGGAACTGTGTATGGTGATGTACATGATATCGGAAAGAATCTAGTAAAAACAATTTTTGAAAATAATGGGTATACTGTTTATGACTTGGGAAAGCAAGTCCCATTGCAAAAATTCCTAGAAAAAATCGATGAAGTAAAACCCAACGCAATAGGCTTGTCTGCTTTACTAGTATCAACATCAAAACAAATGCAGTTTTTTGTAGAGCATGCAAGAAAAACCAACATGAAAATTCCCGTCTTGTGTGGTGGTGCAGCTATTAACACTAACTACATCAACAGAATTGCAAAAGAAGGTGGAATATACGAGTCTGGAGTGTTTTATTGTAATACAATGTTTGAAGGACTAAAAACAATGGACAAACTAGTTTCTGATGAAAAAGATGCCCTTCTCAAAACATGGAAGGAAAGATTAGAAAAGTGGAAAGAAACTTCTAAAGAATCAACTGACTCTGCACACCTTCCACATAGTGAAATAAAATCTGTAACTCCACCTGTTGCACCGAGCTTAAACATCCCAATTCGCTTAAAGTCGTCACAAATTAACATGGACGAGGTATGGGCTCTAATTGATAAGAGATCCCTTTTCAAATTGTCTTGGGGTCTTCGAGGAAGAGCAGGAAAAGACTCTGAAGAAGATCATGAAAGATTATTTGAAGAATGGAAAATACGAATAAAAGATGAGCATCTTTTTGAACCACAATCTGTGCATGGCTATTTCAAATGTCATAATAAAGATGGTAAATTAGAAGTAGAACATCCCAGTGGTGAAAAAATTATCTTTGATTTTCCTAGATCATCGAAGGATAAACATCTCTGTCTCTCAGATTACTTTGGAGAAGATGATATTGTTGCATTTCAATCAGCCACTGTAGGGAACAAAGTTTCTGAAATTATTGAACAATGGAACAAACACGACAAGTATACTGATGCATACTATCTACATGGATTGGCAGTAGAGTTTGCAGAGGCGTTGGCTGAATGGATAAACCGCAAAATAAAATCAGAATTAAACATTGGCAAAAATCGTGGTCTACGGTATAGCTGGGGGTATCCAAGCTGTCCAGATGTGATGCAACACAATCTTGTGTGGAAATTACTAGAACCAGAAAAGTCAGGCATGACCCTTACAGAATCCGGTCAAATAATTCCAGAACAGTCAACTGCAGCAATTGTAGTTCATCATCCAGAAGCAGAATATTTTGTTTTATAATTTGCCAAGGATCTCTTTTGCATAATTGAAATCATTAGGAGAGGTGATAAGCACTTCTCCAGCAATTTGGTGAACCTGCTTTATGAAATCTTCAACTGAATTTTTGTATTTTGACCAATCTAATTTTAGAAATTGAGCTGATTTGGCATTTTTTTCAGAAGGCAACAATACGCAAGGAATTATTTTAAATCCACTAGGTTTGAGCCTATCCACAATTCTTGAAACCTCGTCTGCAGAATGAATAACCTGTGTGATAAATCCTGCAGGTTCGGCATCTATTTTTTTTTGAATCTTATCAAAATTAGGATTACTTGGCAGCGATAGAAAGATATCTATTTTTTTATCAAAACCTAATTCATTAAAGTATTTCACAGTACTGCTTGGGATTAATCCTGAATCTTTTTGCTCGTTTGGAGGTGCATCCCCTTTTAGAATCAATACTCCATTTAATCCGCCTGACACTGCATCATCCATTAACTGCCTAAGTGTAGTCAGATTCTTGTCCCTTACACGTAAACTCACAGTTATCCCAATTTTTTGATTTGATTTTCGAATTAACTCTCCCGTGGTTATGGGAGAAATTCTAGGAACCCCTAGAACTGAATCGGTAAAATGAATGCCATCACAAAGCGTACTAATTTCAGAAACTCTCAGTTTTACTTTGTCTAATAATTTTAGAGTGTCTTCTTGTGATGAACTAGAATTTTGTGTAATTTTAGGTGGATTAATCTCGTATCGTAAAGTCATTAGAGTGCTTTCAAATTTACTTGATTAAAACCTTTGAGCGATAAAATCAATAACGTAGTGGTGTTTTTTATTACAATATGGATACAACTGTACTAAAGGCTCAATTATCAAGTAAAATATTTCCTAAACCAAAACATGATGGAAAAACAAAGCTTTCATCTGTACTTGTAATTATTTATGGTTCAGATCCAAAACTACTGATGATTGAAAAATCAAGACACCTAAACAATCATGCAGGAGAAATTGCTTTTCCAGGTGGCAAGTGGATAGACGATGATATTGATTTACTAGATACTGCCATTCGTGAAACTGAGGAAGAGATAGGTCTAAGCATTTCAAGAGATGATGTAATTGGTCAGTTGGAAAATGTAATGACTCTCAATTCTGGTTATACCATTACTCCATTTGTTTGTATCATTGATAATATTCCTCAACTTAAAACTGATTCCGAAGTTGAGTTAATATTGCATATACCAATGATTCCATTATTACAAACTCTAGATGATGACCATGACCCAAATCATCAATCCCTTCAAGAAATGTATACATTCACTTACAATGACAAAATTGTATGGGGAGCTTCAGCAAGAATCTTAAAACAAATTGTAAATCGTTTAGCATTGTGAGATTCATTTAAAAAGAGCTTGGCTTGCCTGAGTTTTTATGGCAGCACGCAAGCCTTCTGGAAGGAAGAATCGATTGATAAAAAAAACAAAACAAGCCTCTTCTGTTCCAGCCTGGGTTATTCTAAGAACAAAAAGGTCAGTTAGAACAAATCCAAAGAGAAGATCTTGGAGATCAACAGACGTAGAGGTTGGTTAAATGTCTCAGGAACTTGAACGTGTCTATACAATAAACTTGGGAAAGGTATTGCTTTCACCAAATAATCAAAGAGCAAAAAGAGCAGTCAATATGGTAAAAGAATATGCTAGACATCATATGAAAACTCGAGAAATCAAGATTGAAGAAGCTGTTAATCATCAGATCTGGAAGCGTGGAATAAAACATCCTCCTAGGAAAATTAGAGTCAGGATGACAAAAACCGACGAAGGTTTTGTTTTAGTTTCTCCATATGAAAAGGAAATAGAAGAAACTGTACAACCAACCAAAGAAAAGAAAACCCCTGCAGTAGAAGAAAAACCAGAACCTGAAACTACGCATATAGACACAAGTGAAGAAGTAAAAGAGCAACCACCAAAAGCTAAAGAGCAAACACCAAAAGCTAAAGAGCAAACACCAAAGGCTAAAGAACCCACACTAAAAGCTAAAGAATCAAAACCAAAATCAAAGGATACAAAAAAGTCAGCAAGTAAAAAAGATAAACCAAAAAAGAAGTCTAAATAAAATTATTTTATTCTAATTGATATAATTCAAGTTCACAGTCAATACTGCATTCAGGCTGTTCCCAATCAAGAGTATTTTCTTTGGAAATGACTCCCAAGGGATCATATCTATCAAAATGTGTTTGCCCTTGGACAGATGATAACATGACGACTTTGGATTTTTCGGCAGTGCTAATTGAGGAGATGACACTTGTACTCTCTTGGCTAAAAACACTGCTTGCAATATTTGTAATAGAGTTTAGTATTCCTCCAGCAACATTATTTCCTCCAAGAACATAGAGTATGGAGCGCTTTACACTACTTGGTGGTGCATCTTCATAGAGCATCCTTAACGAATCTTTCAATGACTCTTCTACATTTTGAACATCCTTACTTGTGGACAAAATGTTAGTCTCTTGAGGAATTGATGTGGTTCCTAATGAGCTAATTACCTTAAAGATAGCCTCATTTGAGATTTTGTGACAAGCAGTGGGGCTCAAATCTGGATTGCTGTCAAGTAAAGCATCATTATCTAGTACCACTGTACATCCTGAATATTCCCTGAGTCGTTTTAATGAAATACCTGATTGAAATATTCTATCTTTTTCAAATTTGAAAGGCATTATTGCAAAAGAAATTACATTTTTGTTTTCTTCGTTACATAAATTAGATACCACAGGAGCTATTGCAGCGCCTGCTTTACCAGCCAAATTTGCAAGAATAACTATGGTAGAATATCTTGAAATCTCATTTTTTATATTCTCAGAAACTTGGTATGTTGAACCTCTGATTAGTTGAACCGAGGGATTTAGCACAGATTTGGTGGATATGCTAATTGAGTTACAATCTGAATCAAGGTCTTTTTGGTCATTACTTATCAAAAGGCAATCAGAATTGAGAAATTCCTTTGCTTTGGTGGTTAATTTTGTTCCAACTCCGCCTATGCCTACAATTAGAATTGGTTCTGATATCTGAAAGTTCATTATCCTATTCTATCAAATACGATAAAAAACCTTCTTACGTAGCTTTAATCCAATTTCCGATCTAAAAATTTTAACTTGCGATCTTCCCTATTAGGCTATGTTTAGTGGCATCAATTATTTCCACTTGATGCACTTGGCCGATCTCAACTTTGTCTTTAACTAAAATTGATTTGTAGGCAAAGTTTCTTCCTTGTATTCCTGTCTCTGACTTTTCATCAAATAATACTTCTCCCTTCCAGCCTATCCATTTTAGATTATTTTCAAATGCGATCTGGCTTGAAACATCAAATACTATCTTACTTCTACGTTTAACTTCTGATACATCAATTTGTGTATAGTCTGCGGCTTTGGTTCCTGGTCGAGGACTATATCTAGAAAGATTCACAATATCTGGTCTTGTCTCATTTAACAAATCAATAGTTTGTTTGAAATCTTCTAGAGTTTCTGAGGGAAATCCAACAATAATGTCTGTGGCTATTGTGAATTTAGAAAATTTCTTCCTAAATTTGTATACCGCATCAGTAAAGGTTTTGGCAGTATGCCCACGCTTCATATCATTGAGCACTTTGTCACTTCCACTTTGTACAGGAATATGAAGAAATTTGAAGACTCGATCATTATCAACTGATTTGAGAAGACCTTCGCGAATTCTTGGTATGTACATTGGGTTCATCATCCCAACTCTAATTTTGAACTTGGAAGGAATCTTGGTAACTGCATTAATTAAAGAAACCAAATCTTCTCCAATGTCTAGTCCATAGCAACCATTGTCAGTAGAGGTAAGCCATACCTCTTTACATCCTTCTTTAATCTCGACTGATACCTGCCTAACAATGTCTCCTATTCTATAACTTTGTAAATCTCCTTTTGATAATTTTGTTTGACAGAATGTACATTCACTCATACAACCACTTGCTATCTCAACAATCCCTACTGCAGGATTGAGTCTCACCTTAGGAAGACCGATTTTAGATAAATCAGAGTCTTGAAGCTGTACCATTCTACCTCCCTTCAAAGTCGTGCTAATTACCTCTAGGGTTTTTCCCAAAGAATTTGGCCCCAATAAACTAGCATTTTTGGAAAATCTTTCTACCGTTTTTTGCTCTGCCTTTGGTAAACAACCAGCAACTACTAGAGGCTTTGATTTGAGATTTTTTATTCTATTAACCATTTTGTTTGCAGTAGCATCCTTTACTGAACAAGTTACGATTAGGTTCAAATCCGAATCTGACGAATTGGTGGCTAGAGTATGTCCACCATTTACAATCAGACCTGAAATCATTTCAGAATCTGCAAAACTAGCAGAGCATCCATAAGCCTCTACCCAAATTTTTGCCATCTAGTATTTCATCCTAAAAGAGTATTGATTTCTTTTCCAGTCAACAATTTCTTTGATATTACCAATTCTCTAATGGTCTTTCCAGTTTTCAATGATTCTTTAAACAACTCTGCTGATTTTAGGTATCCGATTTTTGGAGCAAGTAATGTAACAATTACTGGACTGTTTTCTATATTTTTTAATAGTTTTTCCTTATTTGCAGTTAGCCCATCAATTAGATTTGCAGAAAATATTGGAAGAAAATTATTTAACATATCTGTTGACTCTAAAATACACTTTAACATCCCTGGTAACATTACATTTAATTCAAACTGCCCGCTTTGCGCAGCATATGAAACTGCAGTATCATTTCCTAAAATATTAAAACAAATCATATTCATACATTCAGCAAGAGAGGGGTTTACCTTTCCAGGCATTATTGACGAGCCTGCATGTACTGCAGGAATCCCAATTTCTGACATTCCAGCAATAGGTCCTGATGCCATTAATCTAATATCATTTGCAAGTTTGTTTATCTCTAGAGCCAAATTTCGTAGTGTTGATGAGACAGTTGCTACTGCAAATTTACTTTGTAAGGCATATTGCATATCCTTTTCAGGTTTTAGTGGAAGTTTTGAAATGTTTGCAAGTTGTGTAATTGCAAATTTTCTATACCCACTTGGGGCATTTGCGCCAGTTCCAACTGCTGTGCCTCCAAGTGCAACATATTCTAATTCTTTACTTGCGCCAACTAGAAAATTTTTGGCTTTGGTAATAGAGGTTGCATATGCTCCAAACTCACTACCTAAAGTTACCGGTAATGCATCCATTAGGTGAGTCCTACCAATTTTTTTAAAGTTTGAAAACTCTTTTGCTTTTCGGCTTAATGATCTTATCAGACTATCTATTGCAGGAATAGTTTTTTTGAGATTCATTAGGATTGCAACATGCATGGCAGTTGGAAATGTATCATTACTAGACTGTGACATGTTTACATGATCGTTTGGATGTAGATACTCATACCGTCCTTTCTTTTTTCCTAAACTTGTAAGGGCAATATTGGCTATCACCTCATTAGTATTCATATTAAATGCAGTTCCCGCGCCAGAGTTTATCGCATCTACTACAAATTGATCAAGAAATTTTCCAGCTAAAATTTTGTCACATGCATTAATAACTGCCATTCCAGGTTTTTTATCAATGGCGCCAACTTTGAGATTAGCAAGTGCAGCTGACCTCTTGACCATCACAAAGGCGTTTAT
Organism: Nitrosopumilaceae archaeon; assembly: GCA_052390375.1. Classification (GTDB taxonomy): domain Archaea; phylum Thermoproteota; class Nitrososphaeria; order Nitrososphaerales; family Nitrosopumilaceae; genus CSP1-1. The sequence goes on from JBQTHA010000041.1 coordinate 29,113, forward strand.
CAAATTGGGATGAGACCTATTTCCAGTTACATGATACTGCTTTAGGGCCCTCCCTGTAAAAGGGCCATAATAGGCATCAGATGGAATTTTTACATCTCCTAAAGAATCTCTATCAATTCTAAATTTCAAATCAAATTTCCTTAGAATTGCTATTATTCATTCTTTTTTAACAACATTTTATTCTAATTTTTTTTGAAAATCATGGTAATTAATATATAAGCTATGGTCTG
>JBQTHA010000042.1:0-4150 GCA_052390375.1 Nitrosopumilaceae archaeon
TGTAGTTCCAATCTTGTTCCGCCTCAACAAAATCTTCACTTCCTGTAATTGATAAACGAAAATCACTCCAGGCTACTTCGAGCGCAGCATGAATTAATCCATGTAAGATAACAAACGCATCGATAACATCCCCCTTCTTGTAAAATTTCTTTGATTCCTCGAAAAAATCTTTGTACATTAAACCATATTTTTGATTTTTGTAAAGTAATCCATACTTCTTGTATCTTGGTCCTTCCATCAATTTCTGGCTAATTTCTGATATTTTTGATGATGTAATTTTTTTTATATTCCCGGTTGGTAAAAGGAATGGATATCGTCTTTTCTTTCTTCTAGACATCATATCAGAACCTGTTCAGATTGATGATTTCATGATTTACCATTTTTAATCTATTGAATCTTTGTTCTTGTTGGAAAAAAACTATTGTTTGATGTTTTGAGAAGCTTACGAACTAAAATGAAGCACTTAGTACAACCGTTTATTTAAAAATCATTTTGACCGTTTCCGGATCAGCAATCAAAGTTTTATCATAATCTGTACCACTAGATGCATTTTCGAAGAATGGGCCAATTTTTTCCTGAATGATCTTCCCTAAATATTCGAGATTTTCCACTATCTTTGGATTTTTGTCAAGCCATTCAGCTAACTCGAGAACCTGTGAATTTTTAATTTCAAGATTGCTACTTTTCTTGTTTAATCTATCAATCTCCATGTTTTGCCTTTCCTCGTTTGAAATTGTAAGGTCAGAAATCCCTTTTACATATTCTTCAAGAAGTCTATCAATACTTGGTTTGAGATAGTTGTTATCAAGGCGGATTGTAGTAGAATGACCCATCATCTTTTCAACCAAGTTTGAGTTTATGTTATTATTTGACTTCAAAATTGTATTGAATCGTTTTCTAAACCCATGTGCTACAGGTATTGCATAACGTTTCTTCTCAATCATGTTTGTAATGTGAGCTTGGTGTACTGCTCTATGTATCAAAGTTCTTGCTGCAGAATAAGACAAAGGCTCTACCTTGCCTAAGCCAGTCTTGTTACGAAACGCCACAAAGACTGGTGACTCTGGTGTTATTTCTTCACCCATAATTTTTCTTTCTTCAATATACCAATCTAACGCCTTACCTGCCTCTGGCGTCAAAAATGTAGTATACTCTTCTTTATCCCCAGCATACACAAGAACAGATCTGCAATCGTACTTTACTGGTTTAATGTGCTTTAATTTTAGATAGTCTACCGCACCGATCCGCATGCCGCTTGCTGCTAACAAATGAATCAATGCCTTCGTCTTTCTGCTCTTTGAACTATCTAGGATTTTTCTGATATCCTCTGTAGTGTATGCCTCTTGGCCAGCACGTTTTTCAAGTGGTGGGAACATTTTTCTTATCTTTTTGAAGTTTAGGTTAACATCATTCATGGAATAGAACAACTCTATTGCGTAGAAACTTGCTTCGATTGTTGAACGGGATTGTATTTTCTTTAACTCAAACAGATACTCTTCTAATCTGATTTGTAAATCCTTGATATCTCCAATTAGCAATTCATCATAATTCTTTGATCCTGTATACTTTCTGAATCTTTCAAGCCAGTAACTGTACACATGTTTTGTTTTCTCTGATCTGATAGCCTGTTCAAAAACAAAAAAACTTCTGTCTTTTTCCATGTTATAATATGGGTAGGCTTGTAATTATATTCAATTAATGTCATATTCTTGTATCTTTATATGCATTAACAAATTAGCTATCTAGTGATTCCCTAGTGAAGATTGATCAAGGTCAAGAACCTGATTATGATGTTGTAAAAATTACATACGTTGGTTTTGTCGACCCATACGCAGTTGAGGGAATGCTTGTCTTAACTGCAGATAATGGAAAGGAATTTCACATGAGATCTTTTTCTGGTGAAGTAGCAAAACACATTTCCAGTTTTTCTGAAGAAAATAAAAATTCTGTTCCAACGATTTACAAGATGGTTGAAGAAATTTGTGAAGAAAATGAACTAATGCTTGTAAAAGTCAAAATTTATGAAAGCGGTGAGGTTTTGAGAGCAAATTTATACTTCACAGGAAAAAAAGATCTAGTTTTAAGAAATTATCGTGCTTCTGATGGCCTGGCATTAGCCACATTTTATAAAATTCCAATTTTAGTTAGAAAAAATCTTCTTAAAGAAAAGATGGAAGCCTAAGTTACTATCTCTTCTAATCTTCCTTGTTCTTGTGCCTTCTTAATTTCCATTGCAATTCTTCTACCGACTCCAAACGTTGTTCCATATTGATATTTTGTGTATGGACTTGTTGTTGCAACAATTGGGTTTCCAGGAACTCTTAAAGAAACATCATATACAATTAATTCTAAATCCTTTGTAATTACACTTTGTAAAGAAAATGGACCAATAATTCCTGGCGAATATTCTTTTTTCACAGCTTGTACGAATTTATCCCCCGTAGTGATTACTTTTTCAAGTAGAGATTCACGAATACTTGCAGGTGTGTGCCCTACTTCGATATTCTGTAGTTCCACATCAATTTCTAATTGCTGTTTTGCAGGTAGTGCATTAAAATCATGTAAGTTGGTTTGAAGTCTTCGTTCTATTCCAATAAAATCAACATTTTCTGAAATTGGTGTATGAAAATAATTAAAATTCAGATATGTTCCAATAACAAGTTCTTCAATGCTGGAATTTTGAAGATCTTTTTTTGAAATTATCCCCTGCTTTATTTTTTCATCAGATTTTTTCTTATAATCCGAGTACGAGGTTACAGTAAAAAAAGCTCTTTCTAGCTTTCTGCTTTTTTCTTGAACTTTAACTATGGATGGCGTGTTAATATTTTTAGGATTCTTAAAGAGTCTAGGATGTTTGATTCTAGCCTTTTCTAACAGATAATATTGATTTTTCTTGTTTGCACGCTCTTCTGCTTGAAACAAAGCCCTATTCCCAAATATTGGTACTTTGAAGTTATTCTCAATTGTTTTGTATCCTAGATATGCAGTTAATGCTCTATGTGGTACGATTATTGTATTTTCTTCACGTAATTTTTTCTGAAATTTTGGTGATGCCATCTCTTTGAACTTGTTTAATACAACTATTTCATCAGCAATTCTGCTAAACCTTCTATATGGTGTGTCTCTACCTTTTTGACAGATTACAATTGTTTTAAGATCTTCATCTTTTGCACCATCCATCACCTCTAATGCAGAATGACTTCCCAAAACTCCTATTTTTAGACCAGCATACTCGTTTACAATTTTTTTAATTTCAGATCTCTTAATCATGTACTGATTTGATTAGAATTAATGGTAATATTAGTATAAGATAATATTTGAGCAAAACTTTGATGTCTTTTTCTAATAATATAGAAACTTGTCTTCTGAGCCTGTTGTCTTTTTTATTTGATATTCATGTATGACTTGAGGCTGTACGTTGATTACCTGCTTTGGAATTGGAATATCTTCTCTATGTACCTCTTCATTCATTCTTGTTAGTATGGCACGTTTTAGTAGTTTTGACACTGTATATCCACTGGCACTGCACAAGCCAACCAGTTTTCCATACTCTTCTTCAGTTAATTTTGTTGAAACTACCTTTGATCCCAATATTTTATTTATGGTAGAATATGACATATAAGGACTAGTGTTTTTTTTCTTTTTAAACACATTAATCTGTTCATTAAAAATACTGATAACGTATTTTTGGAGCTAATTTTTGTTCCTGTACTGGAAATTCGTTACTTAATGTAAATTCTGGAGCATTAATTGTCTCTTCGATTGGTTTTTCAATTTTGCTTGCTTCTTTATCTACCAAATCCACCACACATTCTTTTAGAAATGCAGAAAGTGTACAGCCAGCATCGTTACAAACCTGCGTGATCTTTCTATACTGCTCCTCTGTTAATTTGGTCGAAATTACCCGTAATGCCATAGTGTATCTGGTTAATTTTTATCTATAAGGAGAAGTTTGTCCATTTCAACTAAACACTGTAAGACTTTGGTATTTCAATTAAGTATCAAAAATCAAAATTATTCTGACCTCACCGTAACTAACGGACTGCGTTCTGCTCTGTACTTCACCTTTACTGGTACGTCTATCGCTGCAGCTGCTGTAAACATACTAGTATCTTCTATGGATACATTCCAATTACCTAGTACAGAATCT
>JBQTHA010000043.1:0-19683 GCA_052390375.1 Nitrosopumilaceae archaeon
CATATGAATCTAGTTTTTCTGCAATCTTCTTCCAATGTTCAGGTTCTAAGTTTTCAGAGTATTCTGAAAAAATGACTTCTGCATCAATATTTGCTATTTCAGCAAGTTCAGGTACAGCAGAATTAAGTTCTGCTGCACTTAATGCAGGAGTCACAGCACCTGTCCTATAATCTATTTTACTTGCTATTGTGCCACCAGTTGACAAAAGTAAAACTTTTGGTAATGATGAATCAATTTTAATCTCAGATGAGGATTTTGTTTCTATTTTTTCAGATGAAAGTAGTTCAATTTTCTTAATTTTGTTTACTTCAATTCCTATGTTGTAACCACTTTTTAGTTTGAGAACAATATGCTTATCGTCAGTGTGTTCATAACGTGGCATTAGTATGCCTGCATATGTCAAATCTTCTGTAATCTTAACTGAATCGCCTACCTTTACATTAGATTTTTTTAGAAATGTTAGAGACATTCCAGTATAGCCTCTATATTCAGACATTTAGGTGGATTAGATTGGCTATTTTATTAAAACTACCTGTAGAATTTCCTACAGGTAGCATCTTCGACGAGAATTCTGTCTTTTGGTAACACTGCTCCGAATCTGTAGCCTTTCCTGAGATAGTCTTCGAGTTCGTCTGCGTTGATGACTCGCTGGGCTGGTTTTTGCCGTTCTTTAGGAACTCTAGCAAACCGCTCAGGTCATCTTTTGACATTGTTCTAATCTTGTCTTCAATCTCCTGTCTTGCGTCCTTCTCTTCAGCGAATACTAGCAGTTTAGGAGTCACTTTTCTGTAGTCTTGTGCTCGTTCTTCCCTGCTTTTCCTGTAGTATGTCATAACGTATTCTTTGTCGCCTTTTATTGCTCTTGAAGCCATTTCTCCGAGTTCGTCGGCCATTGTAGTGAAAGCAAACTTCTTGAAAGAGTAGAGATGAATTTTGTATCTCTTTAGACTTCTGTTGCCACTCACTTCTTCATCAAGTTCCGGTATTTTCTTTTCAATGACTTCCCTCAAAGTATGTGAATACTGACTCCTCACTTCTGCCACATACTTCTGGAACTTTTCTTCGTCAAGTTCGTCTCGTCCACGATTCAAGAACAAAAAGTCGTTTGGTTTTAGTTCTCCCTGCTCTATCCTCTGCATTACGAACTCCTTTGTTTCACTGGTAAAGAACAGTTCTCTAGGCCAGTCGTTCTTGGCGTTTTCTGCTTCGATGTTGAAGTAAGGAGGGTCGTGTGCAAGATTGAAGTTTCTTACTTTCAGCGTTAGTATTTCTGCTGGTCTTGCCTGCGTGTCCTTCTCTATCATTAAGAGAGTCTTCAAACCTTCGTGTTTCAACGTCAGAATTATGCGTCTTATCTGGTCCTTGTTAACTTTGTCGTCTTCAAATGGTCGTGTCTTCGGAAGAACTACTCCGTCCTTAAACTCGTCGCTGGTAAACTTCGCTCCACCTTCTTTCATGACTCTCTTCAAGAAGCCTACATAGACTCTGATTGACTTTGGCATCTTTCCTTCCGAGTCAAGCCAGCCGACGAAGTCATCAAATGATGTTACCGGATTTTCTACGCATCTATCCCACGTAAACTCGTTGGCTGACATGAAGTGGTTGAACGCTTTGACCGCCGATCTCAGATTCTTCACGCTGTTATAACTGTGCGATACTCTCCAAACTTTCTTTTCTGCTCTGTTAACTACTGATTCAGGCACAACGGGCTTTGTTGCCTGACATTGGTTTTGTTCTAACGGTGTTTCCATTTTTCTAATCCCTCACTGTGTCCGTATCTTAGTCTGAGAATCTGTTGGACTGTTGATCCTCAGACCGCATATAGATGGACATTAACGTCCATCTAATTAGAATTAGTGAATGAAAGTACTTATACTTTAATGTCCAGTCTTTAACGTTCCGTCGGTGTATTAGATGATAAAACAAAAAGAAATGCAAAAGAAAAAGATCATCTTAGTTTTAAGAGGAGCTTATCCTTTAGATCTTACACAAGCGGAGATAGCAAGAAAAACTGGTATGCATAGACATACTGCTATTTCATACCTACAAGAACTAGTTAATGAAGGAAAATTAAAGACGAGGAAAATTGGTAAGTATGTACTCTATAGGATGACAAAGTGATAAAAATGGTTGCAATTGAACAAAACACTAACACAATTTTGAATCTTTTACCGATTTCGATATCCGGTGACACTTTTACAGCTTACGTTAGTAAGTTTGAATCTAAAGATTCCTTTGAGAAATTAAAGCGGCAATTCCAAAATTGCCTCTTTCATGCACGAGGAGGCAATATCTATTGTGTACCTCTTTCAGAAGGAAAGACGTATGGAAATGAAGTCATACTTGAAGTTGCAAGCAATTTTGCCCTAGTTAGAAAATTAATCATGGAAACAATACAAGGAAAGATAATAGACACAAGTAGAATATTTACTTATTTTCCAACATCATTTATTGATACAAAAAAGAATCTATTGGACGGGATTTCACAATATGTGGATAAACTTTCTTGGTTAAGGTTATACCCTGAATTCTCATTGAATGTCAAAATTATTCATCTTCAGAATGGTCAGCCACTTTTTGGGGTTGTAGTTGATGCTAACGCATTTTATGATGTTTCTGAAAATATTTCAACTCTCATGACAAGGGGGCTTAATCCTGTTGGACTCTATGTGATTAAAAAATCATTTTCTAGAATTAGAGATAAAAATCGTAGAGAGAAAAGGCTTCTTGGAAAAATTGAGTCAATTTCTGGAAGCACTTTGAAATTGTCTGATTATAGAGCACAGCAAACAGTAGATTCCTCTGAATGTCACTTGGAAGCTAGTAAAAGGAACAGAATACTAGTTGTCAGATCATTATTCAATAAGGAATCTGAACAAGTGAAAAATCTGCTAGAAAGGCAAGAATTGCAAATAGCAGATGGTGAAGGAAAACATGGGATAATCAAATTGATAGCCGATGAGATTTCTTCTTTGAATGACATAGTTATTACAAAAGGACTTTCTTTCAAAGTTGCTAATGATTTCCTATCTCTATCCAATGGTGAAATTAATACCAGAAAGGTGACATCACCAACTTTTGTTTATGATCCTGCAAGAAAAAATACTGATACTTGGCATAATCGTGGTCTCAATTCATTTGGGCCATTTGATTCCGAAGTCTTTCTACATAAAGAACCAAAATTGGTAGTTATTACTCCTGATGTATACAAAGGAGAAGTAGAGAAATTCATTAATGCATTCAAATCTGGTACAAATGGTCGAGGTTACTACCAACTTGGATTTGTGAGAAAGTATCATTTTACCAAGATGGATACAATAGACTTTCGAATTGTAAAGTATTCATCAGCAAACATTCCTACTGCGTATCGGGAAGCATGTCTTTCAGCACTTGAAAATGGAACTTATGATCTTGCTATTGTTATAATCGAAGAAAAATTCCATGAAAAACGAGGGGACAATGATCCCTACTTAGTTTCAAAATCAGTTTTTATGTCTCAGGGAATTCCCGTACAAGAGATAGAAATAGAGACAATTCGACAGGGTGAATCTTCTTGGCCATATACACTCGATAACATTGCTTTAGCATGCTATGTGAAAATGGGTGGAACTCCTTGGACATTATCGACGTACGAACCAATTTACCACGAACTCGTAATTGGCATGGGAAATGCTATCATAAAAGACGGAAGATTAGGCGGTTCTACACGATATGTAGGCATAACTAATGTTTTCAGTGCAGATGGAAGTTATCTTCTCAATAACATATCTACTGAGATTGTAATGGAGAACTACAAAGTGGAACTGCTGAAAAGTTTGAAAACCCTAATTGAACATGTATCAAATCGAAATGCTTGGCAAAAGGGCGACAATGTAAGACTAATCTTTCATCAACAATTCAAAAATTTTAAAAATGAAGATATCGAAGCAATTAAAGAATTCATTGAAGGATACAAAGACTACAAAATAGAGTTTTCTTTCGTTCATCTCAGTCAAAACCACAATTTTCAAATTTATGACAAAAATCAAACTGGTGTTGCCCATCAATATGATAAGATATATGCAAACAGGGGATTAATGAAGGGAAAATTCGCACCAGAGAGAGGATGGGGAGTCCAGACTGGAAATAGAGACATGTTATTGACTCTCACAGGACCAAAGCAAATAGTCACACCACTTCATGGCATTCCTAAACCATTATACATCTCAATTCATAAGGATTCGACCTTTTTAGATATTCATTACATTGCCCGTCAGATTTTCCAATTCACTTTCCTCAATTGGAGAGGATTCAACCCTACCTCAATCCCTGTGACAATTCTATATTCAGATCTAATTGCTCATCTGATGGGAAAATTAAGTATTGTCTCCAACTGGAATTCTGATATACTACGAACTAAGCTAAAGTACAGTAGGTGGTTTTTGTGAGTGATCTTAGTACTTCCATCCAAAGTCAACTTGCAAAAATATCATCATTATTAGAGAGGAAGAATGTAGATGGGGATATTGATGGTCTTTTTTCAAGATTTGTTCTTGGAGAAAGAGATTATACGAAAATTGAATGGAAAGTAGGATGTACCCCCAACTGGATACACGAAAACAAAGAGACTATTATTCATGGGAATTACATAAAATTAGCATCTTTAGGTTTCACACTTTTTGAAAATAATCAAAATGCAAATGCAAATAAACTCTTCCTAGAAGGATTTTCAAGCCTGAAGAAGAGAGATCCCTTGCCCGGAGATAGAATTTCCTTTGCATTCTATCCAAGATATTTCATTGGCCTTGTCATGGGAGCCAGATCAATTAAGAATGGATCAGAGAAAGACATGATATCATGGTTACAAACAGTTTTCACAAAACGTAAATCCATGTCAGATTCTGACACGATGCAAAGCTTACTCTATAATGTTCTTGAAGCCAAACTGTTTAGTAAAGAAGTTTACCTCGACCACTCTGTTATTGAATCATTGAAATCTATCGGAGAATTTTCTATAGTTTATTGGGCAAATGAAGTAGGCTTCATTCATTTTCACAATCCCGAAAAAACATTACCAGTAATTAAGAAGGCGATACTAACCAAGATTTTATTGGAAGATATTGAAAAAATTGAAGATTTCCTTTTGTCTTTTGTATTTAGGTCTGTAAGTAGCATAATTCTTGGAACAACCGATGCAACTCTTTTGTCTGTTAATCATGTTTCAAAGATATTGAATGGTTTTGAAAGTGCGATGAAACGCTGGGTATACACTGAAAGCAAAAAATGGGAAATTGAAAATGAATACGATGTACAAAGTATCCTATATCTCATACTGAGATCTTATTTTGCTGACATAGAGTATGAAGATCCAACTCCAAAGTTTGGTCACAGTTCATCTAGATTGGATTTGAAAATACCTCAGCTCAAAACCATTGTAGAAGTAAAATACGCTAGAAGTTCAGAGGACTTCAAAAAAATTGAAAACGAAATAAAAATAGACGCAAGCAGCTATGTCCAATCAACCGATTATACAAAAATAATCGTATTCATTTACGATAGTAGCTCAAGCGTACAAGATCATGAAACTACTAAAAACGCCATGAAGAAAATTCCTAACATAGAGAATGTAATTATAGTATCAAAACCATCTCATATCAAATAGAGTCATGTATTGTTTCTCATCAATCAAGGATTATTGTTTACAAATTTAGTTTCTCTTATTACTTGCTATACTTTCGTCGGCAATCCGGCATCTTTCAATCTCTTCAAAATCTCTTGACGAGAAGGCGGTTTTGACAATTTACCATCTTTTATTTTCTTTTCTATTGATTCTCTCTTTGCTCCACAAGAAGGACAATCGTTTAGAACGTCTTCTCGCTCAGGAGATTCACTGGATACTCTGGCTCTACGACCTCCTACCGTTGAGGAGAGGTTGTCATTTTTCACAGGTAGAATGTGATGAATTTCAATAATTCCCTTGTTACAAAAGGGGCATTCGATCTTTTCAAACCAATCTCTACTGAAAGTATACATCAATCTAGAATGGCAAGAAAAGGTTAAGTTCTTTATTTCTCTGCCCAGTCTTTAGCTATGAGTTCTGCTTGTTCTAACACTGTTTTAGTGGCCTTTTCTTGTTTGTCTGGAGGATAACCATATTTTCTTAAAATCTTCTTGACTTTCAAACGGATTTCCGCTTGCACACTCTCTCTTTGCGTCCAATCAATTGTAACACTATTTTTTATCATTTGAGTTAATTCTAAAGCAATTTTTCGTAAAGTCTTATCGCCCAAAACCTTAACAGCGCTATCATTTACTTCTAAAGCATCGTAAAAGGCAATTTCATCGTCAGTCATGTTTTGTTGTTTTCCTCTACTCTTCTCATCTCTGACTTTTCTTGCCAATTCTATTAGCTCTTCAATAACTTGAGCAGCTTCAACACTTTTGTTTGTATACTTCTTTATGGTTTTGTCAAGCATGTCCATGAAAGATTTTCCTTGAATAATATTTCTTTTAGAGATTATTTTGATCTCATCATTTAGTAATTTTTTAAGAGCCTCAAACGCCAAGTTCTTCTGTGGCATTTCTTTTACGTCAGCAAGAAAACCTTCTGACAGAATAGATAATTCTGGTTTTTGTATACCAGCAGCTTCAAAAATATCTATTATTCTATCCGATATTACTGCCTTCGACAGAATCTGCTTGATTGCAATGTCAAACTTCTCCTGAGTTTCTTTTCCAGTTTCAGTCGTCTTTGTTATTGCCGATTTAATTGCTTGGAAGAATCCAACCTCTTCTTTTATCTTCATTGCTTTGTCATGTGGAACTGCTAAAGAAAATGACTTCAGCAATGCAGTAGTCTCTTTCTCAAATCGTTCCTTTTTTCCTTTTTCTTTGAGAATGTGTTCCATTGCATCAGGAACAAACGATATTCTTTCACTTGGTTTAAGCTCAAAGAATTTTTTATAATTAAAGCCGTGGAACGTGTCTTTTACAATTTCGTATTTTTCCTGCATTAGCATGACTGCTTTATCTTGGTCAAAGGTTGGCTTACCCTTTCCGCCACTGGCAGTATAATCAATTAGGGCTTTTTTCAGCTCAACCCCTACGCCCATGTAATCAACGACTAAACCCCCTACGTTGCCCGGATCTCCACGATTTACCCTTGCTATTGCTTGCATCAACGTGTGGCCCTTTATTGGTTTGTCCAAATACATTGTGTGAAGGGAAGGCACATCATATCCTGTCAGAAACATGTCTCTTACAATGATTAGTTTAAGCTCGTGACTTGGATCTTTGAAATCATCTCCGATTTTCTTTCTTCTAATTCTGTTTCTTATGTGCTCCTGCCATTCTTTGGGATCTGGCGCAGAGCCTGTCATGACAACTTTGATGATTCCCTTTTCGTCGTCTTTGTTGTACCACTCTGGTTTCAGTTTTATTATCTCATTGTGTAAATCAACGCATATCCTTCTTGACATGCAGACAATCATTCCCTTTCCTTCTAAGACCGACGTTCTAGCTTCAAAATGATTTACAACGTCTTTCGCAATTCTTTTAATCCTCGTTGGAGCGCCGACGACTTTTTCCACTCTTGCCCATTTGCTTTTCAGCTTCTCTTTGCCTTCTGCCTCTTCACCCTCGGTTACCTCTTCAAACTCTTTGTCAATTTTTGGTCTCTCCTCTGGTTTTAGTTCCAGCTTTGCCAATCTGCTCTCATAAAAGATCCTTACAGTGGCCCCATCGTCCACCGCCTGCTCTATATCATAAGCATCAACATACTTTCCAAAGACAGCAGGCGTTGATCTGTCCGCTTTTTCTATTGGTGTTCCTGTAAATCCAATGAATGAGGCTTTTGGTAAAGCGTCTCTCAAGTATTTGGCATAGCCATAAGTTATCAGTGTCTTATCTTTTTTGCTTAGTACTTTTGCAGAAAATCCGTACTGGCTTCTGTGTGCCTCATCAGCTATAACGACAATATTGTCTCTTTCCGACAAGACAGGATATGTTTCTCTATCCTCTTCTGGAAAGAATTTCTGTATCGTCGTAAATACCACGCCTCCTGAAGAAACCTTGAGCATTTCCTGTATCTCTTTTCTTGATTCGGCTTGTACTGGTTTTTGTCTTAGAATGTCTTGACATCTTCCAAAGGTTTCAAATAATTGGCTGTCCAAATCGTTTCTGTCAGTCAAGACGACAATTGTCGGGTTGTCTAATTCCCTGATGAGTTTTCCAGTATAGAAAATCATTGTCAAGGACTTTCCAGAGCCTTGTGTATGCCAGACTATTCCTGCTTTTTTGTTTCCCTTTCTTGCCTTTATTGTAGATTCTACTGCTTTGTTTGTTGCCCAGTATTGATGATAAGCAGCCAATTTCTTTGTTGTTGTTTTGTCTTTTTCAAAAACAACAAAGTTCCTTACTATGTCCAAGAGTCTTTGCTTGTCACACATTCCTCGCAAAAGCACTTCGATTTCTGTCAACCCCTTTCGTGGCTTTTCTCCGTCGATTGTCTTCCACTGCATGAACCTTTCTTTTTCAGAGGTTATGGTTCCAGCCCTTGCTTCTATGCCGTCGCTTATCACCAGAATTTCATTATATCTAAACAGGGATGGAAGTTGATCTTTGTATGTCTGAAACTGGTTATAGGCAGTCCAAATGTCAGCTTTCTCATCTGCCAAGTTTTTCAGTTCGATAACCAGTAATGGAATACCGTTGACAAACAAAATGACATCCGGTCTTCTTTCAACATTGTTTTCGGTTACTGTAAACTGGTTTACTGCCAAGAATTCATTATTTTTTGAATCTGGTTTCTCAAAATCAAAAAGCCAAACCTTCTTGTATCTTTCTCCTTCTTCAGACTTGACTGGGATGTCTATGCCGTCAACAAGCATCTTATGGAAATTTTCATTGTCTGATACCAGTTTCTGACTTTCGCTTCTTAGAATTTGTTTTACCGCCTGCTCCCTTGCTTCTTCTGAAATGGACGGGTTGATTTTCTTTAATGCATTCCTAAGTCTTTCAACAAGAACAACATCTTTGTAACCATCTCTTAATGCTGATTTTCCTCCGGGAAGATAGTCCTCATTGTCTCCTCTGATTATTTCATAGCCAAGACTTTTCAGTATAGCTAAAACGTTTTCCTCAACATCTGCTTCGCTTATGGCTTTTCGCATGTCATTTGACCTCTACTGGAACTCTAATCTTTCCTGACATAAGTTTGGGCAAAAGTGAATCTCGGAGATAAGTTAAAGTCTTTGATTCTTTTTCATTTTTCACAATTTTACAGTATAACGCATGCATCAATTTATCATAATTATTTACAATGTTTGTGCGAGGTACAAGAATTCGAATGTTCCTAAAGCTAGTCTTATTGATTTCTTCAAAGGTTGTCCCATGTGCTCTGCTTTCTATTTCATCCATATTATGTTGCAGCCAGAATAGCATAAAATATTTTGATATTATCTTATCGCATACTATTGCAATAAAACCTTGATTTACAGCAACAGGAATTTCAGAGATAGCTAAATAGCCAATCGGGGCTCTAGATGACAAGAGAACTGTTCCTATAGGTAGCAGGTCCGAACTAATAGACAATAGACCGCTTTCTGTTATCTTTCTTTCAGTGTCAAGAAGTACTGGAGAATTAAGTTTTGACAAATCTTTGGGAGTACACCAATTTATTTTTCCATTATCCCAATATTCAGAATTTTTCGTGCTTGGCGTGGAACCTCCCTTTACTGTAACCACACCATCCATGCTTTTTATTTCCCAACCATCTGGTATCCTCTTCCCTAAATCTTCATTGTAGATCATCTCTCCTCCTGAGGATTTGTATGGCTTGCCTTCTTCGTTTGGAAATTCGAAGTCGATGAACCAGTGCTTGAAGATTGCCTTAGCTATTGCTTCAAGGGTTTTGTTATGTTTCAGCAATAAGTCTATCTTGTCATTCAAATCCTCAAAGACCTTTGCGATTGTTTTCTGTTCATTGATATCTGGTACTGGTAGAGGCACATTCTTCAATGATGTCAATGGTTGTGCGATTGCCGGAACGCCTGTTTGTGAAGTGTTTCGGAGTAACAAACGTTGACCCACTGGTGATTTCAAAAAGTAAAAAACATATTCACTAATAGCCCGTGATTCATCACATGATAATTTCATTCCACTTTGGGAAATAACATATCTCTTATGTCTTGATTTTCTCGGAATTAAACCAACTTGACCAAGTGTTCCTCTATGTGTGATAACTATGTCACCGGAGTGGCAATTGGATGATCTAAGCTCATCAGCCTTCTCTTCTGTTAAATATACAAAATCTTCATCGAGAAAACGATATGAATTAAGATTGTTTCCTCTGATAATTGGAACTCCTTCCTTGACAAATAATTCTTTTTTGATATTCGAGCCAAATGGCCCCATGGCAACTGCGCTTTTATTTGTAGATTTAATTTCGTCGATGATTTTTACTTCCCAATCTTCAGGAATCATTCCTATTTCAGTTTGTTTGAATTTTTTTTGATTCATGAAACAGCCTCTACTTGAATTGTTTCGATTTCATTGGAACCAAGATCAATTAGAATATCTATTATGTATTCAGAATCTTCAACCCTGACTTTACAAACAAAACATACCATATTTTCAAAGTACTCGGCATCTTGATTTAGAGATGAAAATTTCTCCTTTAGTTCAACTGGGTCGTCTATAATTTTTTCAGTCAAAGAAATTATAACAACTTTATCTTCGGTAGAATTTACTTCCGAAGCAATCAATTGTTTTAGATTAGTAATTAGATACGGATTTTGAATTAGTTCTTCGTATTCCTTCTCAAGTAGTTTTGCCGCATACTTTGATTTCAAATCTTGTATAAGAAACTCTTTTGATTTAATTATCTTGAAATTAATTCCTTCTACTTCTTTTTCACAATCGTCAAAGTCGCTATCTCCTGTGAATAAAATTACATTAGTAAAATTGTTTTTCGTAGTACATTGCTTGAATGTTTCCAAAATAACAGCATCTTTGAACCCATGACCACTTGAGCTGCTGCTTTTTCCGGATTTGAAAGGTGGTTCAACATCAATGACTTTCTGAATTAAAACATCTAAGACAGATGCTTTATTATCCTCTTCAATTTTAATAATTTCTATATTGTTTTCTTGTAAGAATGTCTCGACCTTTGGAGTGAGATAACTTATAAAGTCAAAAGAATTATCTGGAAGCTTAATATCAGGAATAGAAACGTTTTCTAAATTTAGAAGTCTAGAAACTGCGGAATTTAGATTTTCTATATCGGTATCATACACTTTATTTTTTTGGCTCAGTAATTCCTTCAAGGTCATTTCTGTTATTGCAAAAATCACACTGCCAGATAGGTTATTTTCATCGATAAACGACTTTAATTCATTGAAATCTGTCCCAAAATCAAAACTGTCATAGCGAGGAGAACCACTTAATGTGCTTCTAGCTTTATTTGTATCCATTAAGATAAGAGTTCTGTCAGGTTCCATATCCAATACTTTTCAAATTCTTTTTTATCTCCTCGTCTAACTTCTGATCTTGCTTCATTTGATCTGAAAGTTCTGATGTCAAACGTTTCATCTTTTCTTCAAATGCTTCTCCGTCATCTCCCTCTTCTTCCGCACCTACGTATCTTCCTGGCGTCAGAATCCACTCATGCTTCCTTATTTCTTCCAGAGAAGCGGATTTGCAAAAGCCCGGAACGTTCTGATATTTTTTGTCCTTTATTTCTCCCCTCCAGAGATGATAGGTATCTGAAATTTTCTTGATGTCCTCGTCTGTTAGTTCTTTATGTTTTCTATCAATCATCGTCCCAAGTTTTCGGGCATCAATGAAAAGCACATGCTCTCTTCTATCCGTGAATTTGTGGTTTTTCTTATCACGGGAAACGAACCACAAGCATGCAGGAATCATCGTGTTGTAGAATAACTGAGTCGGTAAAGATACCATGCAATCAATCAGATCGGATTCGATTATGTTCTTGCGGATCTCTCCTTCGTTTGAAGTGTTAGAAGACATGGAACCGTTTGCTAAAACAAAGCCTGCTATTCCAGTAGGAGAAAGATGATGTATGAAATTCTGAACCCAAGCAAAGTTGGCATTTCCCTTTGGAGGAGTCCCAAACTTCCATCTCACATCGTCTTGTAAAAGCTCTCCGCTCCAGTCGCTGTCATTGAAGGGAGGATTAGCAAGGACGAAGTCCGCTTTTAGATCCTTGAATTGATCATCACGGAAAGAATCACCC
The DNA here is from genome assembly GCA_052390375.1 of Nitrosopumilaceae archaeon. Lineage (GTDB taxonomy): Archaea > Thermoproteota > Nitrososphaeria > Nitrososphaerales > Nitrosopumilaceae > CSP1-1. The sequence goes on from JBQTHA010000043.1 coordinate 12,233, forward strand.
CACTCAATATTTGAGTCAATGCCTCTGATGGCAAGATTCATCTTGCACAGTCGCCACGTTGTCTGATTGCTTTCTTGGCCAAAGACAGAGATGTCTCCGATTTTTCCGCCATGAGCTTTTATGAATTTCTCACTTTGAACAAACATTCCTCCAGAACCGCAGCAAGGATCAAAAATTCTTCCTTTGTACGGCTCTAACATCTCGACTAAAAGATTGACGATACTCCTTGGGGTGTAGAATTGTCCGCCCTTCTTACCCTCAGCATCTGCAAACTGTCCCAAAAAATATTCGTAGACCCTTCCAAGAATATCCTTGCTTCTGCTTTCTCTGTCCCCCAAACCGATTGTACCAATTAGATCAATCAGCTCTCCCAATCTTTGTTTGTTCAGTCCCGGCCTTGCATAATTTTTCAGAAGGACGCCCCTTAAAGAACGGTTGTCCATTTCAATGGCGTCCATGGCTTCATCAACTAATCTTCCAATTTCCGGCTTTTTTGCATTATTTGATAAGTAATCCCATCTTGCTTCTTTTGGAACCCAGAACGCTCTTCTGGCAATGTATTCATCGATATCCTCTGGGTCAGCAGTCGGATCTTTCTTGAGCTCTTCATAAACTTCACTGAAAGCGTCAGAAATATACTTTAAGAAAATAAGGCCCAGAACAACATGTTTGTATTCTGCTGCATCCATGTTTGAGCGAAGCTTGTCAGCAGCAAGCCACAGTTTCTGCTCAAACCCTAAATTTGCCCCGTTTGTGTTCTCTTTCTTATCAGATTTCATAAGTTATGTCCTTTGATTATCTTGGAGTCAAGGATTAAAAACCATCTTCTTAGTTTGTTACTACACCTCAATACCACTCTTTTTCAGATAAGCATGCTCATTTCCTATAGCTAGAGCATTCGAAGATAAAATAGAATATAGATTTAAGATAATGGAGTAAATGTTACGTATGCCAAGGTTTCAGTTCACAGCAGAACAAATTGAAAATCTGAAGAATTTTAAACACAATTTATCAACAGAAAAGGCAAAAGCTTGGTTTACAGAAGAAGAAAAAGCCGAATTACAAACTTCTGCGATTCTAAACAATGAGAAGTTTATTCATGGTGAAAATTTGAGTACTGCTACATTAGACGAACTTTTTAGTCTAATGAGATGGTTCTCTGCAAACCGAAACTTGTCAAATTTGCTATACAGATCAAACATTGATGAGTTTAACAGTAAATTAAGAAATTTGATTCATGGATCTGACCCATTTCCTGAGAGGGTAAACGATTTCTTCAAATTGAAAAGTATTGGGGTTCAAACACTTTCTCAGTTCCTCATTGCTTCAGATACTAGAAAATATCCCTTCGTTACTTCACAGTCTAAAGAAGTACTAGCAATTAGCTCTGAACAGGATCAGGCTGCTAGGATTGATGCTTTGGAATTGTTTCAAATCAAAAATACGGAAAATCTACTTGAGAGAACTCTGGATTATCTGAGAGACTATGTTGTTTTCCAATCAATTAAAAATTTGCTAAATTTAGAAAAATATACTCAAGTAAACAATCTTCTTTGGTTTGCTTACGATCGGGAAGAGGAAGGTCCAGAAGAAATAGTTAAGTCATACGGATCGATTTCAATTGAAAATGATTTGAAGAATTTCCTTGCAGACAATATTTTTCTTGTAGAAAAAGGCTTAACATTAATACAAAAAGAATTCGATACCAAGGAAGTTGGACGAATAGACCTCTTGTGTAAAGATCAAAAAGGAATTCACGTTGTTATTGAATTAAAGAAAGGACGAAAAAGTGATGAGGTTGTTGGTCAGACATTGAGATATTTGGGTTGGGTTGAAAAGAATCTCAAATCTAAGGTAAGAGGAATCATAATTGTTAATGAGCCAGATGATCGTTTACAGTATGCTTTGAGTCCTCTAAAAAATCTTATCGAATTGAAATTCTATAAAGTTAATTTTGAAATAAAAGAAAAGATGTAGATTATTCCAATTACGATTCTTATACAGTAATTTCAATTCCCCTCTTTTTCAAATATGCATCGTATCTTTCCTTAACCAGTTTAACTCTAATATCATGAAGTTGTTTTATTGTAAATCCATGTTGCTCGGCAACGGAGCTTATGTTTTTCTCCAGTGTTATTTCCCTGTCTCTGATCCTGTTGTATTCTGACAGGAAATTGTTCAAAACTACCGGAATGATGTACTTTTCCGCTATTTTGTATTTCTCATCCACTATTCTGTTCTGCTGCAAAAGAAGATCTTCAAGCCTGTCCTGAACAGATTTAGGAAGTTGAGTAAATCTTTGATAATGCTCCTTTTTTCTATCCTTTCTCTTTCTCATGAACTTTGTAAATTATTAATGCGAAAATACTAATACATAATCCTGTTTAGGAGTTCGCCTGTTCTAAGCGAATTACGACATTATTATCGTCTGTTCTATCTTCTGGGACTCTCTGTTTAGATGGTTTTCCAAGGCAGCTACACATTCTCGGTTAAAGTGTCCGTATACACCTCTGTGTTTGTGGATAACCAACTTCATAAGAGACAGATAAAGTTCAGACGGTATTTTCAGCGTCACTTTCTTGTGGGTCTCTGTCTCGACGCTCACAATGACTTATTCTCTTGAAAGGATTTAAAGCGACCAGAAAACCAGCATTCAGACTTTCCAGCTTGCTGGATTTCCTACTGTTTCTTCATTGAGTTATAACATTTAATCAATAGATAACATGAAAACTGAAAAAACAGAACCAGTGTGGTTCAGAAAACATCAACGGCGAATGACAAAATGGTTTATCAAACAGATTTTCAGATTTCTGTATTTTCTTGTATTTCTTTTGGTAATCTTTGGTATCCTTGGATTCTTGATAACTCACTTGAGCTGGGAAAGAATTATCAGATTCTTTTTAGAAAACGGTCAGGCTGTAACTGAAAAACTTCTTGCGTTTTTCAACACGACACAGGGTGCTTAGATGGAAGATATAACAGAAAACGATGAAAAGAAAAGCAGGAAGAATTTCCAATACAGAACAGTTGTTTACTGCTCAATTTGTGGAAAACCAAAAACACCTTTTGAATCGATAAGATGTCCGTTCTGCTCAAGACTTTGCTGCTCTGACTGTGTTAAACCATTGGATGAAGGTGAAATCAGAAGACAGGTCTGTAAAATCTGTCATCGGGAGAAATTCACAATATCTGGCATAATTAGCCAAAGATGGAAAGAAACTCTGATCCTCGTTGTTATCTTGATTCTATTCCTTTACTTTCGTTTGAAAAGTGTAGGTGTTTGAAATGGCTTGGAAGGGAATCTGGCTTAACAAGGTCAAAAAGGCCATGTTGGAAGCGGAACTCGAGCCAATCTCTGATCTTGCATTTGCATGGTCAAAGAAGGACAGAATTCTTGTAGTGGTAGATGACAGAAAGACATTCTACGAGGTAAACGCTTTGAAAGTGGTTTATTCTGAAGATAAAATACGGAAAGTTTCCATCGTTGAGAAGGCAAGAAATCATGCTGAACTTGTTAATGCAATCAGAGTGGCGAGAAGTGAGACGGCAAACACACAACTTGAAGGAGTTCCGATAAGGGACGCTCATGCTTGCATAGAATGTATTCTAACAATGACAGAAGAATTTGGAAAGCCAACAAAACAGATTGTAATTCCGCAAACACTTGACAAACTAACTTATGGGAATATAATTGGATACATCTGTGATGAAAAACTTCAGGTAACAAGTAATCCTATCTTCCTTTCTGAAAATCTTTTGTTACACCACATCATCGTTACTGGTTCGACTGGTGGAGGAAAAACAGAAGTTGCAAAAAGAATTGTTTCAGAAGTCGAACGAATGGGAAGAAAGATTCTTGTTGTAACGCCGGAACCGCATCTCTGGAAGTCTCTCGAAAATTCTCACATAATGGAAGGACATTTTCTCGATATGGATAGAGGAATAAACGTACTCGATCTTTCTTTTTCAAAAAATCTTGCAGATGATGCAAAGACGGTGATAGGTGGAGTACTGGAAGAGTATTCCAGAATGGAGCAGACAGACCATGTAAGACTATTACTTGTTATCGACGAAGCTCACATCTTTCTTGAAGACGAAGACAGCGAAAGAGTTCTTGAACAGGCTGTTAGAACATTGAGAAAGTTTGGTGTTGCATGTGTTTTGATTTCACACAATTACGGAGATTTCAACCGTACGATTCGCACTAACATACAAACACACATTGCGATGTACACGAACTGGAGCAGAGATATTTCGTACGTCAGAGAATTCCAGCAAAAGGGTGGTCCGGATTTTGCAGAATTGCTCAGAACAATACCGGAAGGATACGGAATTTTCAGATCAAGGGAATTCCTGAGAAATCAACCGTTTCCGTGCAGGTTTTTGAAGTGTTATGAAGTGTTACAATCTTCTGTGTTACAACAAACGAAAAATTCTACTACGAATGATACATACGGTAGAAGATTACTTGTGTTGGAGATAATCCGTGAAAACCCTCAGATATCGACAGAAAACATAAGGATTGAGATAGAAAAACGAGGTTCAACTGTGCCTGAACGCACTGTTTACAGCGATTTAGGCTGGCTGGTGGAACAAAAACTGGTTAGAGTGGACGAAGTGAGTGAGAAAGGAAAGAGGCACTATACGGTCTCTGAAAACTAGGAAAATGGTCAGTTTGCATGCAAACTACTCCAGATTGCAAGCAAACTGCACGATGAGGTGATGTGATGTCAAGGGAAGTCAAGATAGTCTGGAAATGTGAAATCTGCGGATCAGAAATCAAAACAAAGAGAGGAATTTTCAATGTTGTATACACTGATAATCCCAACAGAGCATTTTGCCCTCTCTGTGGCAGTGGAAGTTTAATAAAAATCGAAGAAATTTTTGAGGTGCCTTGAATGGAATTGAAAGAACGAGTAACTGATTTTCAGATAAAGAAAAAGATTTCTTTCGACGGAAAATCGTATGTAACAAGACTTCCGACGGAAGTTACTGGATTCCTGGAAGAACAGGGAGTCTCTGCAAAGGAGACTAACATAGAAGGTATATGGAAATTAAAAGAAAAGGTGTTTTGCATTGTTATGATTTTTGGAGATGAATCAGAAACAAAACAACAAAACTATTTCACAGATGAACCATCGGATGATGATTTCGTTGAACTAAAAATGTAACATCTATGTCTAGCTATAATGAATTTGTTACAAAAGAAGAATTAGAAGAACTCATAAAAGAAATTTCACCACAATTCAAACACATCGAGCCACACATCATTATTCTTCTTTATGTTTACATTAAGAAACATGAACTAGAGAAACAATCATGATTTACTTTTGTTTACATTTCTAACAGCAATTAAAGTTAGTTTTGTAACAAGATTCGGATGTGTTCTCATCAGTTCTTCTATTTCCTTCTCATCTGCATTTGCAAGAAACTGTTCCAGCACCCCAGGCATTTCAACCAACTTTAGAGTGAAACTTTCGTCTTTTGCCTTTTTGTTCTCTATTTCCATGGCAATTTTCACGTCCAACGGTCTTCCGCATTTACCGCATAACCCATTGGTAGGAGCGTTAGTATAGCCACAAATCTCGCATATCTTCGGCTTCAGGGGCATTTCCTTATTCTCATTCTTTTTCTTTATTCCATAGAGTTCAAGAAGAGAATCGTCCATGTCTCTCCCGCTTAAATGAACATAAGTGCGTGGCATGTCAGAACCCTGGACCCATCCGAAATGCTGGTTCATCTGAAATTCTTTGAGATGTTTGCTCAGATGTGTTGCTCTTGCATGACGAAAACTGTGGGGATTTACACGTTTTGTAACTCCTGCCTTCATGGCAGCACTTACAAGAAGAGACTTTATTGATTCGTATTTCAATTCCTTTCCATGATCTCTTGTACCAACACAGATCCACAGAGGACTATCAGCATCTTTTCGCTGAGGATGCACGTTTATCCATGCAGACAGATACGGGACAGATGCGATGAGTCTTATTCTTCGCATTCCGGTTTTTCCATCTACAATTATCTGCGCTCCATATTCATCTAAAACTACATGTTTCAATTTCACTAACGCAATCTCTTTGATCCTGCATCCGCTTTCATAAAGCATTGAGATGAATGCTTTGTCTCTGATTTGTTCTGCTGCATCGATCAGTTTCTTTATGTCCTCTTCAGTAAGAATTTCCTCTGGAAGCCTGCTATCTGCGTGTTTTACAGCAGTCTTGACCCACCTGACGGTCTGGGGGTACTCCTCCCCTCCAACCATCCACTTGTAAAATTTCTTTATCGTTACTTTGTAGAGTTGTTTTGTAAATGGTTTGTACTCAGCCGTTTCTATCTTAATGACGAGTCTTTCAATGTCTTTCTTTTCCGCTTTATCAAAATCGATCATCAACCATTTGGCAAGATTTTTCAGGATCCATGCGTATCTTGCCATTCTTCCTGCACTCAGACTTTCGGCCTGACAGTGTGAAATGAAATCCAGTATCAAGGACCTGTTTCTTTCTGAAATTTCATTGTTTGTCCTTACTTCTTTCATTGCACCTTCGAATCTTTTCTTGTAGTCGTGCCAGTCTCTTTCCATTGTATCACCTTCGTTATGAAGAAGTGACGAAAACACCTCCTCAATTGTAATCTCTTACCCCGAGTATTTCATGTGGTCGCAAATACAGCATTACGGCATGCTGGAAAGCCATTGTTAAAATAGGTGTTACAAATACGGGGAGTGGTGATTGAGATTCTGGAGCCGAGGCGGGACGGGACAGAATCAATCGGCACTCTTGATTTTGTAACACATATTGTTACTCTTGTTACAAATATGTTACAGCAAATATTTATCCTTGAAATTTTAGACGATAGTTATCTTTTCGTTTGTAATTTATCGATTAAATCTTGTAAAAAATCGATGTCTTGATTAATTAACTTAATTCCAATTCTTGCCATTCTATCAACTGCATGATTCTCACCCTGGTCTGCTTCTTTGTAAGCTCGTAACTGTTCATATTTTATTAGCAGATACAGTGTTAGTACTTCTTTTACTTTCGCAATTGTTATCGCTTTTAGCATGGAGGCAATTCGTCTAGATTGTTGTCAGTGATCCCATCTGGATGTGTTGTAAGATATTTTCTATTCGCCGAACTAACCTGTGCTTTAACTATGGCTTTTTTGCCTTTTGCATATGTATAGAAACTGTATTGATTTGATTTTATCCAGTCCCAAACTTGTTCGACAGAATATTTACTGCTTCCAACACCTACAAAGACAACTCTTTGCTGATTATCATGTATTTTACAGGTAATCTGTAGTTCAGGCAAGTTTTACTCCGTCGAGTATCCCAAGATCGCTCCCAGGATTCCACCTACTATCGCACCTAATGGACCGCCTATAATGGCTCCTAACATTGCTCCGCCACCTATTCCACCCGCTGTTTTCATACCAGTTTTTTCTGACATTAC
>JBQTHA010000044.1:0-8023 GCA_052390375.1 Nitrosopumilaceae archaeon
TCTATTATTTTACCAGAAATTGATTTTATTAAAATTACGTCTGCTTTAGAAATTACTGCAAAGTTTCTTGCCTCTCCTATTGAATCAAGAAATTCCTTTATTGAAGTAATTACCTCAGTTTCGTCTATTACATCTTCATCTTGTAGTGGGGATAACACAAACTCATGTAGCTTTAATGTAGGGATAGCGCCTACCTGGTCTGAAACATAAACAAGTAATTCAGTTTTTATTGATTCGACTTCTCGACAGTCTACAGTAATCATAAAACAACACCAATTTGAATACTATTTTAGTTTAATACTAGATTAGAAGGTGATTTTTTCGAAAATCAGGATTTGCTAATAACCTTTTCTAACTTTTTTCCTTTTTATTCTAATTACAGATGATTTTGTTTAACAAATAGAGAATGGTTTATGACATGATTATTCATCTAGTATGAGTTGAAATTCATGTTATGAAGGGTTCAGAGTCGTTTGCTGTAGAAAGTGGATATGGTTCAAAAGTTGTTGAATGGTTAAATGAAGAAGCAAAAAAGCAGAATGTAAAATTCGAAGCCCGATTATATGGACATACTATCACAACACAGAATTTTGGTTCCTTTGAAATGTTTTCTTGGGTTGGAGATGTACAGGCTGCTAGAAAACTAATAATCAAAGCTGGCAAACGATTTAAAATCAAAGTTATTGAAGGAGGTTACAAAACCAAAGAGCGAATTTTTCATACGAAAAAATCAGATTACGCCATAGTGAGAAGAGGAGACAAAGTAATAGGACATTTAGAGTTAGAAGCTTCAAGATTTGCAAGTGAAAAGTGGCAGGTAAAAGAAGAAGAAAGAAAATAGAGGCTTTGCATTAGTTTCACTTCCAGAAAGATACTTAATCACATCTAGAACAAAAAACCGTGTGGCACGAATTGGTGTAATTGGAACAGGGATGTTAGGTAAGGCAGTTGGTTTGCATCTATTAGAGTCTGGATATCAATTAACTGTCTACAACCGAACCAAAAGCAAAACAGAAGAGTTGAAAAATCATGGAGCTATAGTAGTAGATTCACCCAAAGATGTTGCAAGATCGTCAGATTTGGTCATTACAATAGTAAAGGATGCTAATGCAGTAATGGACGTCTCATTTGGAAAAGATGGAATAGTTGATGGCAAGCATGATGATTTGATTGTAGCTGATATGAGTACAATTAATCCAAATGCATCTAAGGAAATTGCAAAACAGTTTAGTAAACATGGAATTATAATGCTTGATACTCCGGTTATGGGAGGACCTAATGTTGCAATTACTGGAAAATTAGTATTAATGGCAGCAGGGGCTAAAGATGCATTTGAGGCACATAAAAAAATTTTTGAAACCATAGCTAGCAAAACATTTTTCCTTGGACCAAATGGTACTGCTCATTCGGTAAAGCTTGCAATGAATCTTCAAATTGGAATGCTTGCACTTGCATTATCAGAAGGAATAACTCTTGCAAGAGGGGCTGGAGTTGATCCAGAGGTATTTTTATCGATTCTAAATTCTACCTACTTTAAAACAGGTATGAGTGAAAACAAGGCATACAATATGATAAAAGATGAATATTCCCCTACATTTACTCTACGCAATTTAAAAAAAGATTTAGACACTATTAACGAAGCTGCCAGAGAATTTGGTCTTAAACTGCCAATGACTACAAAAGCAAATGAGATCTACAAAAAAGCAAATGATGAGGGATTTGGGGATCTTGATTATACTGGAATCCTTGCGTACCTAAAGAAAGCTGCAAAATTAGTAGATTAGCACAATTAATTTAAGACTACATGGAAATCATAGGTATATGCGCCTTAAAGACAAAGTGGCAGTTGTAACTGGTGCCTCAAGTGAAATTGGCATTAGTATTGTTAAGAGGTTTGTTGAAGAAGGTGCAAAAGTTGTATTGTTAGGAAGAAAACTTGATGCACTTGAAAAGGCAAGAACTACAATTAGTAATAAAAATGCCACAGTATCTATGCAGTGTAACATTACAAATGAAGCACAGGTGCTTCAGACAGTTGAACAAATTCTTAACAAGTATGGCAGCATTGACATTTTGGTAAATAGTGCAGGAGCTATAAATGATCCAATTCACTTTCACGAAATGCCTGATTCAGAAATAACAAAATTGATTGATGTAAACATGTATGGTGTTTTTAAGATGACTAAAGCTGTTCTCCCAAATATGCGTGAAAACAAGAATGGATGTATTATCAATATAGGTTCAATCTCAAGCGAACGTGCCATCCCAAGGGTACATTTGGCAGTTTATTCAGCTACAAAGGCAGCAATTAGCATGTTTACAAAAGCAATTGCAGTAGAGTATGCAAGATCAAATGTTCGATGTAACTGTGTAAATCCGGGTATAATTAATTCTGGAATGATTAAACCGTATCTAGATGATCCTCAAGCTAGAAAAGTTCTGGAAGATAGGTTGCCTTTGAATAGAATCGGACAACCTGTGGATGTCGCAAATGCAGCCTTGTACTTGGCTTCAGATGAAGCAAACTGGATTACTGGAACAATTCTTAATGTAGATGGTGGCAAAACAGCTTCAGAAGGCTAGTTTTCCTGAAGCAATGTCTTTGCAAGTAATTGTGCAACTCTTAATGGCTCAGGAAACGATCCTTGGAGAGTGAGCTCATTTAGGAGATTCTTCACATCAGAAATGCTACATCCTTCTTTTCTCACATAAACATCGTATGATGTATGAAGAGTAATTTGTTCACGATCTCCTAATTCTTTGTATTCTTTTAATTTAGTTTCATATGAGTTTGGAAAATGATGTTTAATTGCATCATCAATACCTTCAGACTCTTTGTAGGTGACACCAATTACTGGGATATTTAATGATTCAGAAATTTTTTTCAAATCTATAATGTTATACATCGAGATGATGATTCCAGAAATAAGCAAATAGCTAATATCTGGTCTTTCAAGTTTTTTGTACATTGACAAGATTACCTCTGTTGCATCATCTCCTTCCAATGTGGAGTTACCAAAAACAAATCCATCAATTATAAAATCTCGTCGCATTACGACACCTGCAAGAATTGATTTTTTTGAATTTTGAGTAAAACTTTCTGCGATAGCTAATCCTCGTAATCCTTTTTTTTCAAGATGAAGATGGCGCATTGGGTTTTCTCCTAGAATAGACCCTATAAGAAAGGCCAGTAACTATTACAATCGCAATGGTAGTTAGAGACCATACTGCAAATGGTACTAGCTCGGGTTCGGCCATATTATTTAGAAACTATCAAACTATTAGAACGCTAGTTTTAGAATTAATGGGGTTTTACTGTTGGGAATTAAATAAATACATTAAATTAAACTTGAATCCAATTAAAGAGAGTTGTAGGCACGAATTTAGTTACCTTACAAGAACTTCGATAGGTTTTTCAACCTTTTTTTGTTGCTCTTTTTGCTTTGCCTTTTGCATCATTTCAAGAATCATTTCATATTCTATCTCGTTACACATGCACTTACAGTAGCCTTCAAAGTATAAAAAGAAATTAGCTAAGAATCTGGAATTTTATAAAAACACTCAAAGGAGCAGTAAAGATCATATCCCTTTGTTTCAAACTCCTTACCACATCTTTTGCACATTCGCAATCCCATATGGCAGTATTTAGCTTTTCAAAGTAATACTGATTTGTATGTAGCAGCTGAAACTCCTTGACCTTAATTTGTAAAGGGATTTAGCGAACCCCAATTATTCCATTTTCGATTAGATACTGCAGTCCATTTGCAAAGTCTTTATCAGAAATTTGTTTTTTGGACCACCAATCTGCATTGTTACGAACCCAATCAGGAATAACAGCATCTTCTGAGGCCTGACCACTTTTTGTTGCGGGAACTCTAATCATACCCTCTTTTATCATAAATTCAATTCCTGTTGCAAAGTCCTTGTCTGAAATTTGCTTTTTGGACCACCAGTCTGCATTGTTTCTAACCCATTGAGGAATTTGTTCTTGTGAAGCTTCAGCAGCTTGCTCTGGAAGGCCAGAAATTACCATGATTTTTTCTTTAATCATAAATTGAATGCCTGTAGTAAAGTCACTGTCACTGATGGTGCCCTCAGACCACCATCTCGCATTATTTTTGATCCAATTTGGGATTTCTGTTTCATTTAAAACAAATGAAACTGTTCCAAGAGATTTCCTTGTAAGTAACATTAACTAGATAAACTCCAGGTGGCCAATCATCTCTTATAGTAATTCTTGCAGTGAATTCGCCAGTCTTTTTACCCTGAACTGAAATTTCGTCTGTTGTAGTGTCCGGTTTTTGTATTGTCAGTAGGATGGGAGTATCTCGTTCGTAGTTGTTTATGGTTCCAGTTATTTTGGCAATTACAGTTTTATCTTTGGACTTCATTAACTCTCCGTTTTCAATCTCTAGAGTCCCTACAGAAGAATCCACAGACAGTTCAGGTGTGAAGGTCTTGGTTACAACAAAAGATACTGTGCCTACTTCTTGACCTTGGTATACAGCTTTCAATGTATAGTCACCTTTTTCCCAATTTGCATCAAGAAAAAGGGCTGTAGAAAAAACCCCATCATTGTTAGGCAGTGTTTCCATTTCATCAAAGGAACCATCGGGTTTCTCTAATACCAGATCAAGTCGTACACCACCCTGAGGATCTTCTACAGTTCCTGAAACCTTGATAATTGTAGGTTCAAATTCTGAAATAGAAACTGTATCCTTGTCTACATTTAGTGTGCCATAAATTGTTGAGCTGTCAGTTAAAGCCAAGACTGAGGTAAAACTTGAACTAATTATTACCATTACTAAGATTAATGTAGAAATAAAAATTCCTTTCACAAATTTTCTATCTAATACTAGGAATTAAGAATTTTTAGATAAAAATTGATTTTGCGAAATTGCAAAAACTGACAATCTTAAAATACATTTGATTTCCCTCAAGATCATGCCAGAAGCTCTATGTCCAGATTGTGGGAAACGTATGTTCCATGAAAATGAGGATACCTTAAAGGTTGAGGAATCTATCCACAGCAAATTCTGCAGGAAAAAGGAAGGAGAAACACATAGTTACATGCATAGGGAAAAAAGCGAGCAGAAATCGATGGATTCAGAAAGAGATACTGATGGTGCTGGAAAGCCAGTGCTCAAAAGATAATTTCTTTAATTACATTGGGTTTTTGTTATTGAAAAGATTGAAAGCTGATGGTATCTAAAGAATTAGATTATGACATTGTTATTGTAGGAGGAGGCCCAGCAGGTTCTTCGGCGGCTTTTGCTGCTGCAAAAAATGGAGTCAAAGTGGCACTTTTAGAAAAAGAAGAGTGTATTTCTCAAAGTGTTAGAACTAGTGGAGTTACATGGATTAAAGATGTAAAAAAATTTGGGATTCCCCCAGACTACTATAATGAGATAAAAAATTATTCATTTTGTTCACCAAACAACCAAGTTTCAGTTAGAGATTCAAAACCAAGAGCAGTGGTACTAGATGTGAGAAAAACATATCAATGGCTTGCTCAGCAAGCAGCAAAAGAAGGCACAGATATTTTTCTAAAAACTAATGTTACCGATGTCATTAAAAATAATCAAGGAAAAATTTCTGGAGTTAAGACATCCTCAAAGGAGAATTGTGTTTTTAATTCCAAAATAGTAATTGATGCAAGCGGTTTTCAGTCAGTTGTGGCAAAATCTTTGGGGGTAGTAACACAGTGGGAAAGATTTGGAGCAGGTGCTGAATATGAAGCATATGCTGAGCATGTTGATTCTGATACATGGTGGTTAATGGTTGGGCAGCAATATTCGCCGGCAGGCTATGCGTGGATTTTTCCTGTTAGTAAAAATATTATTCGAATAGGAGTAGGAGTGGGAAAACCTGAATCATCGGTAGATCCTACTGAAAGACTAAAAGAACTTATGGAAAAAAAACCAGGTCCAATTAAAAATCTAGGAAAAATTACTCCAATTGAATTTCATTATGGTTTAATTCCAAATGATGGACTATCTCGAAAAACAGTTTATGATAATTTGATACTTGTTGGGGATTCGGCAGGACAAGCAAATCCACTTGTATTAGAAGGCATAAGATATGCGATAATGTTTGGAAGAGTTGCAGGAGAAGTTTCAGCGAATGCAATAAAGTCTGGCGATACATCAGAAAAATCACTAAAAAAGTATGAAGAGAATTGGAAAAAAGCAATTAAAGCAAAGATAAACTCTGCATCTAAGGTTCAAAATAGATGGATTGGTTTATCGGATGAAGAGTGGGATAAAGAAATTGGAATTATTGGGGAACTAACTCCTGACGAATTTATTGATTTTATCAAAGCAGACTTTGGTTTAACAAATATGGTAAAGCTGGCAGCCCACCACCCAAAACTAGCCGTAAGACAGCTTTTCAATATTGTCAAAGGCTCAAAGAGTAAAGATGGATTTAGGTAAGCGATATTATTTTTTGGAAAAGGTATCCATTCTGATTATGGTCAGTTGTAGTCTGAATCTGTTCAACCAGATACAAGCACGAATCATGAAATTGCTCCATGGTTCTTGTTCCGCATAAAACACAAATCATGCCTATAACCCCTTTGCATTGGGCACACAGGCTACAATCAATGAGATTTCCACCACATTTTCTACATGATTCGTCTGGCAATTCGTTTCGGCTTTGCTTTATGAATTTTGGATTTAAGGCTTGAGTAGAATTCGTTCATACAAAAGCTACTAATCAACTCAACATTGAAATGGAAAAAATGTTTGAAAAATCAAATGGATAAGGTCAGAATAACATTTGATGAATGGGCAATTAGTGGAAGATCTGAATTAATGGAAAAAGAACACTCCAAAACAGTACTCAGATTTTTAAATTCTGTGTCGTTTGATAAACCGTTTTCTTTTCTTGATGTTGGATGTGGAAATGGATGGATAGTAAGGAAAATTGCACAACTAAAGAATTGCAAAAAGGCAGTAGGAATTGATAAGAGTAAAAATATGATTACAAAAGCTAATTCGAAAAAGAAATCCTTAAAAGAATTGTATTTGAAGGCGGATATTCAATCATGGGAGTTTCGTGGTAAATTTGATTATATTTTTTCAATGGAGTCTTTGTATTATTTGTCTCCAATGGAATCTGGGTTGAAAAAAATCTATAGATTACTCAAACCTGAAGGACAGTTTTTTTGTGGAACAGATTTCTATAGCGATAACAAAGCAACTACACATTGGGCTGAAATGATGAAATTGCCTCTTGATTTAAGATCAAAAAAACAGTGGAAAGAAACGTTTGAACAGATGGGATTTAAAACTAAAACCAAACAAGTTAAAGATCCTTCGAATCGTAAAAAATGGAAGCAAGAATTTGGTACTCTATTTATTATTGGAACAAAATAAATTATTTTCTAACTATTTGTAATTTTTTTCTAGAACGCCTCAAATACAGAATTGACACCACAATAATAATTCCTATAACAATCGCAGCTATTGATACGTATTCATTTTTTTCCTCAGCGTTTTGAATGTCAGTAAGAGACATTTCTGGTAATTGAATAGAGTCACTTACTGCAAGAAAGCTAACACTGTAGATGTCAGGTCTTAGGACAGATTCAGATACTGCAAAAAGCTTCAAGTCATTTGCACCAATTCCAAATTTGTCAGTCTGTTCTTCAGATAGAGTCAAGATAGTTTTTCCAAAATCTACTTGCTGTGTGCCTGAGGCTACCGAATCACCTTGTGAATTTGTAAAAAAATAATCAATTTTTGATGTGTCTTGCGTGGAAATTGGGATTGTTAAGATATCACCTTTCTTTATGACATCTGGAATATCAACTTGAACTATTTTTGGAAACTTAATTTTTTCAAATTCTTGCCAATGCCCAGATTCAAATGGATAGCTTTCATCAGCAAAAGCCTTGATGGTGATAGTTCTTGATTCTGGAGAATAACTTTTCAAATAAAATGGGCCGTTACTAATTACTGCATGATTGTATTCGTCAATCCATTTTATTGAAGCGTCGTATCTTGAATCAAAATAACTA
>JBQTHA010000045.1:0-7143 GCA_052390375.1 Nitrosopumilaceae archaeon
AATTTGGGGCTCATGTGGTAAAGACATACTATTGTGAAGATTTTGAAAAAGTTGTAAACAGCTGCCCTGTGCCAGTAATAATAGCAGGTGGACCAAAATTACAGGAACGTGAAGCTTTAGAATTAGCTTATAATGCAGTCACGGCTGGGGCCGCCGGTGTGGATATGGGACGAAATATCTGGCAATCTGATTATCCTGTACCGATGATACGTGCAGTTCGTGCAATTGTTCATGGTAATGTTAAAATCAATGAGGCATACGATTTGTTTAAAAGACTTTGCAATGAAAATCCATCAGAATCCACTGTGGCAAAAAAACAAACTAAAAGTACAACAAAGAAATCTAAAAAAACAAAATAATCTGAATTTTCTGTTAAGTGATCTAATCGCTAATCTTTGATAAATGCATGTGAACAATCTTCCATGTGGGTTTTTTTATCAAGACAAAAGTGCCTCTGCCGTGAATTACTATATGCTTACCTGTATACGCCTTATTGTCTACAAGCATTCCTTTTTGCATTAGCTCAAAGGCAACTACTGCACAATTCCCAAAAATACTGATTTTAGGATTTGTTATCTCATAATCATAATCAGAAATACTAACAAACCTTAACTCTTCAAGCATCAAAGTAGTGGAATAATCTTGAAGTTCATACGGAGGAACGTCGCTAAAACTTGAAAAGTTTGGGTCATCAAGTTGAATTTCGCGAAGAGATGCCAAATTTTTTGTTTTGCCTATCTCAAAAAATTTTTCAATTACATTAATGATTTGTTCTGTTTCTGACAAATTTGATTTTTTTTGTTTTGTGATACATCTAAGTCTTGTGTGTGATATTTACACTGTCTGGGAATAATGAGCTTGCTTGTAAAACCGCAAAAAACTTGTATCATAAATTTTGATATTTTTCTAGCAATGTTTATTAATTATATGTGAATGCAATAGAATGACTGTAATGAATAAAATTAGTCCAATTAGCATTTTAAGTATCGTATTGCTAGTTGACCTGAGTCTGTAAAACTACAGCCTAGTTTTTAACAATTAAAATTATGGTGATTATGTTTGGTGTCTAATATTATGGAAAATATGAATGGAGGAAAAGCTCTCATGAAATCTTTAGAAAAAGAGGGTGTGAAGGAAGTCTTCGGCTTACCGGGAGGTGCAAATCTTCCAATGTATGATGAGCTTTTCAAGAGTAACATTAGGCATATTTTGGTACGACATGAGCAATCAGCTGCACATATGGCAGACGGATATGGAAGAGTCAGTAGAAAACCTGGAGTATGTTTTGCAACTTCTGGACCTGGTGCCACAAATCTTCTTACAGGTATTGCAACTGCACAAGCAGATTCTGCTCCAATGATTGCCGTAACTGGTCAGGTTCCTGTTAAGATGATTGGCAAAGATGCTTTCCAAGAGAGTGATATTATTGGTATGGCAAATCCATGTGTCAAGTACTCATTTCAACCACGAGATGCATCTGAAATTCCTGAAGTTGTACGAAAAGGATTCTATATTGCAGCTACTGGAAGACCAGGCCCAGTTTTAATTGACATACCAAAAGATGTACAACAAAATGAAGCCCCCATGACATTCCCTGAAGAAGTTAAGGTACGTGGTTACCATCCTTGGACAGATCCTGATATTGTTCAAATTGAAAAAGCAATTGATATGTTACTTGCTGCTGACAAACCAATTATTTTGGCTGGAGGTGGAGTAACTATTTCATCAGCGTTTGCTGAATTACAATCCATATCAGAATTATTGATGATTCCAGTTGTAACTACCTTTAAGGGTAAAGGGTCATTTCCAGAAAACCATCCTCTCTCACTTGGTCCAATAGGAATGCATGGACATGCAGAAGCAAACAAACTCATGACTGAGGCTGATTGTGTTCTTGCAATTGGCACCAGATTCTCAGACAGATCGGTTGGAACATTTGAAGAATTTGAAAAGCGTCTTAAAATTATTCACATGGATGTAGATCCAGCTGAAATTGGAAAAAATCAAACAACAAATATCGCTGTGGTAGGAGATGTACAAGCTACCCTTAGAATAATGGTCAAATTACTAATACAAAAATCTATCAAAAAAACTGAAGGAACAACATGGCTAAAGCATGTCAAGGAAGTCAAAGAATATTGGAGAGAAAATTTGAAACTTCCAAAAGGTGAGATGACTGCGGCAAAAATCCTAAGAAAATTACGAGAAGTTCTCCCAAAGGAGTCTATTACAACAACTGAAGTAGGACAGCACCAAATGTGGGCCTCGTTATTTTTTGATGTGATTCATCCTGGTACATTCTTTAGTTCAACTGGATTGGGGACTATGGGATGGGGATTCCCTGCTGCCATTGGAGCAAAGGTGGCAAAACCTGATGTCCCAGTAGTTGACATTGCAGGTGATGGTAGCTTTAGCATGACCGAAAACTCTCTTGCGACTTCAGTTCTAGAAAATATACCTGTAATTGTATTTTTAGTAAACAATTTTTCGCTTGGAATGGTGGCACAGTGGCAACGAACTTTCTATGACAGAAGAATGATTGGCGTTGATCTCAAAAATTGTCCTGACTATGTCAAATTAGCTGAATCATATGGCGCCCAAGGTATAAGAGCACAGTCCCTTGATGAGCTTGAAAAAGCAATCAAGATTGGACTAAAAAGTGATGTAACTACAGTAATTGATATTCCAATTGACCCTGAAGAAGACGTTTTGCCATTTGTTGCACCTGGTACACCATTAAAGGATATGATATTACCATCATAGTGATAACCATGTGGGCTATAATTTCAATTTTAGTTGAGAACAAACCAGGAATTTTGTTTAAAGTTACTCATCTTTTCAGGTCTAGAAACTTTAACATAGAAAGTATTTCAGTAGGCATAACTGCAGACCCAGAATTTTCCAGAATGACTATTACTACAATAGGTGACGAAAAACAAATACAACAAATAGTAAAACAACTTGACAAAATGATTGATACTGTAGAAGTACGACGATTAGATGAGTATAAGACTGTGTATCGTGAATTAATTCTTTTTAAGATTAAAATCAATAAAGCATCTGATAGCATGGAGATTAACAAATTAGCAAATGCATATGGCGCAAAAATTCATGACGTCAAAAAGGATTCAATCATGGTTGAGCTTACTGCTACTCCTGACCAGATAAACACATTTGAGGAATTAGCAAAACCATATGGTATATTAGAAACTGCAAGGACTGGTGTCGCTGCTTTACAGAGGACAGGAGCATGAAAGTAAGAATCTTTGACACTACATTAAGAGATGGAGAACAAACTCCAGGAGTTGCCTTAGCCCCAGAACAAAAATTAAACATTGCAAAAAAACTTGATGCCTTAGGCGTTGATGTAATAGAGGCTGGGTTTCCAATAATTTCTGAAGGCGAACGTAAGGCCATTAAAATGATTACAAGCGCTAACTTGAAAGCAGAAATTTGTGGCTTGGCAAGAACTAACAAAAAAGATATTGACGCCGCAGTAGATTCAGGATTAAAATACATTCATACATTTATTGCTACATCTGATATTCACTTAGAGTACAAACTTCATCTTACAAAAGATCAAGCTCTTGAAAAAGCAATAGAATCTGTAGAATATGGTAAATCTCGTGGTCTCCAAGTAGAGTTTTCAGCTGAAGACGCAACAAGAACTGATAGATCTTTCTTAAAAAAGGTATTTGGCGAAGTAGCAAAGGCTGGTGCTGACAGAATAGATATTCCTGACACTGTAGGATATTCCACACCCCAATATATGGCAGAAATTACAAAGGATGCAATTGCAGTAACTAAACTTCCAATTAGCGTTCACTGTCATAATGACTTTGGTTTAGCTGTTGCAAATACAATCTCTGGAATTCAGGCTGGAGCATCTTGTGCACATGTTACAATTAATGGAATAGGAGAGAGAGCGGGTAATGCCTCTCTTGAGGAGTTAGTAATGGCATTGCAATGCTTACGATTTGAAAATAAATGGGAGACAGGAATCAATACGGAATTAATTTATGAAACTTCTAGATACATCTCAAATCTAGTAGGTGTTCCTATTCAACCAAACAAAGCAATTGTTGGAGAAAATGCATTTGGTCATGAATCAGGGATTCATACTCATGGAGTTTTGAGTAATCCATTAACGTATGAGCCAATTAGCCCAGAGCTTGTAGGTAGGCATAGATGGTTTCAGGTAGGAAAACATGCAGGAATACACGGAATTAATGCGATGCTAAAAGAGTATGGAATAGAACCCGATAAGGAACAAACCCAACAAATTCTTGAAAAGGTAAAGGCAATAGGTGACCAAGGAAAGCAGGTCACTGATGTTGAGCTTCTTTCTATTGCTAGTGAAATACTTGGAGAGCGCGGCATAAAGAGAATTGTACAATTAACTGGATTTTCTGTTTCAACTGGAATAGGTACAATGCCATATGCCTTTGTAAAACTAAACATAGATGGAAAGGAAGTATATGCCACTGACTATGGCGTAGGTCCTGTTGACGCATCATTAAATGCAATACAAAAGATAACTGGCGAAATTGCAGAAGTTAGAGTAAAAGAATATGGCTTGGCATCAATTGCAGGTGGTTCTAATGCATTATGTGAGGTAACAATCAAGGTTGAAGATCCATACGGTAACATGGCTTCTTCAAAATCAATTGGAGAAGATATTGTAACTACAAGTGTTCAGGCAATGATTGATGGTATTAACAGAATAATGCTCAAGAAAATGCTAAAAGAAAAGAAGGTAGACAACTAATCTTTTAAGTTCAGTTACATGAATGTTTTAGGAAGTAAATCAAATGTACAATATATCATTAATTACAGGAGATGGAATTGGTCCAGAACTCTCAGAATCTGCAATAGCAGTTTTAGAGACAATCCATGATAAACTAGGCTTAAAATTTTCTATT
Organism: Nitrosopumilaceae archaeon; assembly: GCA_052390375.1. Classification (GTDB taxonomy): domain Archaea; phylum Thermoproteota; class Nitrososphaeria; order Nitrososphaerales; family Nitrosopumilaceae; genus CSP1-1. Next base: position 4,923 of record JBQTHA010000045.1, read on the forward strand.
AAAAAACTACAAGCTGGCGACTCTGCATTAAAACAAACTGGCAAAGCCTTGCCTGAGGAAACACTTGAATCAATAAAGCAATCCCACGCATGTCTTAAGGCTCCAGTAGGTGAAAGTGCAGCCGATGTTATCGTACGATTACGCAGGATGCTTGATCTTTATGCAAACATTAGACCTGCCAAATCTTATCCTAACATGCCTGCGTTACGAGATGATATTGATCTTGTAATTGTTAGAGAAAATACCGAAGATCTTTATACTGGTGATGAATTTGATATAGATGAAAATATTTCTGTTGCACTAAGAAAAATTTCTAGTCAGGCTTCAAAAAGAATTGCAAAATATGCATGTATTGTTGCAGAACAAAGAAATCAGGAAAAGAAGGTTACCTGTGTTCACAAATCAAATGTAATGCGAAAAACTGATGGATTATTTGTTAGATCATGTGAGGAAGAAATACGTAATCATTCTGGAATCACTTTTGAGCAAATGTATGTGGATGCTTGTGCGATGAATCTAATCAGACAACCTCAATCATTTGATGTAATAGTTACTACCAATCTTTTTGGAGATATACTTTCTGATGAGGCAGCTCAAGTTGTGGGGGGATTAGGTATGGCCCCTGCAGCTAACATCGGTGATAATTTTGCACTTTTTGAACCAGTGCATGGTGCAGCATTTGATATTGCAGGAAAACAAATTGCTAATCCATCATCATTTATTTTATCAATTAAGATGATGTTAGAATGGCTTGGAATGAAAAACAACGACAAAAAATGCATCGAAGTAGCAGATAAATTAGAGTCCACTGTATACGATATTGTAAAACATGGAATTAAAACTAAAGATATTGGTGGCAATAAAACTACCATGGAATTTACAAAAGAAATTTTATCTAAACTAGCCTGATTTTTTCAATATTCATGGTGTTAATCTATCAGGATCTCTTGGATATAGAACAACTTCACGAACGTTGTCTATGCCAATTAATGTAGTCATCAGTCTTTCAAGACCTAAACCCCAACCTGCATGAGGCGGCATGCCCCAATCAAATGTCTGTAAATGATTTGAAAATTTTGACGGGTCAAGGCCTTGCTCTTCTAGTCTTGTTCTAATTTTTTTAGGATCATGAAGTCTTGTGCCTCCTGAAGATAATTCTAAATACCCAAACTGTAGATCAAACGACCTTGAAATCTTTGGATCATCATCTTTTTCACGAATGTAAAACGGTTTTAATTTCATAGGCCATTCTATTAAAAAGAAAAATCCAGGATGATTTTTCCCAATAATTCTCAAATGAGAATCAAGTAAGTCATCTCCAAACTTCAAGTCTTCGTCCGCACTTTTTAATTCCTCTAAGACTTGTGAATATGTAATTCTCTCAAAAGGCAATGATGGAACTTTAATCTCTATGCCTATTGCTTTTTGTTCTTTTTTGCATTTTTCTGCAACGTATTTGTACACTTCAACAACTAGTGATTCTAATACTTCCATCACATCAGTATAGTCCATAAATGCAGCTTCAATGTCTACGCTTGTAAACTCACTAAGATGCCGTCCTGTATGAGATTTTTCTGCACGATAAAATGATGCAATCTCATAGACTCTTTCTAACCCAATTGTCATTTGCTCTTTATACAGTTGTGGGCTTTGTGCAAGATACGCTTGCTTGCCAAAGTACTCTAGTGAGAATAAATTAGCACCTCCTTCACTTGCGCTACCAATTAGCTTAGGTGTGTTAATCTCTATGAATTTTTTTTCAGTTAATGTTTTTCGAATAGATGTCAAAACATGGTGCCGAAGCTTGAAGATGGATGCAGTTTTTTGATTACGCATGTCCAAAGCTCGTGCATTTAATCGATTGTCTATATTGCTCTCCAGTCTTCCAATTGGATCAATTGGAAGAGGATACACGGCATTTGCCAACACATCTATTTTTTCTGCCTTGATCTCGCACTCAAAATCTCTGGCTCTGGTTTCTTGAATTTTTCCCTCTACTCTAATGACGCTTTGTCTAGTAATCCCCTCTATCTCCTTACTGGCGTCTTCTTTTACTATAACCTGGGCCAATCCAGTAACATCTCGTACGGTTAGGAATGTCATTTTTCCTAATTTTCGAAGATCTTCTACCCATCCCCCAAAAAAGACTTTTTGACCAATCATTCCAGAGATAAAATCCTCAAAGTTATGTGTACGATTAAACTGCATTAGAACCGACTTT
>JBQTHA010000046.1:0-19125 GCA_052390375.1 Nitrosopumilaceae archaeon
GGTAATGATTATGTTATAATGCTATTAGGAGATTTTGGATACAAAGTAGTTTCTCCTAAATTCCTAGATAGAACCCAGTATAATGCTACAAAAATAAGACAAATGATAGGAAATGATAAAGATTGGGAAAAACTTGTTCCTTCTGCAGTTTCTAAATTTATTAAAAACATTAATGGTGTAATGAGAATTAAGACGATATTGAAGACTGATACCAAACCTCAGGAGTTTTAATTGAAAGGATTGAGGGCATGTCCTATTTGTCCTGGCTGTGGATCTAAGAAATTTGAGCGCCTTGATGATAATAATGTCAAAGTAAGATGTTTGACTTGTAATAAGATCATATCCATCTGATCCCGATATCAATTCTGAATGAAAAGTAGAATTTGATAGAATGATCTATAAAGGATGAATTTTTCAGCCATATTATGATAATAAAATGGTGGGATGGAGTAGAAAACCTAGAATTTGATATAGAATCAATTGATTATAGAAAGTATCTGAATTGTCCAGACTGTAAAAAAGTAGAGCTTTATTGTCCTGAGCATAGAAAAGAAGTTGAAATACTCATCCAGTCACATACTCGAAACAGATTCAAATAAACCATTCAAAGTAAAAATAAAATAGAACGAGTCACAAATGAAACACAACTACCAAGATGTTAGGTAATGGCGTAACCCTCGTTCAATATTATTATGAACAAAGAAATACATAAGAAATTGTTTGTAATTTTTCCCAAACAGCGCCTAAGTAGATTTCTTCATTAAAAAAACTACGAAGTAAAGAAATCCTGTTTAGCAAAAGCACTATTAATTTTTTTTATAGCTTCATCATTTGTTATATGACCTAAATTCCAATTTAGCACTACCTCAGCTACATCATTTAAAATGAATGTAACTTTTTCTTGAAATTTGTTTTCTTTGATTACTCGAGCCATCTGAATGATTAGCTGTAAAATTAGTTAAGAAATTGTTTGTAATTTTTTCCAGACATTTCAAAGCCAAAAGACTTTAAATTTGCAATAATTTGATGGCTAGCATGGCAAAAACTTGGAAAGATGACGATGTAAGCTTAGATCCTATCAAAAATCAGGTCATTGCTGTAATTGGGTATGGAATTCAAGGTGATGCTCAAGCAAATAACATGAAGGATTCTGGTCTAAACGTAATTGTTGGATTAAAAGAAGGGGGTTCTAGCTGGAAAAAAGCTCATAATGATGGCCATCAAGTAATGCCAGTGGCAAAAGCATGCCAAGAGGCAGATATTATTCATGTCTTAATACCTGATATGGTTCAATCCAAAATTTACAAAGAAGAAATTGGACCATATCTCTCTGAAGGAAATGCGCTTTCTTTTTCTCATGCTGCAGCAATTCATTGGAAATGGATTGAAGCACCAAGTAACGTAGATGTTATTATGGTGGCACCAAAAGGTCCTGGTTCCAAAGTAAGAGAAACATATCTTGATGGATTTGGAACACCTTCAATTGTTGCCGTCAATCAAGATTATACAAAGACTGCATGGGATAGAACATTAGGAATTGCAAAAGCAATTGGTAGTACAAGAGCAGGTGTGATACAAACCACTTTCAAAGAGGAAGTTGAGACAGATTGGTTTGGTGAACAAGCGGATCTATGTGGTGGTTCAGCTTCGATGATAACTAATGCATTTGAAACACTTGTTGAAGCTGGTTATCAGCCAGAAATTGCATACTTTGAAGTTTTACATGAGTTAAAATTAATTGTAGATATGATTCAGCGCTATGGGATTGGTGGGATGTATAGACGAGTTAGTGAAACTGCAAGATATGGCGGTCTTACACGTGGACCAGTTGTAATGAACAAAGAAAATAAAGAACAAATGAAAAAAGTTTTGGGTCAGATAAAGGATGGTACTTTTAACGAAGAGTGGTTAAGTGACTATAGAAAAAATGGGAAAAATGCTTTTGATCGTTATATGAAAGCGCTAGAATCACATCAAATTGAACAAGTTGGTAAGAAAATGCGAAAAATGATGTGGCCTGACTCTACCGAATAACTATTTTAAAATAAATTTTTAAATTTTTCTTAGCTTTGAAACACCACTTGTAATGTGTTCAATAATTGAGGTTAGTGGTGTTCCAGGTCCGAAAACTCCTGATACCCCTGCCTTAACTAGCCCCTCTTTGTCTTCTTCTGGAATTACTCCGCCTCCAACTACTAAAACATCCTTGATTCCTTTTTTTTGCAAGGCCTTTACAACTCGTGGAAAAAGTGTGTTGTGAGCACCATTTAGAAGACTGAGAGCAATAGCATCAACATCCTCATCTTCAGCTATTTGAGAAATTCTATCAGGGGTGGCAAATAATCCAGAATAGATTACCTCCATTCCAGCGTCTCTAAAGGCTCTACATAGTACCAATGCTCCCCTATCATGTCCATCTAGACCTAATTTTGCAACTAGGATTTTGATACTTCTAGAGGCAGCTTTTTGCTTCATATTTAACAAATACGTCTTGAGAACTTAAAATCTTTGTTGAACAAGAAAAATCTTCCATACTGCTCGCCCAGATTATATCTAGGCAAAATAGTTCAATGATATCTCGCTAAATCCGCTAAAAATACACATATTATCTGAAAGGGACAAATAGAGTAAATTTTTCATTCTTATCGTATCATGATAAGACCTGTCAATTATTCTTTAGAATTTGAACCAAGCCTTAGAAATTTTACATTTAATGGAAAAGAAACAATCGAAATAAAAATCTCAAAGCCTACTAAGATAATATCCCTTAATGCTTCGGAGCTGAAGATAAAAAATTGTCATGTAATCTGGCAAGGTGGAATAGTAAAGGCTACCTCAAAAATTGATGAAAAAAATGAATTACTCACAATTCACTTATCCCAAAAAATCACTGGTTCTGCACAACTTTGTCTAGAATTTATTGGTATACTCAATGATAGGCTATTAGGCTTTTACAAAAGTGAATACAAAGACACAAGAGGTCGAAAAAAATATCTTGCTACTACTCAATTTGAAGCTGCTGATGCAAGACGAGCATTTCCATGCTGGGATGAACCGGAGGCAAAGGCTGCATTTGATATAAGTATTATTACTGCTAATAATCTTGCAGCAATTTCTAACATGCCTGTTATATCAAAGAAAAAGATAGGCAACAGGTACAGATACAAATTTTCTAGAACTCCAATAATGTCAACATATCTTCTTTATTTAGGGGTAGGCGAATTTGAATTTCTTACAAGTAAATTTGGCAAAATACTTGTTCGTATTGTTACAACAAAAGGTAACAAAGCAAAAGGAAAACTTGCTCTTGACTTTACTAAAAAATTTCTAAGATCGTACGAAAAATATTTTGGTATAAAATACCCTTTGCCAAAGCTTGACATGATCGCAGTTCCTGATTTTGCTTCTGGTGCAATGGAAAATTGGGGGGCAATTACCTTTAGAGAAACTATCTTGTTATATGATCCAAAAACTTCCTCCACTAAAACAAAACAATTCATCGCCGAAGTAATTTCTCATGAACTCGCACATCAATGGTTTGGGAATCTAGTTACTATGAAGTGGTGGAATGATCTGTGGCTAAACGAGAGCTTTGCTACCTATATGGCAACTAAAATAGTTGATGAGTTTTACCCCGAATGGGATCTTTGGGACCAATTTTTAGAGACATCAATGAATGCTGCAATGATGTTAGATGGCCTAAAAACCTCACACCCAATTGATGTCAAAGTTAGAAAACCCTCTGAGATTAGAGAAATTTTTGATAGCATTAGTTACGATAAGGGTGGATGTATTTTACGAATGTTAGAACATTATGTTGGAAAGGAAAAATTTAGAACCGGTTTACATCATTACCTTACAAAACACAAGTATCGAAATGCAACAGGTCACGATCTTTGGGACTCTATTGGCAAAATATCAAAAAAACCCGTAAAAGCAATGATGAATAGCTGGATCCGTCAAGTTGGATTCCCACTAATAGAAGCAAAAACGAAAAACTCCAAACTCATCTTGACGCAAAAACGATTTTTACTTGAATCAGATAAAAAATATCAAAAAGGTTCCTGGCAAATTCCTGTTTCTATTGGTACCGGAAAAAGTGTTACACCAAAGTTGATGAGTACAAAAACATCGTCATTCTCTCTAGGAAAAGAACTTTTTCCAGTTATTAATTCTTCAAAAAAAGGATTTTTGAGAGTAAAGTATGATGAAGAGTTACTTTCAATGTTAAAACCACTTGTAGAAGAAAAAAAACTAAATCACATTGACCGATGGAATATACAAAATGATTTATTTGCAATCTGTGTTTCTGGCAATGAAAACATTTCTACATATCTTGATTTTACAGAAGCATATATCCAAGAACAAAATTATCTTTCTTGTGTTAATGTAGCAAATAATCTAAATTTTCTTTACTTTATTTCATATCATGAACCTTTTGTAGCTCCCATAAAACAATACGCCCATAATTATTTCAGACAACTCTTTGATACATTAGGATGGGATGCCAAAAAAGATGAAAAACACACAGATACCTTACTTCGAGGAATGGTACTTACAGTACTTGGAAAATTAGATGACAAAGAAATACTAGAAGAAGCCCAACTAAGATTTGACGCTCATCTTAAAAAACATGAAACAATTAAACCAGATTTACTTGAAGTAATATTTTCGCTTGTAGCATGGAATGGAAATGATAGTACTTTTGAGAAACTAATTCAGATTTACAGAGAATCTTCTAGCCAGGAAGCAAAATTACGAGTACTTACAGCCATGTGCTACTTTAAAGATGAGAAATTACTTCTAAAAACTCTCAAATTCATCTTAGGTAAGGAAGTTCGTTCCCAAAATCTAGCTCTTCCAATCATTCGTATTGCAGGTAATCCTTATGGAAAAAAGATCATGTGGCCTTGGCTAAAAATAAACTGGAAGACTTTAAGTAAAAAATTTGGTCAAGGTAATCCCATTGCAAATAGAATCGTGGCAAGTATTTCATTATTTGCAGACGATACAATGCAAAATGAAATTAAAAATTTCTTTAAAAATAATCCTACTCCAGGAACAGAAATGACATTAGCACAAACATTAGAACGAATTAGAATCAATTCTAAATTTTTAAGACAAATAAAAAATGAGTTTACTTAATAATAAATGATTAATTATGACTCGAAAATTGATTCCAATTATTTCAATTATATTAGTGAGTATCTTAGCTATTTTGTTTTTAATTGAATCATACTCTATTGATAGAGAGTTATTTGCAAATACATTCAATGTTGATGCAATATATCTAGAGGAGGAAGGTTATGTGGAAATATCTTTTATTGATAATTCAGGTAAAACAAAATCCGTAGTGCTTGAAATATTAGGAATGCCTGAGTCATTTCAAAAAACCTTTGTCGGCTCGGAATTTTCCGAAAGAGTCCTATTTTCTGAGACTCCAAAATATGGTTGGAAAACCAATCCAGTAACCTTTGTCGTTGAACATGAGGAATTTGGTAAAATAGGAATAAAAACAGAAATTCATACCAAAAGCGAACCCCATGCCCCAATAATATTCAGCAAAATGTGATGGATGTTTGTTACCTGCAAGATTTTATTGTAGGTCAAAGAAATATCAAATAATTGGATCTTACGACTGATTTAAAAAAAGGCAAGCGTGGGGCTATTGCAAAAGCTATCTCATTAATTGAAAATGATCCTAAAGCATCTAGAACGCTAATCAAAAAAATATTCAAAAGTTCAGGAAAAGCAATGACAATAGGATTTACCGGACCTGCAGGTGCAGGAAAAAGCTCTTTAATTAACAAAACTGTAATGCATTTAAAAAAATTGGGAACCAAACCGGCCGTTTTAGCGATAGACCCTACAAGTCATATCACTGGGGGTGCAATTCTAGGTGATAGAGTTAGGATGACAGAGTCAACTGATTCAGGAACCTATATTCGCAGTATTGCATCACGAGGCGCAACTGGCGCAGTTTCAAACTCTTTGCGAAATAGTGTTCGTATATTAGAATATGCTGGGTTTGATCCAATAATTATTGAGAGTGTGGGTGCAGGTCAAACAGAAATTGAAATTGCAAAAATTGCAGACATAACGGTAGTTGTTTTTAATCCTCATACTGGTGACAGTATTCAGACAATTAAAGCCGGATTGACAGAAATTGGCGATATCTATATTGTAAATAAAAGTGATTTATCTGGTGCAGCACAGCTTTTTCAAGCTGTACAAAACTATATTGGAGATTCTCAAAAAAATCCCGTGATCTTGATGACCTCTACTAAATCTTCAAATGGCATACTAGAATTTTCAAAAATTTTATTGAAAATGATGAAAGAAAAACAAAAGACCAAAAAAGATACTGAAAAACTTCGTCTAGAATCTGAATTAAAGGATATTGTTTTAAATAATATTAAAATCAAAATTGATTCTATGTTTGCCTCTGGTAATAGTTATTCTAAATATCTCAAACAAGTTCAATCAAAAAAAATGAATCCATTTGAAGCTGCAGATAAAATCTCAAAAAATATCACAAAGTGATTTTTATGAAAAAAATAAAACCTCAAAACAAAAAAACATATTTCACTGATTCTAAAATTCCTATAAAACCATTTTATCAGATACCAAAGCAAATAAAAAAAGAAGAGCCAGGAAAATATCCCTTTACTAGAGGAATACATCAAGAAATGTATCGTGAAAGATTTTGGACAATGCGCCAGTATTCAGGATTTGGAGATGCGGCACAAACAAACAAACGCTTCAAGTTCATGTTAGAAAAAGGTCAAACAGGTCTTAGTATGGCATTTGACCTTCCAACTCAGATTGGGTATGACCCAGACTCTCCTCAAGCAGAAGGTGAAGTTGGGAAAGTCGGTGTTTCGATTTCGTCCTTAAAAGATATGATGACTGCATTTGATGGAATCCCATTAGGAAACGTAAGTTCATCGATGACGATTAATTCAACTGCATCAACATTACTTGCTTACTATATTGCAGTTGGTCAATCTCAAGGATTTAGTAGTAAAGATCTTCGCGGAACAACTCAAAATGATATTCTAAAAGAATACATTGCTAGAAATACCTACATCTATCCGCCAAAACCCTCAATGCGTTTAATTGGTGACATGATACAATATTGTTCTAAAGAGGTTCCTCAATGGTATCCAATCTCAATTTCTGGATATCATATGAGAGAAGCTGGGGCAACTGCAATTCAAGAAGTGGCTTTTACTATCGCTAACGGTATTGAATACATTCAAACTTGTATCGATCGAGGTTTGAAAATTGATGATTTTGCACCAAGACTATCTTTCTTTTTTTGTTGCACAATAGAATTATTTGAAGAAGTTGCAAAGTTCAGAGTTGCAAGAAAAATTTACGCTAAAATTCTCAAAGAAAGATTTCATGCAAAAGATCCAAAATCTCTACAACTAAAATTCCATACTCAAACAAGCGGTGAATCATTGACTGCCCAGCAACCCGATAATAACATTGTCCGAGTTGCAATTCAATCTCTTGCAGCAGTTCTTGGTGGAACTCAATCGTTGCATACAAATTCACGAGATGAAGCACTTGCATTACCTACACAAGAGTCGGCAAAGATAGCACTACGTACGCAACAGATAGTAGCTCATGAAAGTGGAGTTACAAGAACTGTTGATCCTATGGCTGGCTCCTACTATCTTGAAGAACTTTGTGATGAAATTGAAGATGGAGTATGGAAGTATCTAAAAAAGATAGAAAAAATGGGCGGCTCTATAAAAGGAATTGAAAAAGGCTTCTTCCAATCTGAAATTCAACAAAATGCTTACAGATTAAAAAAAGAAATTGATAATAACTCAAGAGTAATTGTAGGCGTAAACAAGTTCTCCGAGACAGAACCTACAAAACAAGAACTTCTTCGTATTGATGATACAGTAGAAATCCAGCAACATAAAGCGCTTAAGAAATTACGAAGCACTCGAGATAACAACAAAGTAGATCATGCATTATCTAAGATGCAATCTGTTGCTGAAAGTGAGGAAAACTTGATGCCATACATTCTTGATTCAGTAAAGGCATATGCTACAACTGGTGAGATTAGTAATACATTCAGAGAAGTATTTGGAGAGTATAGACCTAAGGAAGTGTTTTAGATGAAAATTGATCATATAGCAATTGCTGTAAATAATGTGGAGGAATCTGCAAAAATCTACCAAGAGGCCCTAGGTGTTGATATAGTTAAATTTGAAACAGTAGAATCAGAGGGAGTTAAACTCGCTATAATTCCCTTGGAGAATGGACGAATTGAGTTGATGCAACCAATGAATGATGAGAGTCCGATTAAGAAATTTTTGGATAAAAAAGGTCCAGGGTTGCATCATGTGGCTTTACAAACTGATAACATTGAAGGTGAAGTGGAGAGAATGGAAGAATGTGGAATTCAATTTCTAGGCAAAATTAGACCAGGTTCAGAAGGAACTAAAGTGATTTTCATCCATCCAAAATCTCTAAGCGGTGTTCTAGCAGAGTTATGCTCTCATCCAAAATTATGAAAAATTGAAGAGGATTACTCCTCTAATGAATTGAGCTCATTTTTTAGTTTCGAGAGTTTATGCTCTATTACTCGTTTTTGTATGCTTAACACTAGTTTCATTTAGTTTAAATTTCTTAAAACTTGGAAAAGGGAGTTAGACAAAAAAAGTTGATTATATTAATGAAATTTTACAAAACATTCTCAATTGAATAAATGCTACTTTTATTGATAACAATTAACATCTGTGAGCAATTTATTGTATAATTAGTCTGCATTGAGTAATAGTTTCTCAATAACCTCATATCATTCTCCACGCCTGGACAATTTATTCCATCATTTTCAAAGTATCTGACGCAGTAATAATTCCAACAAATTTTGATTTTTTTGAAACTAAAATACATTTTGAGAATCTAATCAACGGAACTAAAGCATTTGCTGGAGTGTCGTAATCTACTATTGGTGGAGGAGGATCCATTGTTTCAGACAGCTTTGCATGTTTTAACTCAGACTCCCCAACATCTGCTAAATGTTTCATTATCCCGTCATCCGATACTACTCCAACAGCAACATTTCCATCAAAAACTGGAATCTGACTAATTGAGTATTTGTGCATCTTTTCAATTGCTTCAAGCAAAGTATTAGTTGGTTTTATTTTCACAATATCCTTGCTACAAAAATCACCAGCTTTGTAGGGGGATGTTTGCCCTTCAAGCGTAGCTAAATTATCAAAGATTCTTTTTGCAGTTTCATAACTTGGCTGGCTACGCCCCGATTCTATTTGATTAATCATAGAGGTACTCACGCCAGCTATGCTTGCAAGCTTTTTTTGAGTAATGCCAAGCTTTGTCCTCAATTGCTTGATGGTATCTATTCTAGGTAGCATTTGAAATTAGAATTAGGTTATTGGTTTTAAACCATTTAACAAAAACTATCGTCTTTTTGCCTTCTTTTTTGTCATTTTCCTTGATTTTTTAGGAGTTTTTTTGCTTTTAGCCCCAGCCGATTTAACAAGAGCTGCCTGAGCTGCTGCTACAATAGCTATTGGTATTCTGTGTGGTGAAGCGCTAACATAGTCTAGGCCAGAATTATGACAGAAATTAATGGAACGTGGGTCTCCTCCATGTTCTCCGCATATTCCTATCTCAAGTTTAGGTTTAATTTTTCTGCCCTTTTCAATAGCGATTTTCATTAAACTTCCTACTCCATTTACATCAAGGGATTGAAATGGACTAGTTTCAAGCAACTCTTTGTCTAGATACTCTGGAAGAAATGTTCCTTCCGCATCTTCTCTACTAAAACTAAATGTTCCTTGTGTAAGATCATTTGTTCCAAAGCTGAAAAATTCTGCAGTATTTGCTAACTCATTTGCTGTAAGAGCAGCTCGTACTACTTCAATCATAGTACCAAAATTAATTTTAATTTTCATATTGTATTTTTTTTCTATCTCTGTTTTTATTGAATCATAAATTCTTTTAATAAGATTTAATTCTGTTATGCTGCTTACTTGTGGAATCATTATCTGAGGACGTGCATCAACTTTTTGCATCATTAATTCAGCTGCGGCCTCAAATACTGCTCTTATTTGTATTTCATAGATTTCTGGATAAGTGACACCCAAACGTACTCCACGATGACCCATCATTGGGTTTATTTCAGCTAAATCTCTTGCTCGCTCTAGAACAATTTTTGTTTTCTCAATATCTGGAGTTGTGTTTTGTTGTTCTAGTTTTCGTAATTTATCTGCAAGTTCTTCTGGATTTGGCAAGAACTCGTGTAATGGAGGATCAAGTAATCTTATGGTAACTGGATATCCTTCCATTGCCTTGAGAATTTGTAAAAAGTCACTTTTTTGTAATTCTCCTAGTTTTTCTAAAACTTGTTTTCTTTTTTCAATTGTTTTTGCCATGATCATATCAACAAATAATCCTATTCGGTCTTTTGCATTAAACATCCTTTCTGTTCTACACAAACCAATTCCCTCTGCCCCATACTGCCTTGCTAGTTTAGCACCATCAGGAGTATCTGCGTTCCCACGAATTCCAATTTTTTTTGCTTTCTGTGACCAATTAAGAATCGTCTTAAAATCCTCAGTTATCTCTGGCTTTATTGTAGGAACTGCTCCTAAAAATACAGTTCCGGTACTTCCATCAATTGTAATTACATCTCCTTCAGCAATCACTCTGTCATTTGCTTGGCATTTTCGTGCCTCATAATCAATTTTTAGCTCAGTACACCCAACGATGCAGGCCTTTCCCATTCCTCTAGCTACTACTGCAGCATGTGATGTTTTTCCTCCTCTGCTAGTGAGTATTCCAACTGATGAAAAAAAGGCAGGAACATCTTCAGGTTTTGTTTCTTCTCTTACCAAGATCACACTTATGCCACTATCTCCTTTTTCTACAGCTCTCTTTACATCAAATATTACAACCCCACTTGCCGCACCTGGAGATGCAGCAATACCTTTGGCAAACCGTGCGTATCCTTTTGCATTTGGATCTATTGTATTATGTAACAATTGTTCAAGCTGATCAGCATTCAAACGAAGTAAAGCTCTATACTGCGTGATGAGTTTTTCCTTTGTCATATCTACAGATGTTTTAACCATTCCAGCTGCATTCATTTTTGCAGAACGAGTTTGTAATAGGTAGAATTTACCTTGCTCAACTGTAAACTCTATATCTTGTGGTTCTTTGTAGTGTTTTTCAAGATTTTTACAAGTGTTCAGTAATTGTTTGTAAGTGCCTGGTAATTCTAATTCCAGTTGATCAATTGGTTTTGGAGTTCTTACTCCAGCAACAACATCTTCTCCTTGAGCATTTACAAGATAATCTCCAAAGATCTTTTTTGTTCCATCATCTGGATTTCTTGTAAAAACAACTCCGGTCGCACTATCATTACCCATGTTGCCAAAAGCCATGGCTACGACATTTACTGCTGTCCCATCTACAATGTCTTTAGTTATATTGTTTTTATTTCGATAAACTGTTGCCCGCTCTCCCATCCAACTATTAAAGACAGCTTTTATTGCAAGCTCTAACTGTTCAAACGGATCGTTTGGAAATAATCGACTGGTATGTTTTTCACAGATTTTTTTGTATTCAATTACAACTTGCTTTAGAGATTTTTCATTTAATGCACTATCTGCTTGAACCGCCTGATTTTTTTTGGCATGATCTAAAACCTCATCAAATTTTTGATCATTAACGCCAAACACTACCTTTCCAAATAATTGGACAAATCGCCTATACGAATCCCATGCAAATCTTGGATTGCCGCTTTTTTTGGCTAGACCTAAGACGGTTTCCTCATTCAAACCAAGATTGAGAATAGTATCCATCATGCCAGGCATGGAGATTGCTGCACCTGAACGAACTGAAACTAGCAGTGGATCTTCTTTTGAGTTCCATTTCTTTCCAGTTTTTTTCTCAATTTTTGCAATGTTTTTTTTAACTTCAGAAATTAGATTTTTTGGAAGCATTTTGTTGTTCTCATAGTAATTTTTACAAACTTCAGTTGTAATTACAAATCCTGGAGGTACTGGAAGCTTCAATCTAGTCATTTCACAAAGCCCAGCTCCTTTTCCGCCTAGCAGCTTTCTATTTTTTCCATCGCCTTCATCGAAAAAATATATTGATTTCATGTGTGTTGATTATCCTAGGTTATTCAATGAAAAAATAGGGGATTTTAAACCATTGCCTTTGCAAATTCTTCAATAATTTTTTGCCAATTTTTGGCTTTTACAATACCACTGGCAACAAGTATTCCTTTAGATCCAAGCTCAATAGATTTTTTTACGTCTTGCCCAGAAACTATTCCAGCTCCACACAAAAGTTTTGTTTGATTTTTTGCACTCGTTACTGCAGTTGCTGCTAGAGTGATTAATTCTGGCCTTTCTTTTGAAACAGCTTTCCCAGATCCAATTAGCTCAGGTGGCTCTATTGCGATATAATTTGGATTCAGTTTTGCATACCTTGATGCTTCAGCCACATTTTTAACACAAACAACAGATATCATTTTGAGTTTTTTTAATCGTAAAACCAATTGTTCAATCTCCTTACCAGAAATTCTATGTTCACTATGATTGATTAGGGCTCCCTTTACATTTGATTTTTTTAAAAGTTCAGGTATGATGAAACCTGTAGTACTACCCACTTTTGCATTATCTACATGCTGGGCCAGAATAGGTATAGCAAAGGAGGTTATCTGAGATAAAAGATGTTGAGGGGGGGCAACTGCAATTTTAATTCCATATTTTTTAGATACACTTTGTGCAATCTTAACTAACCTAGTTATTTCCTTTCCAGATATTTCATCATAATTTTTACAATTAATAATAAACAACTTAGTTTTTTTGTAATGATATCAAATAAAAAGAAAGTGGTTAGTCTCCATAATCCCCACTTTTCATAACATGTTCCTTAGGGGGTATACGAATCACAAAGCCACAGTGGCTACATCTATGAGTTGTTTCATATCTGCCTTCTACGGTTGGAATTGTAACATATTTGGTACAACTTGGACACTGTCTTTGAAATGCCATACTGAAAATTATAGTCACAGTTTATGGTAATATCGCCTTGTGTGTTCATATCAAAAAGTCATAATATTAAAAATTTTTTTTAAATATTTAAATTTTTAATTGTTATAACCCATTTTTTGTTTTTCATACAGAAATTTCATACTTAAAACAATCAATGTTAGTACTATAGCAGCAACGTTTACTCCTATGATGTAAGGATCATTTTTTTCTACTCCATATACAAACCACAAAAACGATCCCGCAGCTATTAAAATCATAAGGTACTTTGAAATATCATCGAGTTTTTTTGTACGATATCCTTTGATAATCTGAGGAACCCACCCTGCTAGTATAATAATTCCTGCAACAGTAGCTAAAATTCCTAAAGATAATTCATCAAATAACATTTTTCACCACTTAATTCCAGAAAAACTGATCCAATCCTGTTTGCTTTGGTTTGCCAAGTATTGTATCAAAATCAAGATCCATTGAGGAGGTTATTTGGTCTAGTGTACTTTCCATAAACTCCATGTATTTTTTGGAATCAATCTCATCTTGTCTTGCCATTTCAACTGGCTTGACTCCAGGTTTGTTGATAATTTTGACATACGAAATAATGTCGCCTTTTTTTATTTCTCTAATAGATTCAAGTAATTTTGCTGCACGAATATGTTGAGGTACAGTCTTAACATATTCTGATGGTGTTTTACTTATCATTACATTAAATGCAAGTTCAGAAAGTGGAATCTCCTTTGCTTCTACTTTTTTGACGTATTCTGTGATTTTGTTACTGATCTGTTTTTTTGCATTTGTAAAATCTTCTACAGATTGTACTTGCGCGAGAATATCTAGTAGTTCATAAAATAACGTCTTGATAAATGGAGGAGTATGGGATTTTTTTCCAGTTAATCCTTTTACATCAACTTTACCGCTCTTTGTTACACCAAGGTAGTTTTTCTTTCTACTACTAAGTACAACATATCGATATTCCTTATCTACTTCTAACTCTACATTATGTTCTTTTTTTGCCCACTCGATTACTTTTTGGATTTGTTCTCGAGTAGGATTTTTAATAAATAGCGAATCAGTATCGCCGTATAGAACCTCTATTTCTAATTCTTTGCATCTTTTTATAGTCTCTAAAATTGTATGTCTCCCAATTGCAGTAGTAGCTTCTGCTGCAGGCAGAAAATATAATGGAAATATTTCCGCACCCATCACTCCATAGCTGGCATTGAGTATTACTTTGAGTGCTTGACTAACTACATCATATTGCTGTCTTTGTTCTTCTGATAACGATTCATTTTTTGAAAGATGCTTGTAATAATTTACTCTAAGATCTCTTAGCGAACCTATTAAAAGAGATGTCAACCCATTGTGTTTTGTACATACCCAATGATTTGTTTCTGGTATTGTATTTTTTTTACATTCTTCATGTGGGCATCTTACTGTTTCATATGATATGTTTTTGACTTTGATTATGCTGGGATACAGACTGGCAAAATCCATAACAGTCACATTAAAATGAATTCCTTCTATTGGTTCAACTACTAAACCTCCTCTGTATTTCTTATCTTTAATTATTGCATCGCTAGCTACTCCGACTGATTTTTTTTCAAGTTCAGTTCTTTTTGGTATCAATGCATTGCGCTGTCTATGTTCGTAATAGACAAGACTCCTAATCCACTGGGATACGCCCATTCTTGCAATGTCATCAATTGGCATTCTTGCGATTCTAGAAACTACTACCAGCAGATTCATCAATAAATCGTTGTTAAAGCTAGTTAGCTTGTATGTGAGTCTAGCATCATTAAAACAATAATTTGCTGTCTGGTAAAGATTCAAATCGGCAAGCTCAATTCCATAATCAATTTTAGTTTCATCTAAGAGAGCTTTTGAAACACTATTCAAAGAAAAGTCAGTGTATTTGTGGCTGAACGCGTAAATCTGAAATGACCTATTTGAAAGTGTTCGGTATAGATCAATATGTACTCCCTCCTTTAGAGTTGCAGAATCTTTCATCATGTAAAATGGGTTTTCTTCTTGTTTGATTCCTAATCTTTGAGCACGATTGTAAAGATATGGCATATCAAAATCGTCACCATTGTATGTAATAACAAAAGGATACTCTGAAATTTTTTTAAATGCGTCTAAAATCATCTCTTTTTCTTTATTTTCGTCATAAAACTGAACTTTAACATCTGAAGGAAGATCGTTTTTGCCTTCCTCTGTACCTTCTTTTCTTAAAACAAATACTTGCTTAAAATTATCAGTTCCTTCAAATCCTATTGCTGTCACTCTTTTATCTGCAATTTTTGCATCCGGTATTCTGCCAACTTCGGCCTCTACTTCGATATCAAAGCTTACCCGCTTAATTTTTGGTATGGGTTGATTGAGAAGATCAGCCCAGTCAGAAACATATTCTTGAAATTCTTTTGAATTGACCATTCCGTCATCTGCAGCTTTATCCCATAGTAGAGTTTTTAATGCCAAACGAACTTCATCAGAAATTTGTAAATTCTCTGGAATTATTTTTCCATTTTCAATTTTATAATATTTGCCGACAATTAGTGATTTGTCGTATAGATAGTTCTCATAATATTTTATATCTGATTCCCATGTATCAATTAAATTACGAATACTTTTGTCTGTTCCTCCAATTGCCAGAGGGTTTGATACAACAATTTTTGACACTGTGATTTCAACATCATTTATCATGTCATGTTTTTTGACTGATTCGATTTTTTCAACATCATCTCTCTCGGAAAGAAAATCTAATTCATCTGGGTTTAGCTTTGAGTAACAATACGGCTTATGACCAGTTTGATCAGGCCAAAGAATAATTTTTTGTGATTTTGGCTCGTAAAATTTTAGAACTGCTGCGTTATTTTGACTGTTATATGTTGCAGATACCAATAATGATGCAGGGACTGTTTGATTTTCATTTGATTTATCTACTTGGGGAGTCACACATTCACCTATTTGGGAATTAACTTTTCAGTATACGTCTCGATTAATTTTTTTGCCCAATATTCAATTCTGGTTTTTTCAAGTGTTATTACTTTTACCCCCGCCTCCTCGATAAGATCATAATCTGTTTCGGGATAAGTGTCAAGGCATACAATTTTTTTAATACCTATGGTGATTGCCATTTTAGTGCATTCCAAACACGGTACAAAAGTAGTATACAGGATGGCACCGTCTGAACCAGCTTCAATTCCTAAAATGGCGCAATGCATTATGGCATTGGCTTCTGCATGATTGCAAAGACATCTATCCAACGAAGCCCCTGATTCAATTTTGCCTTCCATTCTTAGCTGGCAGCGTTTGCAACCCCCCTCAAAGCAATTTTTTACCCCTGGAGGAGTCCCATTATATCCAGTTGCAATTTGCCTATGATTTCTAACAATTACTGCACCTACGTGACGAGTCATGCAGTTTGAGCGTAATTTGGCAAGCTCTGCCTGTAGCATGAAATACTCATCCCATGTTGGCCTCTCAAAAGAACTACTCACAGCAAAAATGGCGTTTCCTGCAATATATGAATTTGAAACTATGATTCTTCTATAAATATTCAAAAAATATGAGGATAACGTCATTTTGCGATCTAAAATAAATAGATCGTTAGTACATCTGGCTAGGGGCATATGAAAAATCTCTTGTTAACTGGAGTACTGCTTTTAGTTTTTACTCTTTTATTTTTAGAACTACCTCAAAACGGATTTTCAGATCTTTTCTCAATTAGCTTAACTGATTCGGTTAACATCGTCGATACAATTTCTAAATCTATTATAGTGCCTGCAAAGGGTCTTAATGTTCCTGGAACCACGCCAGATACAAGAGCACCATCAACTGTAATGGGTGATGGGATACCTATTGGAGTGGTGGTGCCAAATAATTTTAACGGTGTAGTTATTTATGATCAAAATGAATCCGCTTTATCATCAAAATTTATTCTTGTAAGTCAAGTGATAAACATTACTCCAATTAATGGAACAGCAGGCGATGCACCAGATGGACACGAATGTGAAGAACAATGTGATGTAATTTTTGTAATTCACGAATCTAACGTAATTAACGCTGGTCTTCCTGTTGAAGAGTTATGTAATTTGAAAATATTACATGATGTAAATGATGACGGTGATTTTGATGATATTGATGAAGTGTTAGAGACAATTGTTACTAATGGTGGAGGATTTCCTGGTGGTTCAAATGAAAAGAAGGGAGCAACTGGAACAAGTAATGGTCTTGTAACTTGTACAGAGGATCCTGCAACCCCCGGAGGTGGAAGTGGAGGCGGAGGCGGAGGTGGAAAACCAAAACCTGGATTTAGGGTTCGTTCAAATGATGTTCCGGAATTTTCAAAATTTGCAGTAGGGGGTATAATCAAACCAGCTTTGTTTGTAGGTGGATCATCTGGTTCATCCTCAAAAAACATTGCTACATTTGGAGCCTCAACGTTTTCTATTTTGGAAAGTGGAGATGAAGGGTTCGGTGGAACAATTTCGAGTAGTATTATTGATAATGACAGTGCTGTAGAAAAAGTAAAAGTTGGTGAAAAAATAGTTTTAAGATTTGATTATACTGAGATGAACGGAATAGATAACATTGCTCATGTGACACTTTATCTTAATGGAAATGGACGTGACGAATTACAAAAAAGTCAAACGTATATTCGATGGCAGAAATTTGAACCACTGCAAATTAGAGATGAAAATGGAGTTTTAAGGGAAGCAAAATTTGATATCTTAAATATAGATGCCAGCCATTTTGTGTTAAAGTTTGAGATAATGCTTGATAAAAAGTTGGGCGGTTCTGACGTTTTACTAAAAACTTGGAATCTGGATAGAAACAAAGCAGATCTCTTCCTAGAGAATGTCCTGACAGTGTCTGAAGAAAACGAATTGGCAATTGAGGAAAAAAACTTGCAGGATACATCAGAACCTGCGGCTGAAGATTTAATCAAATCGAATCTTGTCTCCCAGCCACAAATCCCAATGGATGCACTTAACGCTTGGGCAGGTTTTTCAGAAGAGCAAGTATCTGATTCTGAATTTTTAGAAAAATTGGGAATTGAGGGACACGATATGCCTAGTTGGTTTAAGAAAAGCAAGATAGTAAAATGGGCTAAAGATGGTCTCATATCTCAACAAGAATTTTTTAATGCTTTATCATTCATAGTTAAGTAATTCAGGCAAGGCCCGGTCTATTGATATTTGAGTAATAGCTATCAATTGATGACACGAAACCATAAAATCAATAAACTTATCATCCATTTAGAGAAAGATGTCTTCAGAATACGTAGAACATAGATTTTTACAAAAAAATACTATTGAGAATAGAGACTATCAAGTCAATTTAGCTAATCAAGCAAAATCAGAAAATTGTCTTGTGGTCTTACCTACTGGTCTTGGTAAAACTGCAGTTGCTCTTCAAGTAATAGCCGATTTTCTTTCCAAAGGCACTGGAGGAATATTATTTTTAGCACCAACAAGAGTACTTACAAATCAACATTATGAATTTTTAAAAAATAATCTAACCATTGAGGATATTGCATTAATTACAGGCGAGGATCTAATAAGCAAGAGAAAAAAACTTTGGATGAATAGTGTAATTTGTGCAACGCCCGAAATTACAAAAAATGATTTAGACCGACAAATTGTTTCTACTGACCAATTTAGTCTTGTAATTTTTGATGAGGCTCATAGAACAATTGGTGACTATGCTTATTCTGGAATTGCACAACGGTTTGCTACCTCCAACGCAAGAATTATGGGCATGACTGCAACGTTACCTAGCGAGAAAGAAAAAGCCACTGAACTTCTTACAACTCTTAAGATTTCAAGCATAGCTCAAAGAACAGAAGACAGTCCTGATGTTAAACCCTACATTCAAGAAACAAAAACAGAGTGGATAAATGTAGACCTACCTCCTGAGATGAAACACATTCAAAGTTTGATCAAAAAAGCACTTGAAGAAAGATATCACGAGCTAAAAAGAAATGGTGTCAACGTTCCAGATAGTAGATCCCTATCACAATTACTTAGACTACGAGATTATGTTTTAAGACAGAACCGTCGTTCTGCAA
>JBQTHA010000047.1:0-5702 GCA_052390375.1 Nitrosopumilaceae archaeon
TTCATTTATCTCAGCAAGGAAATTCACATATGAAAAAATAAAATAATTTGTTGACCAATGAACCAGAATTGCCGAAACAAGTCCATGTTTGAAATAAACCCATCCAATAATTATTCCACTTGCAGTTGCTTGAGCAAATTTGCCTAAACTCCAAGGTTCACCAGAAATTATATGAGCTGCACCAAAAAATATTCCCACAACTACAATCAAAATTAATGCTTTTTTTGTTTCATAGATATGTAGTGTCTGTGTTGGGTGCCATAGTGATTTGAAAAATAAAACCAGTGATGTTCGATGAGAGTAAATAGCAAACAAAGGAATTCCAATTAACATCACTCTAAATCCTATTTCTTCACTAATTGGTGCTGCAGTAATCTCAAAGAATTGAATTAAACTATCTGATTGTTGAGGAGGTTGTGTTGTTATCCCTACACTTTCTTGAATAAAATCAATTATTCCTGAAATTACAATCAAAATGGCAAACCACTTGATTACTGAAACAAGATAGTTTGATTTTGATTCATATTTTCCTTCTGACATAATAGGAGACAAAGCTTTTAGAAAATTTGTTTTGGGTCCTAACATAGCAATTGAAAATAAAATAAGAAACACACACCACAAACCAATAAAGACATCTCCAAGTTCAAACTGTATTGGAATTTCAAAACCAATTCCTGCAGGAAACAAATCAAACCCATTTATTGGGAAATCAAATCTTACCCCATCTTCTATATTGGAATTAAAAACAACATAGGCGCCTAAAGGAAATGAAAGAATCATCAAACCAAAAATTACAGAAACTAATGCAGAGAATGGAATTCCCAAAGATTTCATTAACTTGTTTTGGTCTAACAAGTCTTTTCTAGTGAAGTTCTATTGATGATTCAGCAAATCCAAGCTTTACCAAAGTTTCTTTGATGGTGTCCCGATGGTCCCCTTGTAAAAATATGTAACCATCTTTTGCTGTACCCCCACATGCATATTTGGCTTTTAATTCCTTGGCTACACTTTCTAAATCATTAATTTTTGGATCTAGGCCTTCAATCATAGTTCCTTTTTTTCTAAAACGTCTAGTTTCTAACCTTATAATGATATGAGTGCTATCTTTTTCTAGTTCACCACAGGCGCATAAGTCTTCAGGAAGGCCACAAGTACTACAAATTACCGCCATTAATCGAAAAATACTTCTTCCCACACACTATTAAGCCTTCGCTGAATATGAAAAACTCATTTTTCTACAAGACTGAAGATTAAGTTTTTTAGAAATCAATTCTAATGTTTCTTGATGTCAGCAGAACTTACTAAGAAGGCAATCGAAATGTTGCTAAAAGGGGCTACATTAGTTAGCGAACCCTGCCCATATTGCAAGGGTGTAAGAGTAATAAAAGATGGTCATGCATTGTGCATTAATTGTGGTAAGGAGCCTGAAATTAAAGAAACTAACCCACCATCTAAAACCACAGAATATGAGGAGATACAAAAAACCCGTTCAACTCTAAATGTTTTAGAACAAAAACTTGAAAATCTTTCAAAAGAACTTGACGAAGAAAAAGATCATGAAAAACAACAACAAATCTTAAAATCGATAAATTCACTCGTGGAAATTATTGCCAAATTAAAGAAACAAGAATAAAGTTTTTATGTAAAGTTTCTGACTTTTACATTAATCATGGCTGGAAAAAAAGGTGCTCCATTACCGGCATCAAGCGCAGGACTTTTGAGATTCTTTGAAGATGAAACAAAAGGGTTCAAAGTAGATCCAAAAATTGTAGTAACCGTTCCAAGCAGCCTTATTGTAATCTCGTGGTTGATGGATATTTTTCTAGTATAGTGATCCATTATGACAGAGTCTTACAGTGATGTTTCCAAGATCCATAAACGATATTCACTAACATTACTAAATCCATCTTCATTTTATCATTCATTAATAATTTCAATTATTGTTGCATCAGTACTTGTAACGTTAACTGTATCAGTCTATCTAGAAAGTGAAGATATTGTTTTTAGACTGCTTGCTGTTCTAGCGGCACTTTTGGTAACACAAAAAATTGACTCTCGCTTTACCCGAAACAAAGAGTATTCTAAAGCATTACACATGTCGCTTTTTGGAAATAGTCTTTGGTTACTTACTGCAGTATCTGGTCTTTTGGCTTCTCTTGTAATATCTAGAGAAGAGGTTCCATTTCTTTTCATTACAGTTGGAATGTTTTTGTTTGCAAGCTTTAGAATTGGAATATTCACAACCGTTCTTGGTGCTAACATACGCAAGGCCTGGCTAGTATGTTTCTTACAACCAATGGCAATGTTTTTAGCACTAGTGCCAATCGATATGTGGATTCCAGTTTTAACTAATTATCAGGCTATAGCATATGGTGTAACATTTTTGATATTAGCCTCGTCTTGGTCTATACTTACTGACAGGGCTGGAAGGCCGGGTGTCAAGAGCACTCATAAATTAATACAAGCTTATCTTTCATCCTTATCAAAAAATAACCCATCAGAGGTTGAAAATATTCTTACTGAACGTGCCAAAGTATCCAAAGTCTCCACATCCCAAATTCGATTTCATACAAAGAACGCAAATAGAGAATTTAGATTAGTTTTACCTGATATTCATCCTGGACCATTTCATCCAGAAGGAGGAAGCAATATCCCATATCTGATTTATAAAAATCTTGGTTCATCAGCAATGGTGCTGCATAGCGTTTCAAACCATTCTCTAAATTTACCTTCACAAACAGAAGTATCACAATATCTTGAGAGTTTATCAAAATATTCTGTAGCACAGGAAGGATTGAACTGTACTGAACCTGTTACAGTTCAGATTAACAATGCCCGTTGTGTAGGATTACTTTTTGGTAAAACCGCACTCTTGTTTTTGTCTCTTTCTCCACATGGAATGGAGGACTTGCCACTACATGTAAAAAGTGAGATTGAACAGTTTTCAAAAAATCGTAACTTTGGTCAAGTCTTAATTGTAGATTGTCACAATGCAATGGGAGAAGAAATTTCTCAAAACAATTCCGAAGATCTTTTAGCTGCATCAAAATCTTGTCTTGATACATTGATGACTAAGGAGACATATCCTTTAGAATTTGGTTATGCAAATTCTAAAGACATGGATATTACAGCACCAGATCTTGCGCTTGGTGGCATTGGAATTTTGTGTCTTCGCACAAATAATAAAAAATATTTTCTAGGGTGGGCCGACGCGAATAATATGGAAAATGGAGTTAGAGAAGCAGTTGTGAACCATTTTTCAAAAAATGGGTATGACCTAATAGAAATTTGTACATCTGATACACATTACACCACACAAGGTGTGAGAAATAGAAATGGATACTATCAATTTGGTTTGGTCACAAAACCTCAAGACATGGCAAATTGGTATCTTGAAATTGCCAAAGAATCTGAAAAAAACATAGAGCCAGCTTCCTTTGAAATTTTAGAAAACGAAGCCAATGTTAAAGTGATGGGGCCAACTATATTTCGGGATTATTCTAGAGCAGTAGATAAAACTATGAATTTAACTAAAGGATTTCTATCTGCGTGTTCAGCATTTTTTCTTTTAATTATGTTTCTATAGTCTTCAAGTCATCCAAATTCCCATAAAATTCATCTAAAAACGAAGAAAATTGTAAGATAGGAATTATTGGCACGTTATCGATAAAACTAATTTCTTCTTGGTATAATGTCACTATTGCTGGCACAGCTATTGCCCCTTGAGTTTTTTCTACATAATGCTTCACACGTGCAACCTGTTTTCTTACTATGCCTCTTAGCGTAGTTGAACTCATCCTCTTCCAATGCTTACAGTCGATGAGAACTGCCACCCCGTGATTAATTCCAATTACATCTATTTCCATTCGTGGCTTGGTTAATACAAGATTTTTAATGATATCAAAGTTCTTTGATTCTAATATCTCGGCTACGAGGCCCTCAAAATCCTTCCAATTCAAATAAATGGACACATCATCAATTGGAGCCCCTTGGCTGATTGCAAAAAGAGCGGTTTTTAGTTTATCTTCTGGATTGAAATTAACATTTTCTCCTTCAAAAGAACCTATTTTATTTGCAACCAAAACATTGAGAATTTCTTTTGCAGAAATTTGATCCGTTTGTGCAACTATTGCAAAATCTATAACTGAAATTCCCCCTGGGATAACCCCAGTTATTCCTCTTGTAAGTGGTTTTAATTGCAATGTATTTTCATATTGAATTTTCTTTTTTAAATTTTAAGTGTTAATATTCATCAAAATAGTTTATGACCTTGGAGCCTTATATTACAGCCATTGAACAAGCATATGTCATGAAACTCTTATTTGTCATACTATTTGGCATGTTAAGTATTCAGATTGCATCAGCTGACAAAGGAACCTTTGTTGATGAAATACAGTTTATTCAATATCTTGATGAAAACACTGCTCTGGAAGAAGTACGAAATGGTAACTTGGATCTATACTATTACAGAGTATCCTCAGACAGAATTGACAGCGTAAAGTCTCGTGAGGGATTACAAGTTTATGAATCAACTGGAGGTTCCTACAGTATTCTTATCAATCCTGCAGAGTCAGAGAAATTTAATCCTTTTTCAATTAAAGAAGTCAGATTTGCACTGAACTATCTGGTTGATAGAAAATTAATTGTAAATGAACTAATGGGAGGATATGGCACAACAATGATTTCAAATTATGGACCCTTTGATCCAGATTATCTATTCATCGTTGATGAATTAGAGTCATTTCATTTTAGATATAACCCTGCTTTGGCTGAAGAAATGATTTCAAAAGCGCTAACAGATGCAGGTGCAAAAAAAATTGATGGTAAGTGGACATTTGATAATAAGGAAATAGAATTAATTGCGTTCATTAGAAGTGATGATCCAGTAAGAAAGTCGATAGGTGAAATATTATCATCTGAGTTAGAAAAAATTGGATTTAAAGTGATAAAAGATTTTGGTGATCTTAACAAGGCATTCGTTAATGTTTACGGTTCAAATCCATCAGATATGAAATGGAGTTTCTACACCGAAGGTTGGGGGGGTCGTTCTGCATTTGTAAAATATGATCCGTTGAGTCTTGGCCAAATGTACTCCCCATGGTTCTCAAACATGCCTGGATTTAATGACCCCTCATATTGGAACTATCAAAATGATTACATGGATTCATTAACACAAAAAATCTATGCGGGAAATTTCAGCTCAGCTGAAGAACGCATCGACCTATTCCGTAAAGCCACCGCAGAGGGGATTAGGGAATCAGTGAGAATTTTTCTGGCAAGTAAAATTGACCAATATGTGGTAAATGAGAAGGTTGATGGAGTGATCAATGATTTTGGTGCTGGCGTTCCATCTAGGTTTACTCCAATTAATGCTAGGACTGATTCAAATTCTCTTACAATAGGGGTTAAGCAAATCTATCAAGGTGCATGGAATCCAGTGATGGGAATCAGTGACGTCTATAGCAGACAAATTTGGGATGCCTTGTATGATCCTGGTGTTTTCAAACATCCATACACCGGTAATACTATTCCAATTAGAACAGACTTCGCAGTTGAAACTGCTGGCCCTGCTGGCAAATTAGATGTTCCAGAAGATGCAATCACATGGGATCCAACATTACAAAAGTGGGACACGATTAAACCAGGTACTCAAGCTACAAGCAAAGTGATCTTTGATCTTAAATTTAGCAAGTGGCATCATG